>NZ_JAHVHQ010000004.1:640000-979454 GCF_019802205.1 Roseovarius atlanticus
GGCAGCGGCGAGCCCAAGATCGGCGCGCATGGCAAGCCGGTGCTGTTCCTGCATCCCAAGGACTTCAACGGCTGCCTCGTGGAACTGGAGCAGGTCTGATGGGAATCGCGTCGGGTATCGTTCTGTTTCTGGTGATCTGGTTCATGACGTTCCTCATTGCCCTGCCGATCCGCATCCAGACGCAGGGCGAGGCGGGCACGACCGTGGATGGCACGCACAAAGGCTCGCCCGAGAAGCATCACCTGCGCAAGAAGTTCATCATCGTGACAGGCGTGGCCTTCGTGCTGTGGGCGATTGCGGCCTACATCATCCTGGGTGGGGTGATCACGGTGGAGGACATCGATTTCTTCGGCACCATGTCGGGGGCCCGCAATTAAAGCGGCAGGGCCGTGGTGTCCTTGATCTCCTCCATCACGAAGCTGGCGGAGACGTCGCGCATCGGTACGCGGGCGACAAGCGTCTGGTAGAGACGGTCGTAATCGGCCATGTCCGCCACGCGGGCGCGGATCAGGTAATCGAGATCGCCGGTCATGCGGTAGACGCCCTGGATTTCCGGCAGGGCGCGGGTGGCGCGGGCGAAGGTTTCGAGCCAGTGCGCGTCATGCCGGGCGGCGCGGACCTGGATGAAGACGGTGAGGCCGAGGTTCAGCTTGGCGGCATCCAGGAGCGTGACGCGGGCGCGGATGATGCCGGCGTCTTCCATCGTCTTGATGCGGCGCCAGCAGGCGTTGCGCGAGAGGCCGACGCGGGTGCCGATTTCTTCCAGGCCAAGGGATGCGTCGCGTTGCAGTTCGTGCAGGATTTTCCGGTCGAGATCGTCGATTTTCCACATGTTGAGGTGATAGTGGGAAATTTTCTCAATATACAATCAATTTGGTCAAAGATTGAGAAAACGTCTCGGCGGGGTGCTGGTAGGGTGCTGGAAATTGAACAACAGGAGGCTTCCATGCTGGCGCGTCTATTCCTTTCCCATCCCCATAGCGTTGATGAAACCTATGTGGAACATGCCCGGTTCGCCGGATCGTTCAGTGTTAAACTATTTGCTGCCGGGTTCTGCGCGTTGGTGCATGCGGTGCTGCCCTTTGCGTTCGAGAAGACGGCCAGCCGGATGATCGCGGAGATGTACGCCAAGACGCATGGGCGTGGGTCGTAGGGCCCCGGTCCGGAGGCGCGTGGGTTTTCACCCACCCTACGAGGACCACCCATGTGGTGCGCAGGCCGAGGTCTGTTCCGGCATCGGGAAAGCCATGGCGGGGTGAAACCCCGCCCTACGGTCGCGCGCGCCCATGTCGGCGTGCGTCGCGCGGGTCAGTTCGCGATGTAGCGCTTGCGGTTGTGGTTGAAGGTGATCACGAGGTTGAGCACAAGCGCGCCCAATAGCGACCAGCCCACCACGCTGAGCGGGAAGAGGAGGGCGGCGACGGTGAAGATCACCGCGTCGGTCATCAACTGCACGTAGCCCGCGCGGAAGCCTGTCTTCTCCTGCACCCAGAAGGCCACGACGCCGAGCCCGCCGAGCGAGCTTTTGTGCCGGAACATGGCCAGAAGGCCCATGCCCACGGTCGCGCCGAAGATGACCGCGCCGAGGGCGGGGTGCAGGTGGTCGATGGTGAAGCCGAGCGGCAGGAGGTCGGTGACGACGGACAGCAGGCCGACCGAGACAAGTGACTTCACGGTGAATTCCAGCCCGAGCTTGCCATAGGCCAGCGCGTAGAAGGGCAGGTTGATGAGGAAGAACACCACCCCGAAGGACCAGCCGGTGAGGTAGCTGAGAATCACCGCCACGCCGGCGGTCTGCCCGGTGATGAGGCCCACGGTGGTCAGGATGTGGATGCCGACCCCGCAGAGGATGACGCCAAGCGCGATGCCTTGGGCGTCTTCGAGCGGGGAGTGCGGAACTGTGGGCGGGTCGGTGCTGTCCATCCGGGTGAGATAGGGCAGGCACCCCGTAACTTCCATGTCAGCCCGCCGTCATGCCCTTCTTGGACGGGCCGCTGCCCGATTTGGTGGCGTGTCGTTCAAAGGTTGAACAGGTCTTGCATGAAAAAGCCGCCCCGGTGTCGCGCCGGGGCGGCCTGGATTTTCTGCTGTGGTGCCGGTTACTTGCCGATGATGCCGTTCAGCGTGGGGCTGGGGCGCATCACAGCGGCGAGACGGCCTTCGTCGGGGTGGTAGTAGCCGCCGGTATCCGCCGGGCTGCCCTGGGCCGCGGCGAGTTCCGAGACGATCTGGTCCTCGTTCTCGGCCAGCGCCTTGGCCATGGGCGCGAATTCCTCGGCCAGCTTGGGGTCGTCGGATTGGGCGGCCAGCGCCTCGGCCCAGTAGCGGGCGAACCAGTAGTGGCTGTCGCGGTTGTCGGGCTCGCCGACCTTGCGCGAGGGCGAGCGGTTGTGGTCGAGGATGCCCTGGGTGGCTTCCTCGATGGTTTCGCCGAGGATGCGGGCGCGGGCGTTGTCCTTGGTCTCGCCCAGGAACTTGAAGCTTTCGCCCAGGGCGCAGAATTCGCCAAGGCTGTCCCAGCGCAGGTGGTTTTCCGACTGCAACTGCTGCACGTGCTTGGGCGCGGAGCCGCCGGCGCCGGTCTCGAAGAGGCCGCCGCCATTCATCAGCTTCACGATCGACAGCATCTTGGCCGAGGTGGCCAGTTCGAGGATCGGGAAGAGGTCGGTGAGGTAGTCGCGCAGGACGTTGCCGGTGATGGCGATGGTGTTTTCGCCCTTGGTGATGGTTTCCAAAGACGCGCGGGTGGCCTCGCGCGGGGCCATGATCTCGAACTTGTCGGCGACGCCTTTGGACTCGAGGATCGGCTTCACGAATGAGATCAGCTCGGCATCGTGGGCGCGGGTCTCGTCCAGCCAGAAGATCGCGCGGTAGCCGGTGGCCTTCTGCCGTTCGATGGCGAGGTTGACCCAGTCCTCGATGGGCGCCTTGCGGGCGGAGGCGGAGCGCCAGATGTCGCCTTTCTTGACCTCGTGCGAATGCAGCACGGTGCCGTCTTCGAGGATCATCTTGACGGTGCCGTCCTCGGGGATCTCGAACGTGGTGGGGTGGGAGCCGTATTCCTCGGCCTTTTGCGCCATGAGGCCCAGGTTCTGCACCGTGCCGGCAGTGGCCGGGTCGAGTTTTCCGTTTTCCTTGAAGAACTTGATGCTCTCGTCATAGACCGGCGCGTAGGAGCTGTCGGGGATGACGCAGACGGCATCGTGTTCCTTGTTGTCCGGGCCCCAGCCCTTGCCGCCCGAGCGGATGAGGGCGGGCATCGAGGCGTCGATGATGACGTCGGAGGGCACGTGCAGGTTGGTGATGCCGCGGTCGCTGTCGACCATGTACATCGGCGGGCGCGCCGCGCGGCAATCCTCGATGGCGGCCATGATTTCGGCGTCGTCCTTGACCCGTTCCAGCAGGTCGCCCATGCCGGAGGCGGGGTTGACGCCCAGCTCCTTCATCCGGTCGCCGTATTTCTCGAACACCGGCTTCAGCCATTCCTTGACGGCATGGCCGAAGATGATGGGGTCGGAGACCTTCATCATGGTGGCCTTGAGGTGGATCGAGAAGAGCACGCCTTCGTCCTTGGTCTTCTTGATTTCGTCGGCAAGGAAGGCATCCAGCGCGGCGGCGCTCATGTAGGTGGCGTCGACGACGGTGCCGGCGGGGTAGCTGACGCCGTCCTTGAGGACGGTTTCGCCATTGGCGCCTTCCAGCACGATCTTGGCGGTGGCGGCGCCGTCGAGCGTGGCGGATGTCTCGTTCGAGAAGAAGTCGCCCGACTCCATCGAGGCGACGCGCGTCTTGCTGTCCGAGGACCAGTCGCCCATGCGGTGCGGGTTGTTCTGCGCGTATTTCTTGACCGGCGCGGCGGCGCGGCGGTCGGAGTTGCCTTCGCGCAGCACCGGGTTCACGGCCGAGCCCTTGATCGCGTCATAGCGGGCGCGGACCTCTTTTTCCGCGTCGGTTTCCGGCGTCTCGGGATAGTCGGGGATGGCGTAGCCCTGGCCCTGAAGTTCGCGCACGGCGGCGACGAGCTGCGGCACGGAGGCCGAGATGTTGGGCAGCTTGATGACGTTGGCGCCGGGTTGCTTGACCAGTTCGCCCAGGGCGGCGAGGTCGTCGGAGACGCGCTGATCCTCGGTCAGGTGATCGGGGAAGGTGGCGAGGATGCGGCCCGCCAGCGAGATGTCGCGGGTGCCGACGGTGATGTCGGCGGCGGTGGCGAAGCTTTGGATGATGGGCAGGAGGGACGCGCTGGCCAGTTCGGGGGCCTCGTCGACCTTGGTGTAGATGATATCGGGAGTGGAGGTGTCGGCCATCGGAAATACCTTTCGATCAGGACATGACAAAGCGTGAGTCTTGCGCGCGTCATAGACCATGATTGCGGTTTTGACCAGACGGTATGCGACAGTATACCGATTAAATTCCGGGCGCTCAGTGCGGCGGGCTCTGCTCTCGGTCGAGCTTGCGCATGAACTGTGTGAGCAGGAGTGCGAGGCTGGCAAAACTCGCGACACCGATCAGCAGGGGCAGGGGCGTGCCGTTGAAGGCGAGGCCCACCGGGACGGCCAGAAGGATGGAGCCTACCGTGGCCAGGCCCGCCGTGATCGACGCGGCCATGCCGGCGATATGGCCCAGGGGTTCCAGTGCCAGGGCGTTGAGATTGCCAAGGGTCAGGCCGATCTGGAAGAACACCGTGACCTGCCAGACGAAATAGACCGGGAAGCTGCCGAAACCCGCGAGGAAGGTGGCGAGCACGACGAGGGTCAGCCCGGCCTCGATCATCAGGGCCATCTGGATCAGGCGGCGCATGCCCAGGCGCATCACCAAGGCGGCGTTCACCACGCTGCCCAAGGCCGCGACGGCGGCGATGGCGGCGAACCAGAACGGGAATTCCTCGGCCCGGTCATAGGTCACGTCCATGATCTGCTGGATCGAACTGACCGAGGAAAAGAGCATGGCAAAACATAGCGTCTGCACCGCCATCGAGAGGCGCACCATGGGATAGCGGAAGACCTCGGCGGCGGCGGCGAGCAGCTTTTTCGGGCGGAAGGAGGCGCGGCGCTCCAGCGGCAGCGGCTCGACCAGGCGGGTGGCCATCCAGACCACGCTGATCCCCGAGAAGACGAGGAAGGAGATGAAGATGCCGCGCCATTCGAAGAGGCTGATGATGCCGGCGCCGGCCATGGGGGCGATGGCCGGAACGAGGGTGAAGACCAGCATGATGAAGCTCATCAGCCGGGCCATTTCGCGGCCCTTGTAGAGGTCGCGGATGATGGCCATGGCGACGACCCGCGCAGACGCTGCGCCGAGGCCCTGAAGCACGCGGGCGGCCAGCACGGTTTCCAGCGTGGGGGCCAGAAGGGCCAGCAGCGCGCCCGCGCAATACACGCCCGCGCCGTAGGTGATGACCCGCTTGCGCCCGTAGGCATCCGACAGCGCGCCGACGAAGAACGTGCCGAAGCCGAGGCCCAGCACGAAGCTGCCGATCACCAGCTGGGCGCGGTTGGGCGCGTCCGGCGACAGTTCGGTTCCGATGGCGGGCATGGCGGGCAGCATGGCGTCGATGGAATAGGCGACCGTGGCCACCAGCATCGCCATGAGCGCCACGAATTCGGCCCGCCCCATGACGGGCGTGGTGGCAGTGGCGGGATGGTCGGTGGGGGCGGTCATGCACGGGCGCTATCATGGCGCCGGGATGTGCGCCAGAGCGGGATTTGCACAGAAGTCCCGCCGTTTTCGCACAGGTGCCTCAGTCGCCGGGCCGGCGGTCGATATTGGCTTGCGCGCCTTCTTCGTCCGAGGGACGCGGCGGGCCGTGATGCAGCTTGCCCACCAGCCATTCGGTGTGTTCCTCGCGCTTGCGCATGGCGAAGGCGCCGATCTGTTGCACGGCGATGGCGAAGACGCCCAGGCCCACGAAGATGAAGATCGTCGTGCCGATCTTTCCCGCCGCCGTGGCCGGAACCAGGCTGCCGTAGCCGACGGTGGACAGGGTGATGACGGTGAAGAAATAGCTGTCGAGCCAGCTCCAGCCTTCGACCAGATGGAAGAAGACGGTGCCGCCGATGATGATGGCGGGCAGGGTCGAGAGAAGCAGGAGAAGTCGCAATCCGCGCATGTCAGCCCTCGTATCGGTGTCGCCGACCCCAAAGGAACAGGGATGCGGCGTCGATGGCAAGGGGGCAGGCGGGTGCCGGGCGTCATGCCACAGGCGGGGTGCGCTCAGATGGCGGTGTCTTCGCCGCTTTCGAGATTCTCGACGATCTCGTCGATGACCTTGATCCAGAGCTCGGGAGCCTGACAGCCCGGCACGGCGTGCTTGCCCGCGACGATGAAGCAGGGCACGCCGGTCACGCCCATCTCGCGGAACGCCTTGTCGCGGCCGGCGATGCCCTCGATATCGGCGTCGGAGGCGAGCAGTTTCTGGACCACGGCGGCGTCCATCTCGGCGCTGTCGGCGATATCGCCCAGAACCTCGTGGTCGCCGATATCGCGCCCGTCCTCGAAATAGGCGCGGAAGAGCGACATGGCGACGGCCATCTGGCGGCCCTCGATGCCCGCCCAGTGGATCAGCCGGTGGGCGTCCATGGTGTTGGGCGTGCGGGTGATCTTGTCGAAATTGATCGTCAGCCCCTCGGCCTCGGCCCGTTCGGCGATGGGGGCATAGGCCTGCACGGCACCCTCCTTGCCGCCGAATTTGGCTTCCAGGTACGCACGCCGGTCCATGCCTTCGGGCGGCATGTCGGGGTTCAATTGGAACGGGTGCCATTCGATCTCGAACGGGTGGCCGGGGCGTTCGGCCAGCGCCTTGTCGAGGCAGGCCTTGCCGATATAGCACCACGGGCAGATCGGGTCGGAGACGATGTCAAGCTTGACCATGCAGGTCCTTGTAGATCGGCCGCAGGGCGCGGCGCAGGAGTTTTCCGTTGGCGCCCGTGGGCAGCGCATCGAGGTGGAAGAAGCCACGGGGGCGCTTGTAGGCGGCAAGGTTGTCATCGACATAGGCCTTGAGCGCGTCCTCGGCAACCGGGGCGGGGGCGGTGTAGAAGGCCATGATGAGGCGGGCGTCCTGTTTGACCTCGATCTCGGTCACGGCGGATTGGGTGATGTCGGGATGGGCGTTCAGGACCGCCTCGACCTCCATCGGCGACACGCGGAAGCCGCCGGCGTTCATCATGTCGTCGGAGCGGCCGAGGTAGGTGATGTCGCCCTCGGGAGACATCACGCCCTGGTCGCCGGTGAGGAACCAGTCGCCCTGAAAGCGGGCAGCGGTCTCGTCGGGTTCATTGAGGTAGCCCAGCATCAGGCCGGGGTCGGAACGGTGGATGGCGATGGTGCCTTCCTCGCCCACCGGGACGGGGCCGTCCGGGCCGATCAGCGCCACGGTGCGGCCTGGCTGGGGGCGGCCCAGCGTGCCGGGCGCGGCGGGGTGAGCGGGGCAGCCGGAGATGAAGGTGGAGCATTCGGACATGCCGTAGGCCTCGAAAAGCGGCGTGCCGGTGGCTTCGCGCCAGTGGGCGTCGATGGTGGCCGAGAGCTTTTCGCCGGCGGTCAGGCCGTGGCGGAGTTTCGGCAGGTCGAGCGTTTTGCCGGGGGTGACGAACTTGCGAAAGACGCCGGGGGCGGCAGCGAAGATGGTCGCGTCGTGGCGTTTCATCAGCAGGGGCAGTTGGTCGGGCGTGACTGAGGTGGCGGGGATCAGCGCGGTGGCGCCTGCCGTCCACGGATCCATCAGGCCGGTGCCGAGCGTGTAGGTCCAGTTGAAGGCGCCGGCGTGCATCAGGCGGTCCTGTTCGGTGAGGCCGTACCAGCCGTCGACCATCATCTGCCGCGCCCAGATCGCGCGGTGGGCGTGCATCACCGCGCGCGGCGTGCCGGAGGTGCCGGAGGTGTAGATGATATAGGCCAGCCGGTCCGGGTCGCCCATGTCGAACGCGGCCGGGGCGTTGTCGTGCATGGCGCGCAGGGCATCGGTGCCGATGACCGGGATATCCGTCTCGGGGCAGGGAATTCCCTCGCCGCGCAGGATGACTTTCGGTTCCGTGGTCTTGAGGATGCCCGCGACCTCGCGCTCGGTCAGTTGCGAGGAGGTGGGGATCGGCACGAGGCCAACGGCGATGGCGCCGAGATAAGCGATGGGGAAGTCGACGGTGTTGCCGAGGCGCATGAGCACACGGTCGCCGGGTTTAAGGCCGTGTTCCAGCAGGCCCGCGCCGGTACCGAGGACGGCGGATTTCAGGCGCGCGAAGCTGTAGCGTTCCGACCCCGAGAGCCCGAGGATGGCGAGCGCCACCTTGTCGGGCAGGTCGTCCGCGTGGCGCAGCACATGGGCCGCGAGGTTGAACGGCGCGGGGCAGGGCGGAAACGCGGTGGTGTCGGTCTGGGAGCGCATGGAGCGGAGGATTAGGACCGCCACGGCGAAGTTGCAAGCCACAGCGGCGCTGCGTATAGCGTAGGACATGGAAGACAGATCGCCCGTGAGCCTTATCAGGCTGGCCCGCGAAAGCGGGGAAGAGGAAGCGGCCCAGCCGCTGAACCTGGCCGAACGGGTGCGCGGATTGCGCAAGTCGCGGGGTTGGACCCTGGAACAGGCCGCGCGGCAGGCGGGGCTGGCGCGGTCCACCCTGTCGAAGATCGAGAACGGGGTGATGTCGCCGACTTATGAGGCGTTGAAAAAGCTGGCGGTGGGGTTGGAGATTTCCATTCCCCAGCTGTTCACGCCGCCGCAGCGCGAGCAGGTGAGCGGGCGGATGGCGGTGACACGGGCCGGGCAGGGCACGGCGCAGGCCACCACGACCTATGAGCATGAGCTGCTGGGCGAGGCGCTGCTGAAGAAGCGGATGCTGCCCTATCGCGCCCGCATCCGGGCCCGGTCGGTCGAGGAGTTCGACGGCTGGGTGCGTCATGACGGCGAGGAGTTCATGTACGTCCTGACCGGGGTTGTGCGGCTCTACACCGAGTTCTACGAACCCATCGAGATGCGCCGGGGCGACAGCGCCTATTACGATGCCACGATGGGCCATAACGTGGTGTCGGTCAGCGACGAGGATGCGACGATCCTGTGGGTGACGTCGCTGGCGTGAGCGTGGCGCGCTTGGGGGTGGCGCGTGGGCTTTCGCCCACCCTACGAAGACGACACCTCGCGGTTTTGTGATGCCATGGCGGCCGCATTCGCCCGTGACCGAGTGACCCGTGGCCTGTTCCTTGGGCCGGGCTGCCCTATTTCCGCAAACTAACCCGATCGGACGGTGCCGTGCTTTGGCGCGGTGCCCGGTATCGGCGTGTGGCCGTTTGGAGGTGGTTGATTTGAGTAAGGTTTTCAGGGTCTTGATCGGCCTTTGCGTCGTGGCCGCCTGTGCGGCCGCGGGGCTTTGGGGCACGCAGGAGATCCTGTCGCAGGGCGGATCGGGCGAGGCCGCGTCGGCGCCGCCCGCCATGCGCGTGGAGCTGACTCGGCCCGAGACGCGGCAGATCGAGGACCGGGTGAGCGGGGTCGGGACGCTGATTCCGGTGCGCTCGGTCGAGCTGGTCCCGGCGGCGGCGGGGCGGGTGACGGGCGTGCCGGTTTCGTCGGGCGAAGAGGTCACCGAGGGCGAGATTATCGTGCAACTCGACGACCGGGCGGCCCGCGCGGCGCTGGCCGAGGCCGAGGCGACCTTTGCCGAGGCGGAGGACGCATTTCGCCGGGTCGAGGAATTGACCGACAGCAATGCCGCGGCCGAGGCGCGTCTGGAAGAGGCGCGGGCGGCCTATCGCCGGGCGGAAGCTGCGCTGATGATGGCGCGCGCCGACCTGGAGGACCACACGCTGGTGGCGCCGTTCGACGGGGTGCTGGGCCTGATCGATATCGACACGGGCACGTTCCTGGGCGAGGGCATGGCCGTGACGCGGTTGTCGGACATCTCGACGATGGAACTGACGGTCTCGCTGCCCGAGCGGTATTTCGACCGGATTGGGGTGGGGCAGGCCGTCAACGTGCATACGCCGGCCTATCCGCAGGCTGAATTCGCGGGCGAAGTGACGGTGCGCGCGCCGGAAGTGAACCTGGAGACGCGCAGCTTCAACATCCGGGCCGAGATCGACAATGCCGATGGGCGGCTGGTGGGCGGCATGTTCGCCGATGCCGAGATTGTGCTGGACACTTACGAGGGGTTGGCCATTGCCGATGACGCGATCATCAGCGAGGGGCTGGCAAGCTATGTCTACACCGTCGCGGACGGGGCCGCCGTGCGCACCGAGATCGAGCCGGGGCAGTCGCTGGGCGCGATGACGGAGGTGCGCGAGGGGCTGGATCTTGAGGACCGCGTTGTCGTCGCGGGCTGGGACAACCTGACGGACGGGGCCTCGGTCGAGGTGGTCGAGGAGGTTGATGAAAGCGGCGAGGCCGCATCGCAGGGAGACGCAGAGGCCAACACGCAATGACTCTGCCCGACCTGTGCATCAAGCGGCCCGTGCTGGCCACGGTCATGTCGATCCTGATCATCGTGGTGGGCATTGCCGGGCTGACCCGGATGCCGGTGCGCGAATTGCCCGACACCACCACCGCGGAGGTCACGGTCAGCGTGCCCTATATCGGGGCCGGTCCCGGCGTGGTGGACAGCGAGTTGGCCACGGTGATCGAAGGCGCGTTGTCGACCGTGTCGGGCATCGACAGCATGAACACCGAATCCGAGCTGGGCGGATTGCGCACGGTCATCACCTTTCGCCAGGGCCGGGATATCGACCAGGCGGCGGCGGATGTGCGCGCGGCGGTCGAGGGCGTGGCGGGCGACCTGCCCGAAGAGGCCGAAGAGCCTCAGGTGGAAAAGAACGACAGCCAGGGCGACCCCATCCTGTGGATGACCCTGACGTCCGAGACCCTGTCGGCCTCGGAACTGACGGATTATGCCGACAGGTTCATCACCGACCGGCTGGAAACACTGAGCGGCGTGGCGGCGGTGCAGATCTACGGCGACCGGGCCTATGCGATGCGGGTCTGGCTGGACCCGCAGGCGATGGCGGCGCGGGGCGTGACCGCGAACGAGATTGCCGATGCGTTGCGGGCCAACAACCTGGAACTGCCGGCGGGGACGATCGAGAACGAGGCGCGGACGTACCTGTTGCGCACCGAGACACGGCTGTCGAGCGTGGAGGCGTTCGAGGACCTGATCGTGCGCTCGGACGAGAATGGCCGCGTCCTTTTGGGCGACGTGACGCGGATCGAGCTGGGGGTCGAAAGCGACGACAGCGAATTCCGCGCCAATGGCGAGACGGCGCTGGGGTTGGGCGTACTGCGGCAATCCTCGGCCAACACGTTGTCGATCTCGGCGGCGGTCAGCGAGGAGGTGGAGCGGATCGCGGCGGACCTGCCGGGCGGCACGGAATTGCAGATCACCTCGGACGACGCGGATTTCATCGAGAATTCGATCCGGCAGGTCTTGACCACGCTGGCCATCGCCGTGGGGATCGTGGTGGCGGTGATCTACGTGTTCCTGACCTCTATCCGCACGACAGTGATACCCGCCGTGACCATCCCCATCGCGCTGTTGGGCGCCTGTGCGGGGATCGCGCTGGCCGGGTTTTCGATCAACATCCTGACGCTTTTCGCGCTGATCCTGGCCATCGGGCTGGTGGTCGATGACGCCATCGTGGTACTGGAGAATATCGAGCGCAAGGTCGAGGAAGGCGAGGACCCAAAGGAGGCTGCGCGCACGGGCGCGAACCAGGTGTTCTTTGCCGTGGTGTCGACCTCGGCGGTGCTGATCTCGGTCTTTGTGCCGCTGTCGCTGCTGGAGGGGGAACTGGGCAAGTTGTTCCGGGAATTCGGGGTGACGCTGGCCATTGCCGTTGCGCTGTCGACCTTCGTGGCGCTGACGCTGTGCCCGGTCATTGCCAGCAAGCTGTTGAAGAAGGGCATGAACGACAGCTGGTTCGCGCGGGCCGTGAAGCGGGTGACGCAAAGCACATCGGAGGGGTATCGCAAGCTGTTGACGCGGGCGATAAACGCGCCGCTGGTGGTGCTGGCCGTGGCGGCGGTGCTGACGGGAATGTCCTGGACGCTCTACCAGCAATTGCCGTCGCAGCTGACGCCGGCATCGGACCGGGGGATATTCTTTGTCTCGATCCAGGCGCCGCCGGGATCGGCCCTGCCGCTGACCGACACTGCGGTGAGCCAGGTCGAGGACCTGATCGCGCCTTACCGAGACGAGGGCGTGGTGGAGGACACCATCGCCATCGTGGGCCAATACGGCGAGGCGGGCCGCGCCTTCGTGGTGGCAGTGATGTCGCCCTGGGGCGAGCGCGAGATGGGGCCGCGCGATGTTCTAAACGAATTGCGGCCCGAGTTCGCCAAGATTACCCGCGCCAGCGTGCGTGCCTTCGCGCCTTCGGGCCTCGATGCCGGGAGCGGATCGGGGCTGGAAGTGATCGTGACGGGGCCGAGTTTCGAGGATGCCGCCGAGTTCTCGCGCCAGATGGAAGAGGCGATGCGCGCCAGCCCGGACCTGACCGGGGTGCGGCGGGATTACGAGATCAACACGCCGGGGTTCGATATCAGCGTGAACCGCGCCATGGCGCGCCAGATCGGGGTCGAGGCGCGGGATATCTCGGACGCGGTGCGCACGTTCTTTGCCTCGGCGGAGGTGACGGAGTTCATCTCGCGCGACCGGCAATACCCGGTGATCCTGCAGGCGCCGGACGCGCGGCGGACCAACATCGCGGATCTGACGGGCGTGAACGTGCGGGCCGGGAATGGCGAACTGGTGCCGCTGGACGGGCTGGTGACGCTGGAGCGGCGCGCGTCGGTCAGGGCCTTCAACCGCTACAACCGGCAGCCTTCTGTCGAGATCAGCGCGTCGCTGGCGGAGGGCGTCGACCTTGGCTCGGCCATCGCGACGGTCGAGGAGATTGCAGCGGACATGCCGTCGGCCATGCAGATCAGCTATTCCGGGCAGGCCGAAAGCTACCAGGAGACGTCGGGGGGAATCGCGCTGACATTCGCGCTGGCGCTGTTGATCGTGTTCCTGGTGCTGGCGGCGCAGTTCGAGAGCTTCATTCAGCCGGTGGTGATCCTGTTGTCGGTGCCGCTGGCCGTGGCGGGGGCGCTCTTGACGCTGTTCGCGCTGGGCGAGGCGATCAACATCTACACGCAGGTAGGGATGGTGATGCTGATCGGGCTGATGGCCAAGAACGGCATCCTGATCGTGGAATTCGCCAACCAGTTGCGCGAAGAGGGCCGCAACGTGCGTGACGCGGTGATCGAGGCGTCGGCGGTGCGGCTGCGGCCCATCCTGATGACGGTGATGTCGACCGTGCTGGGCGCGGTGCCGCTGGTGCTGTCGACGGGCGCGGGGGCGGCCAGCCGGTTCTCCATCGGGATCGTGATCATCGGCGGGTTCATGTCGGCCTCGGTGCTGACTTTGTTCCTGACGCCGGTGCTGTACGATCTGTTGCAGAAGGACCGGGAAACGGCGGATGCGCCCGAGGGTGTGGGCGCGCAGCCGGCGGAGTAGCAGCCCGGCGCCTCAGGGAGAGGATTTTGCGACGCGGTGATAGATATGGGTGAAAGTCGCGGCGCCCAGGATCGGGATCACGAGGTTCACCAGCGGGATCGACAGGGGCAGGGCCATCAGGGTGCCGGCCACCCAGATCGTGCCGCGATGTTCCTTGCGCAGCAGCTTGGCGTTGGCGCGGCCGACGCGGCGCATGGCGGCCAGCTGAAAATACTCCATTCCCAGCAGGTAGCCGTTCACGCCCCAGAAGATGAAGGGGGTGGCGGGCGGGAAGAGGGCGTAGAGAATGAAGGCCAGGAGGTTGGCCGCGATGATGACGCCGAGGAAGTTGACGCTGTCCTTCAGCCCGTCGAAGAAGGGCACCGGCGGGACGGTGGGCAGGTTGGGATAGTGCCGGTCCTCGACCGCCTGGGCGACGGTGTCGAGGAAGAGCGAGGTGATGGCCGACGCCACCGGCACCATCAGGAAGACCGACATCAACAGCATCAGGAAGAAGCCGGACCAGCCGAGCAGGTCGTCGATCCAGTTGACCTCGCCGATGATGGGCAGGGTCGTGGTGTCGCCGGTGGCCCACTGGATGAACATCAGGAAGGCGGCGGTGACGGCGACGAGCAGCAGGAACGACAGCGCCACGCCCAGCCAGAAAACCTTGCGGAAGCGCGGATCGCCCAACTGCCCCAGGGCCTTGAAGAAGGCGGTGAAGATCATTCGGTGACCCAGGTGGTGATGGCGTCGATATCCGGGCGCGGACGGTCCGGCGGGGCCGAGGTTTCGGTGCCGAGGAAGACCAGGCCGGCGACGCTTTCATTGTCGGAAAGGCCGAGGCCCTGGGCCACGAAGTCCCGGTCATGGCTGGCCCAGCCGGTGAGCCAGTTCGCGCCCCAGCCCGAGGCCAGAGCGGCGTTCAGGAGCGCGAGGCAGACGGCCCCGGCCGAATAGGTCTGTTCGATGGCGGGGATCTTGTCGGAGGGTTTGCGGACCTCGACCACGGCGACGGCAAGCTGGCCGTCCTCGTATTGCCTGGCGGCCTTGGCGATGTCCTCTTCCGACTTGCCCAGGGCGGCCCCGCGGTCGCGGGCGAGGGCGGCAAGGCGGGGCATGGCGGCACGATCCAGCACGATGAAGCGCCACGGCTCGAGCTTGCCGTGATCGGGCGAGCGGGCGGCGGCCTGCAGGATCGGCAGCAGCTCATCCCGCGAGGGCGCCGGGCCGGTCAGCGTCTTGGCGGGGCGCGAGCGACGCGTCAGCAGGAACTCCATCGCGGCAGGATTGGGATCGGGCATGGGGGGCTTTCGTTGCGTCTGATCTGTTGGGGCATATGTCGGGCGGCGCGGTGCGGGCGTCAACCCTTTTGGCGGGGACGGTCAGGCCAATGCGATAGCGAGGCTTTCATCGCGGCACCGCTGCCTGAAATGGCCGGCTATTTCTTCCCGCGCGACAGGCTGTAGACCCCTTCGGGCAGGTTCAATGCGGCGCCGAGATCCTGCAGTTGGGTCATGGACAGCGTCACTTTCTGTACCCGGTCGGTGCGCGGATCAAGCTGTTCGATGGTCACGCATTCCTCGAACGCGTTGATGGTGATGTCTTCCTGCAGGGGCACACTGCCCTCGTCGACGAGGGTGACAACGGTGGAGTCGAATTCGTGCTCTATCGAAAACATGGGGCCACAGTAGCGCATGGTTGCCCGAGCGCAATCGGCTTTGCATCGCGCGTGCGCACGAGGGGGACTGGCCCTCGCCGCAAAGCCTGCTAAAACTAGGGCAACGAGAGCAATTGCAGGTGAGACAGATGCGGTGGAAGGTTCTGATTTGTGCGGTTTTCCTGGCGGGTTGCGAGGTCGCGACCACGGGCGGCGACGCGCCGCAGCCCCGGCCGACCGGCCAGCAGCAACAATCGGTCAAAGCGCCCTCGGGGGCGCAACTGTCGCGGTTCCGGCAGGTCGTGGCGCGGGTCGAGCCGGTGGCCGAGCGCGAATGCCGGGCGCGCGGCGGCAACGTGAACTGCGATTTCAACGTCGTGCTGGACGATCGTCCGGGCCGTCCGCCCAACGCGTTCCAGACGCTGGACCGCAGCGGGCGCCCGATCCTGGCCTTTACCGCGTCGCTGATCGCGGATGTGCGCAACGAGGACGAACTGGCCTTCATCTTTGCGCATGAGGCGTCGCACCATATCCGGCGGCACATTCCGCGCCAGCAGCAGAGCGCCGCGGCGGGCGCCATCCTGCTGGGTGGGCTGGCGACGCTGGCTGGCGCCGGCACGGGCACGGTGGACGCAGCCACCAATGTGGGCGCTTCCGTGGGCGCGCGCAGCTATTCCAAGGAGTTCGAGCTGGAGGCCGATGCGCTGGGCACGATCATCGCCAGGAAATCGGGCTACAACCCGGTGCGCGGTGCGGAGTATTTCACCCGCATTCCCGATCCGGGCAATCGTTTCCTGGGCTCGCACCCGCCCAACGCGCAGCGGATCGAGACCGTGCGCCGCGTGAACTCGCAACTCTGACGGGGTGACATGCTGCAACTGACCGGCGTGATTTCCGACCGGGGGTCGAAATACGCCGTGTCGGGCGGCGTGGCGCGGGACCGTGCGGCGGTGGACGCGTTTCTCAAGGAACTGAAGCGCGACAAGAAATTCGCCAAGGCCACGCACAACACTTGGGCGATGCTGGACGCCGATGGCACCGCGCTGAAATCCGACGATGGCGAGGCCGGGGCCGGCATGGTGATCGTGCGGATGCTGGAACGGGCCGACCTGCGCGAGCACGTGATCGTGGTCACGCGCTGGTTTGGCGGAAAGCACCTGGGCGGTGACAGGTTTCGGCACGTGCAGGATTGTGTCAGCACGTACATGGAGGCGCTCGAACAGTCTTGATGCAGATCAAGGCGCACTCGGGCGGGCTGGGTCAGTGTCGGCGGCAAGGGTGCCCCGACACGCGGCAATGACGCCGGCAGGGAAGGTGGCGCCCACGCGACAGGAGAGCGCCATGCCGCAGACGAAAACGATCAGACGTCATACCGAGCTTGTGGACCGCATGGCCGGTACGCTGGGACTGGACCTGGAAGAAGAGGTCTATGCCGGTCAGCTGGATCCCGAAACGCTGTGCGACGCGGTTCTGCGGTGTACGGGCTGTTCCGATCCGGATGGCTGCGAGGCCTGGATGGCGGCGCAGACGGCCCCGGTGGACGCGACCCCGATCATGTGCCGCAACGGCGAGGTTTTCGCCGCGCTGAAGGCGGGATTGCGGGTCTGAGCCGTCGCGGCTGTGGCGCTGCGCTAGAGCGGTGCGATGCTCTTTGCCATGGCGCCGGAGATCCCGAGAAAGCAGCAGGCGGTGGCGATCAGGACGCAGGCGTGCCAGATGGCGTTGCTGAATTTCAGCGTGTCCCAGCAATAGAAGACGACCGCGCCGGAATAGATGATGCCGCCCGCGAAGATCAGTGTCAGGCTGTCGGCCGGCAGTGACGGCCAGAGCGGGACGATGATGATCAGGCCCAGCCAGCCGAGCGCCACCTGCGGCAGCCAGTGCGTGCTCATCTTTCCGCGCGCGGCCAGAAGTTTCCGCACCGCGCCCGAAAGCGCGAGGAACCACACCAGCGTCAGCACGGTATAGGCGAAAGGCGTGTTCAGCAGCACGGCAAGCGGCGTGATCGTGCCCGCGATCTTGACGTAGATGGCGGCATGGTCGATCCGGCGCAGAACCGGGCGCAGGGACGTGTGCGCGGCCAGGTGATAGGCCGCCGAGGCCGAAAGCATCAGGATCATGGCGAGCCCGTAGACGACGGCCGCGGTCATCGGCCCCGCGGGCAGGTGCCCGGCATTGGCGGTGATCAGGATCGCGAATGCGACCAGCGCGCTGCCAACCCCGAGCACATGGACGGTGCCATCGGCGATCCGTTCGGCGCGTGTATAACGTGGGTAGGACATGTCGCGGTCCTTTGGCCTGTGGGTGTCCTGCGGTTTCGTGTCGAACATGACACTGAGATGTCTCGATTATGTTTCAGTTTCAGGGGTCTTCGTTCAAAAATTATGTGACAACATCGTAATCAAAATGGAAACAAAGGCCCGGCCGGGCCCTTGTTTGCTTTTTTCGCAAAGGGTTAGCGGGCTTGAAGCCGCGCGAGATAGGCCGCGGTTGACGCTGCGGCAATGCCGTAGATCACGTGGCCCACCAGCGCCACCCAGGTGATGCCGGTGAAGTTCAGGAAGAAAGGCAGGCCGGCGATGCTGGTGATGCCGCCGATGGCGAAGACCCAGAGCGCCGCGCCGTAGAGCGCCGAGGCAGGAAGCCAGTGAAGACCGGGAAGGATGCGGGCCAGCGCCGGGCGCGCGATGAAGAGCCAGCCGATGGGATAGGCCAGGAGGCCCACGAAGAAGAGGTGCATCAGGTGGCCGTAAGGCGCGGCATTGGGCAGGCCCAGCGAACCCAGCAGGCTGCGGGCAAGGCCCACGGGGGCGAGGTTGGCAAAGCCGAGGATCGGTGAAAGTGCCTGGCCGAAGAGGTCGAAGGCCACGGTGCCGGCGGCGCCGGAGAGCAGGATGAGCAGCGCCGTGTCGACGGAAATGGCGGGCAGGGTGCGGGGGGTCTCGGTGGTGAGGGAGGTCATGGTCGGGGGTCCTTGTCAGGTGTGGGTTGCGTTGGTGCGGCCAAGCTGCGGCGGACCGATGTGACAATCAACTGACAGGCCCGTGAGCGCACGGATTGGTGTAAATATCTGTGAATGTTGAAATATTTCAGAATTTCACGGGGGCGTCATCCCCGGGTGGAAACCCGTGACGGACACGCGTGCGTCATTGGCCGGCCTCAACCGGGCGGGGTGACACCCAGCCAGCTGAAAGACCGGGCGAGCCAGGCCGCGCCGTCCGTGCGTTGCCACGCGCCATGGGCCATGATGACGCGTTGCGGCGCGCTGTGGATCAGCTGTTGGACCCGGTTGCGCAGCGCGGCGCGGCGCGGCAGGCTGAGCAGGCGCAGGTCGAGGGGCGCGCGCCCCGGATCCTCGGTGATGCCGAGAAGCCGGGCGATTCCGCGTTGCCAGCGCGACCAGTGGCGATGCAGGAAGTCGTGGTCGAACGCCTCGCTGGTGTCGGTCAGGATGGCGGTGCGGGACGGACGGTGGAAGAAGACGACCTCGCTGAAGCGGCGCCCGATCTGCAGGTGCCATTGGTCGATCACCCCGTCCCAGGCGGGCGGCGGGGTGTCGCCCAGCGCGCCGGTGAAGGCAAGGTCGGGGCGCTTGGCGATCGTGCCCGGCGGACCCCAGAGCGCGGCGTCGGGAAAGGCCCGCTGCCAGTCCGACAGGTAGAGATGATGGATCGGATTGGGACTGAGGAGATGCGCCACGGGCCCGAGCGCATCGACCGCCTGCCGCAGCGCATCGGTCAGCGCGACCGGCGACCAGACCCAGAGGTCGCCGCCCGGCAGGCGGATGATGATGCTGCGGGTAGGATAGGGCAGGCCGTAGAAGCTGACGATCCCGCCCTCGGCCAGCCAGATGTTGTCGTCGATCTTTTCCAGCGGCATGGCGGGGTGCCTCAGCTTTTTGCGATTTGACCCCAGAGGTCGTATTCGCCGGCTTCGTTCATCTTGATTATTTTGGAGCCTACGAACTCAATTGTTTTGTTTTGCTTCTGTTTGCTTAGGCTTGGGTTTTTCCTATCATATCGCAGATTTTAATAATGGATTGATCAATGACGGAATTCTTAAAGGACCTCGCAAAGGCTTGGGACGATCGCATTCGGAGCCCTTTCTTGGGTTCTGTAGCCATCGTATTCGTAATCTACAACTGGAAGCCTTTGTTCTATCTCGTATTCGCGGAAGTCAAGGTAACTGAAAAGTTCAAGTTTTTCGACGAAAACACGGATGAATGTTCCTTGTTCTGGTGGCCATTGTTAGTCGGCGTTGGGCTAGCGTTTGCCGCTCCATGGCTGAAGTTGTTCGGAGCGTGGCTTGCCAGATCGCCATCGTCGAGGCTCAAGCGAATGCAAGGTGATTCTTCCCGCGAGCACCGCATAGAAGAATTCAAAAAATCAGCTGAGGAGGAAAGCGCAAAAGCTGCGTTGGAAGACGCGCGCGAAAAAAGACAGATAGCTGCTGCGCGTCGCAAGCAGGAGGCTGAGGAATTGGACGATGATCAATTAATTGAGGAGCTGGAGACTGAAAGAGAACGCGGAACCACGTCTTTGACTGATGGAGGTCCAATCAACGCGTTGATAAGTCAAATGTCTCAATTTGAGACAGCTATCATAAAGGCTCTTGGTGAAAAGGAACAAGGCGGACTTGACGCCTCAGACTTAGTTAGAACTGAGAGCTATGTGGAAAGTGTTGCATCATCAACGCCTAATTTTACATCCATACGCCTCGGCGTCGAGACTCAATCAGCTTTGGCTGATCTGAAGCGCAAAAGGCTCATCAGCGAAGGCTTCAGCGGCGATTTTACGCTGACAAAACAAGGTTATGAGGTATTTGACAAGCTGAACGCAAAATAGTGTCCGGTTAATTTCGGATCCACCTTCCCCAGAGGTCGTATTCGCCAGCCTCGTCCACCTCGACGGTGACGATCTCGCCCACGTTCAGGCCCTCGGTGTGCTCGTCGATGAAGAGACAGCCGTCGATTTCCGGTGCATCCGCCTTGGTGCGGCAGGTGGCGACGCGGTCCTCGTCGATATCGTCGACGATGACGTCTTGCACGGATCCGACCTTGGCGGCCAGTTTATCCACAGAAATGGCCTGTGCCTTTTCCATGAAGCGATCCCAGCGGTCCTGCTTGACCTCTTCGGGTACGTGGTCGGGCAGGTCGTTCGAGCGGGCGCCCTCGACATTCTCGTATTTGAAGCAGCCGACGCGGTCGAGCCGTGCCTCGTCCAGCCAGTCGAGCAGGGTCTGGAATTCGGCCTCGGTTTCGCCGGGATAGCCGACGATGAAGGTCGACCGCAGCGTCAGATCGGGGCAGATCGCGCGCCAGGCGGCGATTTCATCGAGGGTTTTCGCCCCCGCGGCGGGGCGCGCCATGCGTTTCAGGACGTCCGGGTGGGCGTGCTGGAACGGGATGTCGAGATAGGGCAGGACGCCATTTTCCGGGTCGGCCATAAGCGGGATGAGCTCGCGCACATGGGGGTATGGATAGACGTAATGCAGCCGGACCCACGCGCCGAGCTGCCCCAGCGCGCGGGACAGATCGACGATATGGCTGCGCAGGTCGCCGTCCTTCCACGGGTTCACGTCATACTTGCGGTCCAGCCCGTAAGCGCTTGTATCCTGGGAAATAACCAGCAGTTCGCGCACGCCGTTCCCGACCAGTTTCTCGGCCTCGCGCAGGATGGCGTGGCCGGGGCGCGAGGCGAGGCGTCCGCGCATGTCGGGGATGATGCAGAACTTGCACTTGTGGTTACAGCCCTCTGAAATCTTGAGGTAACTGTAATGGCGGGGGGTCAGTTTCACCCCCGCCTCGGGCAGAAGGTCGATAAAGGGGTCGGGGCTGGGCGGCACGGCGGTGTGCACCGCGTCGAGCACCTGTTCATACTGGTGCGGGCCTGTCACGGCCAGAACCCGGGGATGCGTGCCGGTGATGTACTCCGGCTCGGCCCCCAGGCAGCCGGTGACGATGACGCGACCGTTCTCGGAAAGCGCCTCGCCGATGGCGTCGAGGCTTTCGGCCTTGGCGCTGTCGAGAAAGCCGCAGGTGTTCACGATCACCGCGTCGGCCCCGGAATAGTCGGGCGAGATGCCGTAGCCCTCGGCCCGCAGGCGGGTCAGGATGCGTTCGCTGTCGACCAGCGCCTTTGGGCAGCCCAGCGACACCATGCCGATCACCGGCTGGCCCTTGCGGGGCGTCTCGGTGACGCGGGCGCGCGCGAGGTCGGGGCGCAGATCGGGTGGGTTGGTGCTCATGCGGCGCGATATAGTCCTCAAAGCCCAACCGATAAAGCGGAAAAGCTGTTGTTGGGCGCGAGGCCTGCGCCTAGTCTGCAGGGAAAAGAACGGAGAGCAGGATGCGGTGGCTCATTCGCCTTTTCATGATCGTGCTGGCGGCGGCGGTTCTGGTCGTCGCGGCGGTGTTTTTCCTGCCGGGCGAGCGGATCGCGGGCATCGCGGCGGACCAGCTGAGCCGCATGACGGGTCGTCAGGTGACGATGAGCGGCGAGACCACGATCAGTTTCTGGCCGATCCTCGGGGTCAGCACCGGCGCGGTCACGGTCGCCAATGCGGACTGGGCCGGCGAGACGCCGATGTTTCAGGCCCAAAGCCTGAAGATCGGGGTCGAGCCGCAGGCGTTGTTCGGCGGCGATATCCGCATCACGGGGCTGGAGGCGGTGGGCCCGCAGATCAACCTGCGCCGCGCCAGCGATGGCCGGGTCAACTGGGAGCTGAACGTCGAAGGCGTGGCGCCGTCGGGCCAGGGCCAGAGCGACGGCGGTGGGGCACCGGCGCGGTCGAACCGGCTGTCGCTGACACTGGACCGGGCGCTGATCGAGAATGCCTCTTTGGTGTATGTCGATGATGTGGACGGGACCACCGTGCGCCAGTCGGGCGTGGATTTCGATTTGCGGTGGCCGGATTACGACGGCGCGGCGGATTTCGACCTGACATTGCGCCCCGGCGGCGAGGTGGTGGAGATATCCGGCACGCTGGACCGCGTGGGGCATTTCATAGATGGCGGCGTGTCCGACGTGCAGGCGCAGATTACGACCAAGGCAGGCACGGCCAGCTTTGCCGGGCGTGCGGGGGCGGCGCCGGAGGTGGCGGGCAAGCTGACCGCGGACCTGGAGAGCACGTCGGAGTTCATGACACTGATCGGTCAGGGACCGATGGACATCCCCGAGGGGCTGGGCCGGGCCGCGACGCTGAAGACGGACCTGACGTTCAAGGACGACCGGCTGTCGCTGCGCAACACGGCGCTAGGGCTGGATGCCAACCGCTTGACCGGGGCTGCGGACGTGGACCTGAGCGAGGACAGGCCGCGCCTGAATGTCCAACTGAACGCCGGGGCGCTGGACCTGACCGGGCTGAGCGCCGACGACGCCGGGGGCGGAAAGGGCAGCGGCAACAGGGGCGCCACTGGCAACGGCGGCAGTGGTGGCGCGGCGGATGACGGATGGTCCAGGGCACCGATCAACGCCTCGGGCCTGGGGGCCGTGAACGGAGAGTTCGCGCTGGTCGCCGACAGCATCGACCTCGGTGATTTCAAGCTGGGCACGGTTCGGACACTGGCGACGCTGGACCGTTCGCGGCTGGTCTTCGGGCTGCGCGAGGTGCGGGCGTATGACGGGCTGATCACCGGGCAATTCGTGATGAACAACCGTTCCGGCCTGTCGGTGGGTGGCGACATGATCGCCACGGGGATCAACCTGAAGACTTTTCTGGATGACGCGATGGACATCTCGCGCTTCGAGGCGAAGGCCGATGGAGAGGTGGATTTCCTGGGCGTCGGTGAAAGCGTGCATGCGATCATGAATTCGCTGAGCGGCGGCGGCGCGTTCAAGACCGGGCGGGGCGTGATCTCTGGCTTCGATCTGGACCGGCTGATGCGGTCGGGCAGCGGCACTGGGGGCACGACGGTGTTCGATACGTTGAGCGCAACGTTCACGATGGACGAGGGCAACCTGTTCAACGACGACCTGGCGCTGAAACTGCCGCAGGCGAGTGCCGCGGGCGAAGGGCGCGTGGGGCTTGGGGCGCGGGACATCGACTATCTCTTCACGCCGCGCCTGCTGGATGGGGGAAGCCGCGACGGGCTGGCGATTCCGGTGAAAATCCGGGGGCCGTGGGCCAACCCGAAGATCACACCGGACCTGGAAGCGGCGATTGACCTCAACTTCAAGGAAGAGAAGAAGGAACTGGAGCGGCAGGCGCGGGACGAGATCGAGCGCGAGGTCGAGAAGCAGCTGGGAATCGAGCGGCAGGAGGGCCAGTCGCTGGAGGATGCGGCGAAGGATGCGCTGGAGGACGAGCTGGAGCGCGGCCTGCTGAAGCTGTTCGATTGACGCTGGCGGAACCGCAGCCTAGGAGCCGGGCATGACATTGAATTCCGTGACAGAAGACTTCATCGCGCAGCTGCGCGCCACGTTGCCAGAGGCGGCGTTCCGCGAAGTGATGCCGTCCTACCTGGAAGAGCCGCGCGGACGCTGGAAGGGACGGGCGGGCGTGCTGGTGGCACCCGGCAGCACCGAGGAGGCCGCGGCCGTGGTGCGTGCCTGCGCCGAGGCGTCAGTGCCGTTGGTACCCTATGGCGGCGGCACCGGGCTGGTCGGGGGGCAATTGTCGCCCGAGGGTCCGGTCCCCGTGCTGCTGAGCCTTGAGCGGATGCGGGCCGTGCGCGGGGTCTGGCCCGAGGAGAACGTGATGGTGGTCGAGGCGGGCGCGATCCTGCAGGACATCCATGCCGAGGCGGAGGCGGTGGACCGGCTGTTTCCGTTGTCTCTCGCCGCCAAGGGCAGTGCGCGGATCGGCGGCAACCTGGCCACAAATGCGGGCGGGGTAAACGTGCTGCGCTATGGCAATGCGCGGGACCTCTGCCTGGGGCTGGAGGCGGTGCTGCCGGACGGCACGATCTGGCACGGGCTGAAGCGGCTGAGGAAGGACAACACCGGCTATGACCTGCGCAACCTGCTGATCGGGTCCGAAGGCACGCTGGGGGTGATCACCGCGGCGGCGCTGAAGCTGTTTCCCAAGCCCGCCGGGGAAGGGACGGCGCTGATGGTGGTGGACAGCCCCGAGGCGGCGCTGGGCCTGCTGTCGATGGCGCGCGATCACATGGGCGAGGGCGTCTCGGCGTTCGAGCTGATGCACAGGGCGGGCCTGGAGTTCCTAGCCGAGACGATGCCGGACATGCGCCTGCCCTTCGCCGAGCCGCCCGAGTGGTTCGTGTTGATCGACATCGGGTTGGCCAAGGGGCTGGACCCGGCGGCGGCGCTGGAGGCGCTGTTCGTCGAGGCGGCGGAGGCGGGATTGGTCAGCGACGGGATGATCGCGCAGTCCGAGGCGCAGCGGCAGGAATTCTGGGAGGTGCGCGAGACGATCCCCGAGGCGAACAGGCGGATCGGCGCGATCGGCAGCCATGACATTTCCCTGCCGCTGAGCGCGGTGCCGGGTTTCATCGACGGGGGCAATGCGGCGCTGAAGGAGCTGGGCCCGTTCCGGATCAACTGCTTCGGGCATCTGGGCGACGGAAACCTGCATTACAACGTGTTTCCGCCCAAGGGCGAGGCGCGCGACGGCTATACGGGCCAGCGCGACGCGATCAAGCGGCTGGTGCATGACCTGGTGCACGAGATGGACGGATCGGTGTCGGCCGAGCACGGGATCGGGCGGCTGAAGGTCGATGACCTGGAGCGCTATGGCGATCCGGCGAAACTGGCGGCGATGCGCGCGATCAAGGCGGCGCTGGATCCGAAGGGCATCCTGAATCCCGGCGCGATCCTCAGGCTGCCGCCGGATGGGAATTGAGTATTTTCAGCAAGAAAAAGTAGTGACGTCGCCCTGCGTCTTCTTCGGTTGGATGCGCGATGGAGACGGTGGCCCCGGGTGCGCCTCAGGTTCCTGGCCGCATCACTCGTCGAGGCTGCCGTGGATGGCGAACTGTTCCAGCCCGGCATCCTGCGCGGCGATGGCGCGGTAGGTTTCGCGCACGCCGGCCTCGGTGAGTTCGCGCGCGACGGTCAGGAGCGTGTTGGGGTCGTGGTCGTCGCACATCTCGATCATCTGGGCGATTTCATCCGCGGCCACCGGGCGGGCGGCGTCGATGTCGGGGGCGCCGTAGACCGAGACGAAATGCTGCGCCAGCGCGTCAGTCAGGGCGGCGCGTTCGGGCTCTTCGATCTGCGTGACGGCCACGAAGGTCACGCGGCCGAAGGTTTCCAGCCCCAGCCAGCCGTTCGAGAACGCCTGGCGCTGTTTGCCCGAGAGGTCGGCCTCGGACCAGTTGGAAAACTCGAACCCGCCCGAGATGCACCATTCGCCGGTGCGGGCGGGCGAGGGATAGACGCGGGTGTCGCTTTCGTCGAAATGGATGGCGCGGGCGAGTTTCATGTGTCCGTCTCCAGCACGGTGCTGAGCGGGATGAGGCGGGTGTCGCCCCCTGTCCGCAGCAGCATTCCGAAGTTTTCGTCGACGCCCATGAAGGTGCCGGCCAATTTGGTTGAGTCGGGGCCGTCGATGGTGATCTCCTCGCCGATCCCGTGGGCGAGGCCGCGCCATTCAGAATGCAGGGCGCGGGGGCCTTCGTCTTCCCAGCGGGTGATCCACACGAGCGTGTGACGCGCCCAGCCTTCCAGCAGGGCGACCGGATCCACATCCGCGCAGCCTTCCTCGTAAAGCGCGGTGCGGTCGGGGGCGTCGCCCGGCACGGCGTCGGTCAGCATCAACGGCAATTCCAGCCCCACCACCAGCCAGCCCGGCATGGCGGCGGGGTCGGTCGTGCCGGCCATCGTGCGCAGGCGGCCGCAGGAAGCGCCGTTGACGCGCAGGCCCCCGGCCCATTCCAGGTGCACCGCCACCTCGGGCGGGGCGATGGCGCCGAGCGCGTTCTGAAAGCCGACGCCGCAGGTGGGCAGCATCGCCATCGCCTGTTCCAGCGCCACCTCGGGCGCCATGATCAGCGCCGCGGCCAGCCGGTTGGCGCCCACGTTATGCACGATGGTGCCGGCGTCGCAGCCGAGCGCCGCCATGGCGCAGGCCTTTTCGAACGGGTCGATGCCCGCGTCCACGGCGTGGCCCTGCATCAGGGGCGGGAAGGCAGGGTCGCGCGTCATGCCACGCCCTGTGCCACCAGCGCCCGCGCGATGTCGCGGAAGGCCTGCGACTGGGGCGCGTCGGGCTTGGACACCACGATGGGCGCGCCGCCGTCCGAGGCCATGCGGATGTCGATATGCAAGGGCACCTCGGCCAGCAGGGGCACACCCATCTTCTGCGCCTCGGCGGCGACGCCGCCATGGCCGAAGACGTGTTCCTCGTGCCCGCAATTGGAGCAGATATGCGTCGACATGTTCTCGATCATGCCGAGGGTCGGCACCTTGAGCTGGTTGAACATGTCGATCCCCTTGCGGGCATCCAGAAGCGCCACGTCCTGGGGCGTGGAGACGATGATGGCACCGTCCACGTGCGCCTTTTGCGCCAGCGTCATCTGCACGTCGCCGGTGCCGGGCGGCAGATCGACGATCAGCACGTCGAGCGCGCCCCATTGCACCTGCATCAGCATCTGCTGCAGCGCCCCCATCAGCATCGGGCCGCGCCAGACCACGGCCTGATCCTCGTTGGTCATCAGGCCCAGAGACATCATGGTGACGCCGTGATTGCGCATCGGCAGGATGGTCTTGCCATCCGGCGAGGCGGGCCGGCCCGAGACGCCCAGCATCCGGGGCTGGGAGGGGCCGTAGACATCGGCATCCAGAAGGCCGACGCGGCGGCCCTCGGCGGCCAGCGCGCAGGCGAGATTGGCCGACACGGTCGACTTGCCCACGCCGCCCTTGCCCGAGGCGATGGCGATGATGTGGTCGACGCCGGGCACGCGTTGCGGGCCCTGCGGTTCCGCGGGTTTGGCCTTGGCCTTGAGGTCCGGCGGCGCCTTGGCGGAATGGGCGGTCAGCACGGCGGAGACCTCGGTCACGCCGCTTACACCGCGCACGGCCTCCTGCGCCTCGGCCAGGATCGGCTCGTAGGCTTTCGACTTGGCGGGGTCGATTTCGAGCACGAAGCGGACGGTGCCGCCCTCGACATTGAGCCCGCGGGTCACGCCCGCTGACACGATGTCGTCGCCCGTGCCTGGGTCTTTCACGTTTTTCAGCGCGGCGAGCACGCTTTCCCTTGTTGCCGTCACGTTCAGCCGCCCTTGATCGTGCCGGTGACCACGTGTTCGACATCGAGACCGTCCACGGTCAGTACGACCTTGGCCTCGAACGTCTTGCCCTCGGTGCCGTCGGTATTGCGCATGGCGTCCTCGATGGCCTGCTGCGAGGTCACGCCGACCTGCTTGAGGAACTTGCGCATGGACATGTTGAAATCGTCGCTCATTTTACTCTCCTTTTTCCAAGAGTGTTGACGCGCGGCCCGCGTGCTTTCTAGGCTTGGGCCATGCGCGGGCAAATGTTAACCCTGTTCGGTCTGATTGTGGTGGTCTGTCTCGGGATGTCCACCGCAGAAGGCCGCGCAGCGGAGGATTTTCGCCTTGGGGCGCCACCGGCGCTGACCGAAAGCGGGCTTCTGGACTATGTGTTGCCGCGTTTTTCGCTGAAGACCGGGGTCAGGGTCGACATCGTGGACCTGGACGAGGGCGCGGATATCCTGCTGGCGCCCGATGCCGAGGGGCCGCGCGTCTTCGACGGGCCGCACGCCAAGTGGCGGATGCAGATCAACACGCCCAGCCATGAAGGGGCGGTGAGCTTTGCCGATTGGCTGACCTCCGAGATCGGCCAGCGCACGGTAACCAGTTACGAGGTCGGGGGCGCGGCGCCGTTCGGCCTGCCAAAGGAGGACGCGCAGGAGGTGGCCGAGGTCAGTTTCGACGGGGATGCGGGGCTTGGGCATGACCTGTCGGTGGCGCATTGCGCCCGGTGCCACGCGGTGAGCGAGGCGACGCGGATGAATGCCATGGCCTCGACCCCCAGTTTTGCCGTGCTGCGGGCGATGGCGGACTGGGACCGGCGCTTTCAGACCTTCTATATCCTCAACCCGCACCCGGCCTTTACCCAGGTCGAGGACGTGACCGAGCCGTTTCCGATCAACCGTCCGTCGCCGATCGCGCCCATGGAGATCACCATAGACGACTTGCAGGCGATCCTGGCCTACGTGGCCGGCGTGAAGCCGGCCGACCTCGGGGCGCCGATCGAGCATCAGTGATCCCGGCGTTTCGAGAAATAGTCGTCGGTGGTGCGCACCTGCGGACGCTCGCCGCCCGCGAAGGGGTTGTCCTTTGAATGGAACTGCGCCTTCACGCGGCAGTCGTCGCACATCTGGATCAGCCGCGCGGCTGACTCGGAGCCGAACATGGAGTGATTGCCCGCCAGTTTCTCGGTGATCCGGTCGATGGTGGATTTCACGCCGAAGGGCACACCGCATTCGATGCACTGGGCCGGTTCTTCCTCGTTCAGAACGACCTGGCCCATGGCTTCGTCGCGCAGGTTCAGGCGCGGCTCGTAGCCGATGGCGTCCTCAGGGCAGATATTGGCGCAGAGGCCGCATTGCAGGCAGGCGTCTTCCTGGAAGCGCAACTCGGGGCGGTCGGGGTTTTCCACGAGCGCGCCGGAGGGGCAGAGCGAGACGCAGGAAAGGCAGAGCGTGCAGGCGTCGGTGTCGACCAGAACGGCGCCATAGGGCGCGTCGTCGGGCAGGGGCAGGACTGTGTCGTCCCCGTGCAGGGCCTTGGCGGCAAGGCGCGTGACCTGACGGCGGCTGCCCATGGGCAGGACGGGCTCGGCCACCGGATCGGGGCGGGCCGTGTCGGTGTAGAGCGCGTTGCAAAGCGCGTCGGGCTCGGCCACGTCGAGGAGCGTCACGCGGTTCTCGCCCGCGATGGCGCGGGCGAGCGGGATTTCGCGGTCGAGCGCGTCGCGTTCGGTGGTGGGCGACAGCAGGATCGTCACGTCCGCAAAGCCCGAGGCGAGGGCCGCCAGCATCTCGGCATGGCCGAAGCCCGAGAGCGCGGGCACTTCCAGCGGGATCACGTCGGCGGGCAGGCCGCGCGAATAGCGGGCGGCGAGGCTGATCATCTGCTGGCCGTGGCTGTCGTCGCAGACCAAGAGGCGCGGGGCGGTGCCGCCGGCCTTGCGGAAGGTCGAGGCCAGCGTCTGGATGCGGCGGAAGAGCGTGGCCGGCGAGGGCGCGTCGTAGGAGATGGCGCCGGAAGGGCAGAGCGCCGAGCACGCGCCGCAGCCGGCGCAGATCATCGGGTCGACGGTGACATGCTCGCCTGCCGGGGAAATCGCGCCGGTGGGGCAGACATCCAGGCAGTTGGTGCAGCCGGTCTGCTGGGCGCGGGAATGGGCGCAGATCAGCGGCTCGACCGCGACGTAAAGCGGCTTTTCGAAGGTGCCGATCAGCTGGCTGGCCTCGAGTATCGCGTCGGCCACCGCCGTCATGCTGCCGGGATCGGGGCGCAGGTAGCCCTCGCGCTTTTGCGGGGCGGGAAAGAGCGGGGTGCCGCCGGTCAGGTCGAGGATGACGTCGCATTCGGTGCGCGCACCGTCCCGTGGGGCGGTCCATGTCAAGGCGCCCCGGCCCGAGGGATCGACCTGTTGCAGCGCGTCGATCTGGACAGAGAAGCCGCCCAATGCGCCGATGGCGCGTTTCAGGGTGCCGCGAATGACGTCATAGCCCGCAGGGTCGGGCGCGTCCGCGTCGTCTGTCAGCAGGGCGGTCACGCCGAGGATATCCTTGAGCTTGTCGGCGGCGGGCAGAACGGTGCCGGAGGGGCCGATGATCAGGCACAGGCCTTCGGACATGACGTCGACGGATTTGCCCGAGGGCACGTCCAAGGTGGCCTCGGCCAGAAGGGCGGCCATTTTGGGTAGTTTGCCGGCGGGGTCGTCGGACCATCCGGCCCTGTCGCGCAGGTCGGTGACGGGCGGCGCGGGCATGTCCAGTTCGGCGGCCAGTTCCGCAAAGAGGCGCTGTTCCTGGCGACAGCAGAGGACGGAGTCGCCCGACGCGATGGCCTGTGCCGTGGCGTCGGTCTGGGTGGTGCAGAGGCCGGAATGCACCGCGCTGCAGGTGAGGCCGGTGGCCGCTTCGAGCGCGTCCTTGTCGATCTCTTGCGAGCCCGCACAATTGCACAGAATCAATTGCTTAGTCATTGTTTGCCCCGGCTTTCACTGGCTGGCCGCGAGACGACGCCGCACGACGAGCTTATGGATTGCAATGCGGGTCCCTCCTCGTGAACCTGCACGGGCCTCGCGCCGCTTTTCCCGACAAGCATGGTCAGGAATAGGGGGCGTCTGGCCTTCGATTCTTCTGCCCTTCGCGACGCCGTTGCAAGCGGGAAACCCGACCATTTTTCTTGTCCGGACATTCTGTCCGTCGTTCTTTCGAATCCTGTCCGTGGCTACCCAAATTGTCCAGATTTGCGCTCCGTCCACAATTGCATGCTTTTTTTCTTTGAGACGCCGGTGCAGTTGGCTCAGGATAAGTTATCGGGAGGATACCAGCCACACATGATCCACAATCCGGACATGTACGCCACTATGCCTTTGGGGATCGTCATGCGCCGCACGCCGGGCGTGACGCGCTGGGCTGCGTGGGCGTGGAGGGCGGTTGCCGTCCTGCCCGGGGCCGGCCCCGCCGCGTGGCGCGTGCTGCGCGAGGAAGGCGATATCACCGAATACCACGCGGCGACCATGACGCTTGAGCTGCACGGTGCCGAGACCGAAAGCTATCTGCACGGCCTGTCGGCACAGGTCCCCTCGGTTTACGCGGTCTTTCGCAAGACGGGCGGTGATTGTCCGATGGAGGCAGTGCTGGTGACGGCCTCGCCCTATGAGGCGCAGGATTACGAGGACAATGGCGAGGATATCGTGGAGAAGATCCCGATGCCCGAAGGCCTGATCGCCTGGGTCCGGGATTTCGTCGAGACCTACCATGTCGAGGAAGAATTCAAGAAACGCCGCCGCGACAAGGTCAAGGTAGACGCGCATGTGGACGGGATCGGTGACCCGCGTATCGTGCAGCAGCGCGACATCTACCGCTCGCCCACGCTGCGGCGGAAAGGGCGGATGCAATGAGCGCACGCGAGGATTTCTGGTCGCGCCGCAAGGCGCGGGTGGCGGCGGAGGATGCCGCCGAGAGTCGGGCGCGCGAAGAGGCGAAGCGGGTCGAGGCGCGCGCGTCGCTGGAGGAAAAGAGCGACGCCGAGGTGCTGGAGCTGCTGGGCCTGCCCGATCCGGACACGTTGGACAAGGGCGACGATTTCAGCGCCTTCATGGCCGAGGCCGTGCCGGACCGCATCCGCCGCTGGGCGTTGCGTCGGCTTTGGGGCACGAACCCGGCGCTGGCCAATCTCGACGGGCTTCTGGATTACGGCGAGGATTTCACCGACAAGGCGATGGTGATCGAGAACATGCAGACCGCCTATCAGGTGGGCAAGGGCATGTTGACCCATGTGCAGAAGCTGGCCCGCGAGGCGGAGGCCCTGACGGCCATGGCCGAGAGCGATGCCGAGGGTGAGGCCGAAGACGAAACCGGCGCGCCGGAACCCGGCGCCGAAACCGCAAAAGCGGTCGAGATGGCCGAGGCCGAGCCGGTCTACAGCTACACTTACGAGCCTGCCGCGGCAGAGGCGGACACGTACGCGCCGCCGCCGCGCCGGCGTATGCACTTCACCTTCGACGATGCAAGCGAGAACACGACATGAGCAACCAGGAGGCGGTCATGATGACAGACATCCGGTCCCAGATTGCCGAGGAAGACCGGCTGCGTGCCGATCTCTACGATTTTCTGGGCGTGCTTCTGGCAGGGCCGCCCTCCGAGGCGCTTCTGGCGCAGACTTCCGGGCTGTCGGGCGACAACGAGACCGACCTTGGCGTTGCTGTCGCGGCGCTGTCGCGCATCGCCAGGCACACCAGGCCGCAGGCGGTGGAGCGGGAGTTCAACGCGCTGTTCATCGGGCTGGGGCGGGGCGAGCTTTTGCCCTATGCCAGCTATTACCTGACCGGGTTCCTGAACGAAAAGCCGCTGGCGAGCCTGCGGCGGGACATGGCGGCGCGGGGCATGACCCGGGCGCAGAACGTCTATGAGCCCGAGGACAACATCGCGTCGCTGATGGAGATGATGGGCGGGCTGATCACCGGGCGCTTCGGCAAACCCGCGACGCTGGCCAATCAGAAGACCTTCTTCAACACGCATATCGGCCCCTGGGCCGGGCATTTTTTCACGGATTTGGAGGCTGCGAAGAACTCGGTTCTCTATGCCTCGGTCGGCGCTGTCGGCCGGGTGTTCATGGAGATCGAGACCGAAGGTTTCCGGATGAGCGCGGAGGGATCCGCATGAACCGGCAGGGTGACCTGCCCTCACCAGAGAGGAGGACTCTCATGAGCGAGAAAACGCAAGGCAACAGCCGGCGCGATTTTCTGAAGATGGCCGCCGCGGGCGCGCCCGCGGTCGCGGTCGCAACGGCAGCCGGCACCGGCACTGCCGAGGCGGCGGAACCGGACCTGTCATCGGACAAGATGCAGGACACCGCGCATACGCGCGCATACTTCGATAGCGCCCGGTTCTGACGAACCGGACGTGATCACTTGACCTGCCGGCGACTGGTTGCGGGACGCCCGACTGTCGGTGGATAACCTTAGTACCCAGCAATCCCAATCGGGAGAGCTCGGGAGGAGAGAGAAACATGCTTAGGAAAAAGACCAACGGGGTTGCGCGACGCCCCCAGCGGACAAGTATCCTGTCTGAGGTCGGGGGAAAGACCATCGACCGCCGCGCGTTCCTGCGCGGTTCCGGCCTGGCCATCGGTGGCCTGGCTGCCATCGGGGCGACGGGGGGCACTGTCACCCGGGCCAACGCAGCGGCCGCGGCGAACGCGGCGGTCAACACGGTGAAATCGGTTTGCACGCACTGCTCGGTCGGCTGCACGGTCGTGGCCGAGGTGAGCGACGGCGTCTGGGTGGGCCAGGAGCCCGGCTGGGACAGCCCGTTCAACCTGGGCGCCCACTGTGCCAAGGGCGCATCGGTGCGCGAGCACGCCCATGGCGAGCGCCGCCTGAAATACCCGATGAAGAAAGAGGGCGGCGAGTGGAAGCGCATCAGCTGGGAACAGGCGATCAACGAGATCGGCGACGGCATGATGTCGATCCGGGACGAAAGCGGCCCGGACAGCGTCTACTGGCTGGGCTCGGCCAAGCATAACAACGAACAGGCCTACCTGTTCCGCAAGTTCGCCGCCTACTGGGGCACGAACAACGTGGACCACCAGGCCCGTATCTGTCACTCGACCACGGTTGCAGGTGTCGCAAACACCTGGGGCTACGGCGCGATGACCAACAGCTACAACGACATCCACAATTCCCAGGCGATCTTCATCATCGGCGGCAACCCGGCGGAAGCACACCCCGTCAGCCTGCTGCACGTGCTGAAGGCCAAGGAACAGAACAACGCACCGCTGATCGTGTGCGACCCGCGCTTTACGCGCACGGCCGCCCACGCGGACGAGTATGTCAGGTTCCGTCCGGGTACCGACGTGGCGCTGGTCTGGGGTATCCTGTGGCACATCTTCGAGAACGGCTGGGAGGACAAGGAGTTCATCCGCACCCGCGTCTGGGGGATGGACCAGATCAAGGACGAAGTCGCCAAGTGGACGCCCGAGGAAGTCGAGCGTGTCACCGGCACGCCGGGCAGCCAGCTGGAGCGCGTGGCGCGCACCCTGGCCAACAACCGTCCGGGCACCGTGATCTGGTGCATGGGCGGCACCCAGCACACCAACGGCAACAACAACACCCGCGCCTACTGCATCCTGCAGCTGGCCCTTGGCAACATGGGCACGAGCGGCGGCGGCACCAACATCTTCCGCGGCCACGACAACGTGCAGGGCGCGACCGACCTTGGTGTTCTGAGCCACACGCTGCCGGGCTATTACGGTCTGTCGGCGGGCGCCTGGGGCCACTGGGCCCGTGTTTGGGGTGAAGATCCCGAATGGCTGGCCGGACGGTTCGTCACCACCAAGACCAAGGATGGCAAGGATACCAGCCTGCAGAACCTGTCGGGCATCCCCGTCAGCCGCTGGATCGACGGCGTTCTGGAAGACCCCGAGAACATGGACAACCCCAACAAGGTGCGTGCCATGGTTCTGTGGGGCCACGCGCCGAACAGCCAGACCCGGATGACGGAGATGAAGACGGCGATGGAGCAGCTGGACATGCTGGTCGTGGTCGACCCGTATCCGACGGTTTCGGCCGTGCTGCATGACCGGACCGACGGCGTCTACCTGCTGCCGGCCTGCACGCAGTTCGAGACCTATGGCTCGGTCACCGCGTCCAACCGCTCGATCCAGTGGCGGGAAAAGGTTGTCGATCCGCTGTTCGAATCGAAGTCGGACCACGAGATCATCGGTCTTTTCGCGCAGAAGTTCGGTTTCCACGACCGGATGTTCCGCAATATCGGTATCGAGGATGACGGCGTGACGCCGAACATCGAGGACACGCTGCGCGAGATCAACCGCGGCATGTGGACGATCGGCTACACGGGTCAATCACCCGAACGGCTGAAGACGCACATGGAGAACCAGCACACGTTCGACCGCACCACGCTGAAGGCGGTGGGCGGTCCGGCTGATGGCGACTATTACGGTCTGCCGTGGCCAAGCTGGGGCACGCCGGAGATGAAGCATCCCGGGACGCCGAACCTCTATGACATGTCGAAGTCGGTGGCCGAGGGTGGCCTGACCTTCCGCGCCCGTTTCGGTGTGGAGTACGAGGGCGACAACCTGCTGGCCGAGGGCGTCTACAGCGTCGGGTCGGAAATCCAGGACGGGTATCCCGAGTTCACCTACCAGATGCTTGTCGACCTGGGTTGGGACAGTGACCTGACCGAGGAAGAGAAGCGTGTCATGGGCCGTGTCGCGGGAGTCGAGGGTATCGACGAGGACGCGTCGGTCGGCAACCAGGACGACGGCGAGGAAGCACAAAACGCGACCGAGGGCGACCAGACCGAGGAGGTGCAGGACACCGCCGAGGCCCAGAACCTGGCGCAGCCGAATGGCGAGCAGGGATCTTCCGAGGAAGTCGGGGAACAGGCGATGTCGCCCTTCCCGTCGGATTTCAACGACAAGGTTTCGGCCGTCAATTGGAAGACCGACCTTTCGGGCGGTATCCAGCGTGTCGCGATCAAGCACGGCTGTGCGCCCTTCGGCAACGCCAAGGCCCGTGCGGTGGTGTGGACCTTCCCCGACCCGGTGCCGCTGCACCGCGAGCCGCTCTACACGTCGCGGCGCGATCTGGTCGCGGACTATCCGACCTACGAGGACCGGCACGCGTACCGCCTGCCGACGCTTTATGCCTCGATCCAGAAGAACGACTTTTCGAAGGACTTCCCGATTGTCCTGACATCCGGTCGTCTGGTCGAGTACGAAGGCGGCGGCGACGAGACGCGGTCGAACCCTTGGCTGGCCGAGCTGCAGCAGGACATGTTCGTGGAAATCAACCCGCGTGACGCCAACAACCTTGGTGTGCGGGATGGCGAGCAGGTCTGGGTCGAAGGGCCCGAAGGCGGCAAGGTCAAGGTCATGGCCATGGTGACCAACCGGGTGGGCGAAGGCGTGGCCTTCATGCCGTTCCACTTCGGCGGCCATTTCCAGGGGGAGGACCAGCGGAGCAAGTATCCCGATGGCGCCGACCCCTATGTCCTGGGTGAATCCACCAACACCGCCCAGACATATGGCTACGATTCGGTAACCCAGATGCAGGAGACGAAGGCGACTCTCTGCAAGATCTCAGCAGCATAAGGAGAAGATGGAATGGCTAGAGCTAAATTCCTGTGTGACGCCGAACGCTGCATCGAGTGCAACGCCTGCGTGACTGCCTGCAAGAACGAGCACGAGGTGCCGTGGGGCATCAACCGTCGCCGCGTGGTGACCATCGAGGATGGCAACCCCGGCGAACGCTCGATCTCGGTGGCCTGCATGCATTGTTCCGATGCGCCGTGCATGGCGGTCTGTCCGGTAGACTGTTTCTACCAGAGCGAAGAAGGCGTGGTCCTTCACTCGAAGGACCTGTGTATCGGTTGCGGCTATTGCTTTTACGCGTGCCCGTTCGGCGCGCCGCAATTCCCGCAGGCCGGCAACTTCGGATCCCGTGGCAAGATGGACAAGTGTACCTTCTGCTCCGGTGGTCCCGAAGAGAACAACAGCCAGGCCGAGTTCAACAAGTACGGGCGCAACCGGATCGCGGAAGGCAAGCTGCCGATCTGCGCCGAGATGTGTTCGACCAAGGCGCTGCTGGCCGGCGACGGGGACGTGGTCGCGAATATCTATCGCGAGCGTGTCGTCTCCCGTGGCTTCGGCTCGGGCGCCTGGGGCTGGGGCACGGCCTATGACCAGAAGGGCGGCTGATCGCCTTTCGACGTCATTCTGAGACCAAACGAAAGAGGCGGGTGCGTCCCGCCTCTTTCATCCCGTCCCGGCAGAAGGGGCGCCGAGAGTATCTTGAGAAACGCACTTTCGACCACGTGACGGCACGCCACAAAGTCCGTTTCCCAGAATATTCCAATTGCACCGATCCGAGGTGAGGCCCGCGAAGCCGGGCAGGGTAGAAAGGAAAAGACATGCACAGGCTGTTTCTGATTTGTCTTCTGAGCTTGACGATGCTGGCCGCGCCGGGCGTGCAGGCACAGGAAGCGACCGAAGGCGCGACCGAGGCCCCGCAGGCGGACCGTTCGGCCACGGGCGGCGCGCAGACGCTGGAGGATATCCTGGCCCGGCAGCGCGGCGAGGAGGTGCCGGACCGTGCGCGTGCGGGTGAAGACCCCGACAGCGCAGGCGCCATGGTGGGTCAGCTTGGAGCACTGGGCGGGTCGTCGGATGCCGACGTCTGGAGCGCGCTGCGCTATGGCACCGCCGACGTGACCGTGTCGTCGGGCGGTGCGCCGGCGCGGGTCCTGATCCAGGACAACGGCATGTGGTGGCTGAATTTCCGGCAGGGGCCGCTGATCAAGTACGGCGGCTGGCTGCTCCTGGGCACGATCGCGTTCCTGGCGCTGTTCTTCCTGATCCGGGGCCGCATCCGCATCGACGGCGAAAAGACGGGCCGCACCGTGACCCGCTTCAAGTTCATCGAGCGGTTCGCGCATTGGCTGATGGCCGGGTCTTTCGTTCTGCTGGGCCTCACCGGGCTGCTGGTCCTGATGGGGCGCAAGTTCATCATCCCGACCTTCGGGCATGAAGCGTTCGCGACGGCGGCGGTGGCCTCGAAATGGATCCACAACAACGTCAGCTGGGCCTTCATGCTGGGTCTGATCCTGGCATTCATCTTCTGGGTGGCGCACAACATTCCGAACAAGACCGACCTGAAGTGGATCGCCGTGGGCGGTGGCCTGTTCAAGAAAGGCGTGCACCCGCCGGCCAAGAAGTTCAACGCGGGCCAGAAGATGATCTTCTGGTCGGTGATGATCCTGGGCGCGTCGATCTCGGCCTCTGGCCTGTCGCTTCTGTTCCCGTTCGAGTTGCCGATGTTCGCCAAGACATTTGTCATCCTGAACGACATGGGAGTGCCGCAGCTTCTGGGCTTCGGCGCGCTGCCGGAACAGCTGGCGCCGCATGAAGAGATGCAATACGCGCAACTGTGGCACGCCACTGTCAGCTTCGTTCTGATGGCCATCGTGATCGCGCATATCTACATCGGCTCGGTCGGGATGGAAGGCGCCTATGACGCGATGGGGTCGGGCCAGGTCGAGGAACAGTGGGCGCGCGAGCACCACAGCCTGTGGCTGGACGAGGTGAAAAAGCGCGAGGGCGAGCCGAAACCGGCCAACACCGCGACGACGCCCGCCGAATAGATGCGCGCCCTGCTGCTGGTATGCGCGGGCCTGCTGGCCGCCGGTGCGCCGGTGGCCGCGCAGCAGTTCACCACGCTGAAAGGTCATGGCGGGCCGGTCATGGGGATCGACGTGAATCCCGAGACGGGCCAGGTCGCCACGGCCAGCTTCGACAATTCCGTCGGGCTGTGGGAGGGCCGGGAGCCGCGCTGGCTGGAAGGACATGACGCGGCAGTCATCACCGTGCGGTTCCTGGACGGGCAGACGGCGGCTTCGGGCAGCGACGATTTCGACGTGATCCTGTGGTCCCTGCCGGACGGCACACCGACACGGCTGGAAGGGCACCAGGGCAAGGTCGCCGAAATCGCGCTGTCGCCGGATGGCGCGACGCTGGCGACGGCCAGCTGGGACGGCTCGATTGGCCTCTGGCCGCGCGACGGCGGCGCGGCACGGTTCCTCAAGGGGCACAACGCGTCGGTCAGCGATGTGGCGTTCAGTTCGGATGGCGCGCGGCTTTATTCCGCCTCCGCCGACGGGACGATCCGCATGTGGCAGGTGGCGGAACCTGACGGCGCGCCGCGTGTCGTGGTGAACGCGGGGTTCGGCGTGAACCGCCTGATCCTCGACCCGGACGACCAGTGGCTGGCCTATGGCGCGGTGGATGGCGTGACGCGGGTGGTGGACCCTATGTCGGGCGAGACGATCCGGGATTTCTCGCTGGACCGGCGGCCGATTCTGTCGATGGCCTATCACCCGGCCAGCGGACAATTGGCGGTGGGCGACGGGCACGGGTTCATCATGATGATCGACACCGAAACCTGGCAGATCGTCAAGGATTTCCGCGCCATGCGGCAGGGGCCGGTCTGGGCGCTGGAGTTCTCGCCCGATGGCACGATGATCTATGCCGGCGGGATCGAGGACGTGGCATTCGGCTGGCCCGTGGCGGACCTGGATGCGTTCGATCCGGCGGGCAGCGACCAGCGCACATTCCTGCGCGACCCAGAGGCGATGCCCAACGGCGAGCGGCAGTTCATGCGCAAATGTTCGATCTGTCACGCGCTGACGCCGCCGCCCTCGCGCAAGGCGGGCCCCTCCTTGCACGGGCTTTTCGGGCGCAAGGCAGGGGTGGTGCCGGGCTATCCCTATTCGGAAATTCTGGACGGGTCCGATATCGTTTGGACCGAAGAGACCATAGATGCGCTTTTCGATATCGGTCCGGACCACTATATTCCGGGCTCTAAGATGCCGATGCAACGCATCACCGCCGGGCAGGACCGGCAGGATCTGATCGACTACCTGCGCGAGGCCACGGAGCCTTGAGGCGCGCTTTGAAAGGGAGAACCGAGATATGAAAGCCATGCTTTCCGCGTTTGCCGCCACGGCCATCATCGCCGTTGTCGCGTGGTACGGGCTGCACGAGGCGGGCTTTTCCGCCGGCGAGCGCAATTCCGGGGAGTCGGTGCGGCTGGAGGACAGCTGAGGCATGACAAGACCCGCCGCCGCGCCCGTGCCCGGGACTCCGGCCGAAAAGGGCCGGGACGACTATGGCGAGCACCTGCAATTCGCCTCGGTGCTGGTCATCGACGACGAGCCGGGGATGCGCAATTTCCTGATCAAGATCCTGGAGCCGCGCGTGAAGCGGGTCGAGCAGGCGCACTCGGCCGAGCAGGCGGCCGAGATACTCGATCTCGCGCATTTCGACCTGGTGATCCTGGACAACGTGATGCCGGGCAAGACCGGGCTGGACTGGCTGGCCGATCAGCGGCGCGTCGGGCTTTTCGCCGACACGATCATGATCACGGCCTATGCCGACCTGGACACCGCCATCCGTGCGCTGCGCACGGGGGTGGCGGATTTCGTGCTGAAGCCGTTTCGCGCCAACCAGATTCTGAACGCGGTGGCGCGCGCGCTGGACCGAAAGTATCTGCGGCGCGAGAATTTCCTGCTGAAACATGAACTGAGCGAGGGCGGGCAGGCGGCGCGGGGGCGTTTGCTGGGAAACTCGCCGGCCATCCAGAAGGTGCGTGACGTGCTGGCGAAACTGGCGACGACGCCGACCTCGGTGTTGTTCACCGGGGCCAGCGGCACCGGCAAGGAGATCGCCGCGCGCACGTTGCACGGCATGTCCGACCGCGCCGAGAAACCTTTCGTCGCGGTGAACTGTGCCGCCGTCTCGCCCGATCACATCGCCGAAGAACTGTTCGGCCTCGTGGAAGGGGGCGACCGTACACGGGACGGCCTGTTCCTGCACGCGGACGGCGGCACGCTGTTCCTCGACGAGGTGGCGCAATTGCCCGAGCAGGTGCAGGCGGGCCTGTTGCGGGTGCTGGAAGACCGCAAGATCCGGCCCCTGGGCGCAGAGCGCGAGATTCCGCTGAACCTGCGGTTCTTCTTTGCCACCAATGCCGATCTTCAGGCCGAGGTGGCGGCGGGCCGCTTTCGCGCGGACCTGTATCACCGGATCAACGTGGTGAACGTGGAAATGCCGCCCCTGGCCGACCGAAGCGAGGATATCGTCGAGCTTGCGGCGCTGTTCATGAGCGAATTTTCCCGCGCGCTGGCCTTGCCCGCGCTTGACCTCAACGAGGAAGTGCTGCTGAAGCTGAGCCGCTATGACTGGCCCGGCAACGTGCGCGAGCTGCGCAACCTGATCGAACGCTCGGTGATCCTGGGCCAGTTGCCGGACGAATTCGAGGGGCAGGGCGCCGTGACCGGCCAGGAGGCGATCGAAACCCTGGAGCTGGTGGAGCAGCGCCACATCATGAGCGTGCTGGACGCCTGCGACGGCAACCGGGCCGAGGCCGCGCGGCGCCTTGGCGTCAGTCGAAAGACGGTCGACCGCAAATGCGCGGCCTGGGGCCTTTAAACGATCCGGTGCCGTGTTCAGGCGGCGGAGAGCTGGTCACTGTTCTCGGGTAGCCAGACCGTGAACTCCGCCCCGCCTTCTGCCCGGTTGCGCACGGTGATGATGCCGCCGGCCTGACGGATCAGGGTCTGGCTGACCGAAAGACCCAGCCCGGTGCCTTCGCCGGGCTTGGTGGTATAGAATGGGTCGAACACCGTATTGAGCCTTTCGCGGGCGATGCCGGGGCCGGTGTCGGCGACAACCAGCGCGGTGCCGTTCTGCCCGTCGCGCTCGGCGGGGTGCACCGAGATCGAGAGTTCGCCCGCGCTGTTCATCGCCTGGACCGCGTTCACGACAAGATTGATGATCACCTGCTGCAACTCTCCGGGATTGATTTGCACTGCCGGAGTTTCCGGCGCGCGGTCGGTCTTCACCGTCACCTCGGCGCGGGTGATCACGTGGTCCACCAGTACCAGGCAGTCGTCCAGCACGGTGGCAACGTCGACATGCTCTGAAAAGGCGTTGAATTCGCTGGGGCGCGCGAATTGCAACAGCTTGCCGACGATGGCGTTAATGCGGCCGATCTGCCGGTCGATCAGGTTGAGTTCGGTCATCAGCGGGGTGGCGGCCTCGCCCAGGGTTTCGCGGATCACGTCGAGATTGCCCTGGATGACCGCGACCGGGTTGTTGATTTCATGGGCCACCCCGGCGGTGATTTCACCGATCGAGGCCAGTTTCTCGCTCATCACCAGCTGTTGGTAGGTGCTTTCCAGCTTTGCGTTGGCCTGGCGCAGTTCCGAGGTGCGATCCTCGACGCGGGTGTTCAACTCGTCCGCCCAGGAGCGCAGGGCACGGTCGCGGGCCTGGACCTGGTCCAGCAACTCGTCCAGATGCGCTGCCACCTGGCCGATTTCGTCGCGGTTGTCGACGGCGCCGATGCGGGCGTCCAACTGGCCGTTCTCGACCTGCTTGATCGTGTCGTTCATGCGTTCCAACGGAGAGAAGATTCCGCCCGCCATGCGAAGGAAAAGCGGTATGGTCAGCAGTAGAATGCCGCCGAATGCCGTAAACACGAGGATGTAGGCGCTGCGCTTGGCGGCCACGAAGGGCGCTTCGAGGAAACCGACATAGAGCATTCCGACGCGGGTGCCGAAACTGTCGGTCAGCGGCAGGTAGCCCGAGATGTACCAGTCGTTGACGACAAAGGCCCGGTCGAGCCAGGTGCGCCCTTCGCCCAGCACGCGATTACGCACCACGGCCGAAACGCGTGTGCCCAGCGCCCGCTCGCCCTCGAACAGCCGGACGTTGGTGGAAACGCGCACGTCTTCGAGAAACAGCGTCGCGGTGCCTTGCCTGTCGGCCTTGGCGCCGCTTTCGGCCTGGTAGACCAGCGCATTGATCGTGTCGATGAAATCGAGGTTGCGGTTGAGCAGGATGCCCCCGACCAGGACGCCCGCGCGCCCGGGGGCGGGGACATCCGTGGCCGTATGCACGACCATGCCGCGATCTTCGATCATCCGGTCGGTCGGGACTGCTGCCTCGGTTTCGATGAGCGGCAGGCGAGCGCGGTCCTCGAGCGTGGGGTCTATGGCGAAAAGATCGGTGCTGGAAAAGATGTCGATCTCGGTTGCGCTGTCGCCGCGCGTGGCCGCGGCGATGACCGGCCAGTCCCGCGCGGCCTCGTCCGCCCCGGACATCGGCAGGAAATAGAGGAAATCCAGGCCAAGCGCCTTGCGCTCGGTGTCGAGGAAGCCTTGCATCTGGTCCTCCGACCGGCTGGTGGCGTCTCGAAACCTTGTGGAGCGCGCCAGCGCGGCGACGCCGCCGCCGGTGGTGGTGAGGATTTGGTCCAGGTATTGTTCGGCGATCCGCAGGTCGCTTTCGACGTTGGCGATCAGCAGATTGTCGTAGTTCGCGGCCCAGCGGCTGACCGCCAGCCACAGCAGAAGCGGCAGCAGAACCACCAGCGGCAGCAATGCCAGGATCAGCAGGCGTAGACGAACCGATATCATCGCGAGGCAGGGCCTTTCCCTTTGCGAAAGAAGCTTAGGCGATGGCGCGCAAGGCGTCCATTCCGGCGGCACCGCCGCGCCGGGGGGAGGTTGCGTGATGTTTCCCCTAGCAACCCCAGTACCGTTAACCTAAGTTTCCCGGGAGTGTTGGTAGGCCAAACGCGGGAGATGGTACGGCATGGCGCGCCTTTTCATGCTGTTGTTGGTAACGCTTGCGATTGTCGCGTTGGCCGCGGTGGCGATGGCGGCGATGGCACGTGCCGCGCGAGACGCAGGGTCCGTCGGGCGGGACATCGCCATAACGACAAGGGGAACGAACGTGCAAAAAATCGCCTATGCGGCCTTGTTCATTTTGATGATGGGCGTCACCAGCGGCCTGATCGGGGGATTGTGACCGGCATGGCACGCAAGTTTGGCGGAAAATACAGCCCGGATGGCGGCGGCGAGAGGGTAACCGGCTCTGGCGATACCTCCTCCTACCGCGGCGCCACGGTGGAGCCCGCGGGCGCGCGCGCCAACCTGATGTTTCTGCCCGCGGTCCTGGTGCTGTTCACGTCGATCACCTCGGGCGCGACCGGCCTGGCGCTGGGCGTGGCGTCTGCCGGGATCCTTGCCCTGTCCGCCTGGTTGCTGCGCGACGGGCTGAAGGCGGAAGCCGCGTATAACACGCGCAAGGTGGCGCGAAGTCCGGGCATTCCACGCAAGCTCTTTTCGTCGGTTCTGGCGGGGCTGGGGATCGCCGTGGCGGCCTACAAGGTCGAGCCGGGGCTCGTGGCGCCTGTGATCTTCGGTGCGGTGACCACGGGGCTTCACGTCTTTTCCTTCGGGCTGGACCCGATGCGCGACAAGGGCATCGAAGGTATCGACAAGATGCAGACTGATCGCGTGGCCCGTGTGGTCGACCAGGCCGAAACCTATCTGCGGGCCATGTCGGATGCGATCACGCGGGCCGGCGACCGCAAGGCCGAGGCCAGGCTGGAGCGGTTCCAGGCAAGCGTGCGCAACATGCTGCGCACGGTGGAGAACGACCCGCGCGACCTGACGGCGACGCGGAAATACCTTGGCGTCTACCTGATGGGTGCGAGGGACGCGACGGTGAAGTTCGCCGATATCTACGCGCGGTCGCGGGATGAGAAGGCGCGCGCGGATTACCTGGATCTGCTGGGCGACCTGGAGACGAATTTCGAGGCGAAGACCAAGACCCTGCTGGCCGACGACAATAGCGACCTGGAAATCGAGATCGAAGTCCTGCGCGATCGCCTGGCGCGCGAGGGCATCCGTTTAGGCAACACCCGAGAATTTGAGGAAGGACATTGACGATGTCAGAAGACGTACGCACGAAAGCCGAAGCCGCTCTGGCCGAGGTGGAAGAGGTGAACCGCGTGGTCCTGCCCGAGCCGAAAGAGGCCGGAGCTGTGGTGCCGCTGGCCGACGCCGAACCGGCCCTCGGCAACGAGATCCGGCAGCGGATGAACGAGATCGACATGAGCGATACGAATTCGATCGTCTCGTTCGGCTCGGCCGCGCAGGCGGAATTGCAGGAGATTTCTCAATCCATGCTGCAGGGCGTGCGCAACAAGGATGTGGGCCCCGCCGGCGACAGCCTGCGCGGTATCGTGACGACCATTCGCGGCTTTTCGGTCAGCGAACTGGACGTGCGGCGCGAACGCTCCTGGTGGGAAAAGCTGATCGGCCGGGCCGCGCCCTTTGCCAAGTTCACCGCCCGGTTCGAAGACGTGCAAGGCCAGATCGACAAGATCACCGATGACCTGTTGAAGCATGAACATGTGCTGCTGAAGGACATCAAGTCGCTGGACCTGCTGTACGAGAAGACTTTGCAGTTTTACGACGAGCTGGCGCTTTACATCGCGGCCGGCGAGGAAAAGCTGAAAGAGCTCGACGAAAAGGATATCCCGGCCAAGGAAGCCGAGGTCGACGCCGCGCCGGAGGACGACCAGGTGATGAAGGCGCAGGAATTGCGCGACCTGCGCGCCGCGCGCGACGACCTGGAACGCCGGGTGCACGACCTGAAGCTTACGCGGCAGGTGACGATGCAGTCGCTGCCGTCGATCCGGCTGGTGCAGGAGAACGACAAGAGCCTTGTGACCAAGATCAACAGCACCCTGGTCAATACCGTGCCGCTGTGGGAAACGCAGTTGGCGCAGGCCGTCACCATCCAGCGCAGCGCCGAGGCCGCGGCGGCCGTGCACGAGGCCAACGACCTGACGAACGAGCTGTTGACCGCGAACGCCAAGAACCTGCGCGACGCCAACAAGAAGATCCGCGAAGAGATGGAGCGCGGCGTCTTCGACATCGAGGCGGTCAAGCAGGCCAACGCGGACCTGATCGGCACGATCGAGGAAAGCCTGCAGATCGCCGACGAGGGCAAGGCGCGCCGCGCCAAGGCCGAGGAAGACCTGCAAAGCATGGAAAAGGAACTGCGCGATACGCTGGCTGCCGCCAAGTCGCGCCGTGACAGTGTCGGCGAGAATGCCGGCGGTTCCGTTCCGGGGTGAGTGAGTAGAAACGTGCGTTACCTCCGACCGTTCAAATTCGGCGCGGCGATGCTGGCCGGTGCGTTCGCGCTGGTCGGCTGCGACGCGGTCGAGCCCGAGACGCCGCCCACCAAGCCGCAGGCGCGCCCGAACGCGATGGTGCGTGCGCCGCTGCCGGACGGCCCTTCCGAAGCCAGCCAGAACCTTGCCCGGTATTACACGCGGGTGGAAAACGACCTTGTGGCCCAGGGCCTGATGCGGCGCGACGGCGGCGGCGTGGACACGCCTTTCACCGATACCGACCTTCTGCGCAATTTCATCCGGATCGGGTTTTTCGAGGAGTATCAGCGCGACAAGGGCCTTCTGCCATCTGAAAGCGGCCCCGTGGCGATCAAGAAATGGACCGGGCCCGTGCGCATCGGCGTCGAGTTTGGGCGCAACGTACCGGACGCGATCAAGTCGACCGAGCGCGCGCGGGTGGCGGCCTATGCCAATCGTCTGGCGCGGGTCACCGGACACCCGATCTCGGTCAGCGACGCCTCGCCCAATTTCGTCGTGATGTTCATGAGCAACGACGATGCCGCACAATCGCGTGCGCGGGCGCTGGAAGTGATCCCGGCGATTGCCAAGTCCAACCTGGCGATCGTCACGAACCTGCCACGCTCGACCCAGTGCTTCGTGATCTCGGCAGGCACCCGAAGCGAAAACGACCTGGGCGTGGCCCTGGCCTATATCCGGACGGAATTGACCGACCTGCAACGGCTGGCCTGCATCCACGAGGAAATCGCGCAAGGCCTGGGCCTGACCAATGACAGCCCGCGGGCGCGGCCGTCGATCTTCAACGATGACGAGGAGTTCGCGCTGTTGACCACCCATGACGAGATGTTGCTGGAGGCGCTCTACGATCCCGCGCTGAAGCCGGGCATGGGTCTGGACGAGGCGCGCCCGATCCTGCGGCGGCTGTTCGAGAGGGGCTCCAGTTAGTTCACATGGAAAAGTTTCTCACACCGGAAACTTTTGAGTTTTTCGCGCGATACGTTCTCGCTGGTTTCATTCTTATTTCTGTCAGATCGCGCTTTGTGGTTGGAGAACGGCCGCGGCCCGCCGAAGTGATTGTTGAAGCTGTTGTTCTCAGCCTGATAAACCAGCTTGTATTTTTGGCAGCACGAACGCCTCTAAGTCATGGTTTTCAGCTTCTGGGCTGGCCCTTCGAAGGGCAAGCTCTTTTGCTTTTGGAAGTTCTGGTCTTGCCAGTCTGTCTAGGGTTGCTGGCAGGTTGGAACTTGTCTCGCGGTTGGAGTCACGCTTTGCTGCGTAGACTTGCAATGCCGATCGAACATCCTGTTAGAAGAGCCTATGATTACGCCTTCGCAACTAACAGGCCTCCTGGGTTCGTTATTCTTACTTTTCAGGATGGTACTCAGGTCTTTGGCTATTTTGGTCAGGAATCATTGGCCGCTAATGATGCTGACCGTAGCGACATATACCTTGAACGACTATATAATATAGATGACGAAGGGCAATGGTCTGAACACGACGTGTCACGCTCAGCCATAATATCCTTACAAGGAATTCGCTCTATTGAGTTTTTGGAACCGGAAGGAGACCGAAATGTCTAAATCCACGCGCACCGTTTTGTCAGAAGGCTACAAGCCCCGTCCCAGTGCAACGGTTTCTAATGGGTATAAACCTGCTGCTGGCTCTGTCCAATCGGCTCCACCTAGCCCGCCCAAAACAACCTCGTCCGTAACAACTTCAAAGAAATAGGTACCATGGGCATTTTCGATTTTCTTTCAGGTGAATTCATCGACGTCATCCACTGGGTGGACGACACGCGCGACACGATGGTCTGGCGCTTTGAACGGCACGGGCACGAGATCAAGTACGGCGCCAAGCTGACCGTGCGTGAAGGCCAGGCGGCGGTTTTCGTGCACGAGGGGCAGCTGGCGGACGTGTTCACGCCGGGTCTCTACATGCTCGAGACCAACAACATGCCGATCATGACGACGCTTCAGCACTGGGATCACGGGTTCCAGAGCCCGTTCAAGTCCGAGATCTATTTCATCAACACGACGCGGTTCACCGATCTCAAGTGGGGCACGAAGAACCCGATCATGCTGCGCGACCCCGAGTTCGGGCCGACGCGCATCCGGGCCTTCGGCACCTACAGCACGCGAGTGACCGACCCGGCCAAGTTCCTGACCGAGATCGTCGGCACCGACGGCGAGTTCACGATGGACGAGATCAGCTATCAGATCCGCAACATCATCGTGCAGAGCTTCAGCCGGATCATCGCGGGCAGCGGTATCCCGGTGCTGGACATGGCGGCCAACACCGCCGATCTGGGCAAGCTGGTGGCCGCCGAGATTTCCGCCGTGGTGGCCGAGTATGGCCTGACGATCCCGGAATTCTATATTGAAAACATCTCGCTTCCGCCCGCCGTCGAGGAGGCGCTCGACAAGCGCACGTCGATGGGGCTGGCGGGCGATCTGGGCAAGTTCACGCAATATTCAGCCGCCGAGGCGATGACGGCGGCGGCCAAGAACCCCGGCGGTGCCGGAGGTGGCATGGGCGCCGGTATCGGGGCCGGTCTGGGCATGGCGATGGCGGGCCAGATGGCCGGGCAGGGTGGGCCTTGGGGCCAAGCTGCGCATCAGCCGTCGCCGGCTGCCGCGCCCGCGCCGCCCCCGCCGCCGGTCGAGCATGTCTGGCACATCGCCGAGAACGGCCAGACCCACGGGCCCTATTCCAAGGCCGCGTTGGGCCGGATGGCCAGCGAGGGCAAGCTGACACGCGACAGCCACGTCTGGACCGCGGGGCAGGACGGCTGGCTGAAAGCCGGTGACGTGCAGGAACTGGCGCAGCTCTTCACCATCCTGCCGCCGCCGCCACCCGGGGCGTGAGGACATTCAGGGCACGACGGCTGATAACGCAGGTCCTGCATTGGACGACCGGCGTGCTGCTTTACCTGCTCTTGTCTGTCGATGACCGTATTTTCGGCGTGCTGGGCTGGGCCTTCGTTCTGTCGGGTGCGGTGCTGTGCGTTTTGTGGCTTTGTCTCGGCCTTTTGAACAAGGACCCGGGGCCGGCGCTGGAGGGCGTCTTGCGCACCACGCATCCGTGGCTGAGCCGGGCGATGTACGTTCTGCTGGCATGGGCCGTGGTGGCCTTGGCCGCCGGGGCGCTGGAGCGGCCCTTGCCGGGACCGGAGGCGCGAACGGTATTGCTGGTTCTGGGGGCGGCCGCGCTCTTTCACGCGATATTCCATCTTTGGCGCCACACGGCCTTGCGGGACGGCGCGCTGCGCCGCATCATCCCGGCCAAATTCCACAAGTACCTGTAGGCATATGCTCGATTCCCCGACCGTCAAACAAGAACACCGATTTCCCTGCGACCAGTGCGGCGCCGATTTCCGGTTTGATCCGCAGGCGGGCAAGCTGATCTGCGATCATTGCGGTAACGAGGCGGAGATGGAGCAGGCCGGCCCCTGGGCCACGCCCTTGAAGGAACTGGATTTCGGCGCGGCGGTGAAGGGCACATTGGACGCATCGGAGATCGAGGAGACCCGCGTCGTGACCTGCCCCAACTGCGCCGCGCAGGTGGAGTTCGACGCGACGGTCCACGCCCGGGAGTGCCCGTTCTGCGCCACGCCGGTGGTCACCGATACCGGCACGCACAGGCATATCAAGCCGCGCGGCGTATTGCCGTTCAAGGTGGACGAGCCCGCCGCCCGGAATGCGATGACCGAGTGGCTGGGCCGGTTGTGGTTCGCGCCGAACGGGTTGCAGGACTATGCCCGCAAGGGGCGCAGGATGCAGGGCATTTACGTGCCCTACTGGACCTATGACGCCGACACCAAATCCAGCTACACCGGCGAGCGTGGCACGGTCTATTACGAGACCAGGACGGTCATGCGCGACGGCAAGCGCAAGCAGGTGCAGGTGGCCAAGGTGCGCTGGACGCCGGTGCGGGGCCGGGTGGCGCGGTTTTTCGACGATGTGCTGGTGCTGGCGTCGAAAACCCTTCCCAAACGCTATACCGACGCGCTGGAGCCCTGGGAGCTCGGCGAGTTGCAGCCCTACAGCCCGGAGTTCCTGGCCGGGTTCCGGGCCGAAGGCTACCAGGTGACGCTGGAGGACGGGTTCGTGCAGGCGCGCCAGATCATGGATGCGCGGATCGCGCGGGACGTGCGGTTCGACATCGGCGGCGACCGGCAGCGGATTCACTCCGTCGACACGGCGGTCAGCGACGTGACCTTCAAGCATATCCTGCTGCCGGTGTGGCTGGCAGCGTACAAGTACCGCGGCGAGACCTATCGCTTCGTCGTCAACGGGCGCACGGGCAAGGTGCAGGGCGAACGGCCTTACTCGGCGATCAAGATCGCGATTGCCGTGGTGATCGGGGTGATCATCGCGGCGGCCGTGGGCTATGGCGTGGCCATGAGCCAATGAGCGCGGATGGCGAGGCCCTGAAGCGGCTGATGCAAGCGCGCTATTCCTGCCGCGCCTTTCGGCCCGACCCGGTGGAGGACGCGGTGATTGAGCGGATCGTCGACACCGCGCGGCATACCGCCAGCTGGAACAACACGCAGCCCTGGGAACTCCTGGTGACGCGCGGCACAGAGACGGAACACTTCCGTCAGGCGCTGCTGAGCGAGGTGCGGACGGGCAAGCCCGGGCCGGACATGGACTGGCCCGAAAGCTATCCTGGCGAACTGGGCGAGCGGCGCCGCACTTGCGGCTATGCGCTCTACAATGCGGTCGGCATCGCGCGGGAGGATCGCGAGGCGCGGGCGCGGCAGTCGATGCGGAATTTCGAGCTGTTCGACGCGCCGCATGTTGCCATCCTGCATATCCCGCAGGTTCTGGGACCCTATGGCGCGCTGGACGCGGGCGGGTTCCTGACGGCCTTCATGCTGACGGCGACGGCCGAAGGGCTGGGCACGATCGCGCAGGCGGCGGTGGCCGCCTATCCGGATTTGATCCGGCGACATTTCGGATTGCCCGAGGATCGCGCGATCCTGTGTGCGATTTCATTCGGTTATGCCGATGAGAGGCACCCCGTGAACCGGTATCGCACCGAGCGCGAAGATCCCGGCGAGATACTTACGGTTCGGGGCGCGGAAACTTGAAAAGTTTCCGATCCGATTTCTTTTCAAGAAATCGGTGCCCTCAGTGAGTGCCGCTTAAATTGGATCTCTCAGTCGGCCCATTCCCACGGGCGGGTGAATTCGCCCAGGCATTGCGAGATCGCCGCCTCGTCCGCGTCGCCGGTCTTTGACAGCAGCGCCACAAGGCCGCGCTTCTTGTCGTCGATCACCTCGGTCACTTCGGCATTGAGGCCAGCCTCGACCAGCGCGGCATTGTAGACCCGCGTGATGGCCCGCTTGCGCAGGTCGGGCTTGAAGACCTTGCCGACGGCGGTTTTCGGCAGCTCGTCCAGCACCTCGATATATTTCGGGATGGCGGCGCGTTCGTGGACATGCACCTTGCAATGTTCCAGCAGCGCGGCGCTATCGACCGAGCCGCCCGAGACCAGTTCCACATAGGCGCAGGGCAACTCGCCGGAATGTGCGTCGGGCTGGCCGATTGCGCCGGCACCGGCCACTTCGGCGTGGGCCATCAGCGCTTCCTCGATATCGGCGGGGTCGATGTTGTGGCCGCCGCGGATGATCAGGTCCTTGGCGCGGCCGGTGATCCAGAGGTAACCGTCGTCGTCGATCCGGCCCAGGTCGCCGGTGCGCAGATAGACCTCGTGATGGTAGAGGTCCTTGTTCTTGGCGACCTCGGTATAGGTGTTGCTGGCAAAGACGCCGGGATTGGCGATGCAGATTTCGCCGACCTCGTCTCTGCCGCACTCGGTGCCGTCGGTCTTGTAGATCTTGACGTCGGTATAGGGCAGGGGCACGCCGACGCTGCCGACCTTCTTCTCGCCGGTGGGCGGGTTGCAGGAGACAAGGCAGGTGGCTTCGGTCAGGCCGTAGCCTTCGATCACGGTCATGCCGGTGGCAGACTCGAACCGCTTGAAGAGTTCCAGCGGCATGGGCGCGGAGCCGGAGAAGGCGTTCTTCACCTTGGAGATATCGGCGTTCACCTTGCGCTGCATCAGGGCGGCGGTGGCGGTGGGCACGGTAATGACGAAGGTCGTGCCCCAGCGCTCCAGCAATTTCCAGAAATTGTCGAACACGCCGTCGCCGCGATAGCCCGCGGGCGTGGGAAAGACCACATGCGCGCCGGACTTGATCATCGCCATCAGGATCACGTGGCAGGCAAAGACGTGGAACAGAGGCAGCGGGCACATGATGCTGTCATGTTCATCGAAGAGCAGCCGATGGCCCAGCCAGCCGTTATAGACCATGCCGGAATATTTGTGCTGGGCGACCTTTGGCATCCCCGTGGTGCCGCCGGTGTGGAAATAGGCGGCGACGCGGTCGGTCGCGCTGTCCTCGAACGACAGGCTGTTGGGGTGCTTGCGCGCCTCGGCGTTGAAATTCTTGACGTCGGCGTGGTGGTTGTCGGGGTTCTTGGGGCGGATCAGCGGGACAATCCAGCTTTTGGGCGGCGTCAGGTAGCGGACAAGGTCGACCTCCAGCACCGTATGCACGCGTGGCGCGTTGCGCACGGCCTCGGCCATTTTCTGGGCCACGTCGGTCTTCGGGAAGGACCGCAGGGTCACCACCACGCGGGCGTCGGTTTCGCGCAGGATGGCGCCGATCTGTTCGGGTTCCAAGAGCGGGTTTATCGGGTTGGCGATGCCCGCGACCATGGCACCGATCGTGGCGATGGCGGTTTCCAGGCAGTTGGGCATGACCAGGGCGATCACGTCGGTCTCGGAGATCTTCAGGCTGCGGAAGAGGTTGGCGGCCTGGCAGACACGCCCGTGGAACTCGGCCCAGGTGAGCGTCTGCGCCTTGTCCGTGGGGCCCGACAGAAGCTGATAGCTGACGGCCGGACGGTCCGGGAAGGCCGTGGCGGTGTCGGCCAGCATTTGGTAGACCGTTTTCGGTACATCGCGCGCCTCCCACGGCATTTCTTGCTGGATAGCGATCACGTCCTGGCGTGTGGAAAATGTCATGGTGTCTCCTCCCGCGGCGCGTCTTGATGCGCCCTTTTCTCCCGTCCCGGCAGCATGATCACGAATTGCGGGCCGCGCAAGTTTTACGCTGCGTTTTGTCGGAGGTCGCCTGCCGAATACGTCTCTTGACTCTTTCAGTCAGAAAATTCATCAATAGCCTACAAATTCACTCGGAAAAAGAAAGGCTGTTTCTTGATGGCTCATCTGACCTCTCGTTCTCTTGTTGCCGCCCTGGCCTTGACCGGCGTTGCCATGCCCGCGGTCGCGCAGGAGGTGAACGTGTATTCCTCGCGTCACTACGACACCGACGACTCGCTCTACGAAGCATTCACCGAGGAAACGGGCATAACCGTGAACCGGATCGAGGCCGATGCCGACGAGTTGATCGCGCGGCTTGAGGCCGAGGGCGAGAACAGCCCCGCCGACGTGCTGATCACCGTGGACGCGGGCCGCATGGCCCGGGCCGAGGAACTGGACCTGCTGGCAGCCTACGATTCGCAGACCATCGAGGACCGCATCCCCGACCACCTCGAGCATCCCGAAAACCTGTGGTACGGCATCGCGCAGCGCGCGCGGATCATCTATTACGACAAGGAAAAGGTGGAAAACCCGCCGCAGACCTATGAAGAGCTGGCCGATCCCGCGTGGGAAGGCAAGATCTGCATCCGGTCGTCCTCGAACATCTACAACCAGTCGCTGATGGCGTCGATCATCGAGACCCATGGCGAGGAAGCGGCCAAGGACTGGGCGCAGGGCATCGTCAACAACATGGCGCGTGACCCGCAAGGCGGCGACACCGACCAGCTGCGCGGCATCGTGTCGGGCGAGTGCGAAGTGGCGGTGGGCAACCACTATTACTTCGTGCGCGGGTTTGAATCCGACGTCGAGGGCCTGAGCGACGGCATCGAGAAAATCGGTTGGGTCTGGCCGAACCAGGACGACCGTGGCACCCACGTGAACCTGTCCACTGCGGCGATGCTGAAGACCGCGCCGAACCCGGAAAATGCCATGAAGCTGATGGAATTCTTCACCAGCGACACGGCCCAGACCAACCTTGCGACGGGCAACCACGAATACCCCGCCGTCGAGGATGCGCCGGGCACGGCGACCACCGAGCGTCTGGGTGAGTTCAAGCCCGATGAGACCACGCCCACCGCGGCGTTCAGCCGGAATGCTGCCAAGGCACAAGAGCTGTTCAACGCGGTCGGCTGGGACTGACACAACTTTCGAGCAGGCATGGAACGCGGCGTCCCCATCGGGGGCGCCGTTTTTCGTTGTTCCGCCGCGGTCATACCGGACGCGCAAGATCCGGGTCGCTGAACCGCATGATCCGGGTCGCTCCGACCTGGAGCTGCGGCAAGGATGCGCGCACGGCAAACCTGAAGGAGCGAACCATGCTGTTGAAAGACAAATCAATCATCATCACCGGCGCCTCGAGCGGGATCGGCGCCGCCGCCGCGCTGATCTTCGCCGCACAGGGGGCACGGCTGGTTCTGGGCGCGCGCCGGGCCGACATGCTGAGCCGGATCGCGGGGCAGATCAATCAGTCGAACGGGCACGCCGTCGCGGTGGCGGGCGACGTGTGCGACCCGGACTATGCACAGCGATTGGTCGATGCCGCGCGCGAGGCGTATGGCGGGCTGGACGGGGCCTTCAACAACGCCGGGGCGGTCGGCAGCGGCGCCATGGTGGCTGACACCGAAGACGCGGAATGGGCCGAGGTGCTGGCAACCAACCTCACGGCCGGTTTCCATGCAGCGCGCGCGCAGGTTCCGGCGCTGCGCGAGCGGGGTGGCGGCTCGCTGGTCTTCACCGGAACCTTCGTGGGTCACACCGCGACCTTGCCGGGGATGGGGGCCTACGCCGCGTCGAAAGCGGGGCTGGTGGGCTTGGTGCAGGCGATTGCCGTCGAGACCGGCAGCAAGGGCATACGGGCCAACGTACTGATGCCGGGGGGCACGATGACGGAAATGGCCAAGGATGCGGCAACCAATCCGGAGACGGCGGAGTTCATTGCCGGGCTGCATGCCCTGAAGCGCATGGCGCAGCCGCAAGAGATTGCCAACGCGGCTCTGTTCCTGCTGTCGGATCTGTCGAGCTTCGTCACCGGGTCGGCCATGCTGGCGGACGGGGGCAATTCTATCGCGAAGGTTTGAAGAGGCGGCCTTTCAGCCCCTGGCATGACGGCCTCGCCCGGTCGGAACCGGGCGAGGCGCAGCGGTCAGCTGACGTCCTTGTAGCTGACTTCCTTTTCGTTCTCACCGAGCTTCGCACGGCGGGTCAGCAGGCGGTTGAGCGCGTTGATATAGGCCTTGGCGCTGGCGACCACGGTGTCGGTGTCCGCCGACTGGCCCGTCGCAATGTTGCCGCCTTCCTCCAGCCGTACAGAGACGGTGGCCTGCGCGTCGGTGCCCTCGGTCACGGCGTGCACCTGGTACAGCGACAGATGTGCGTCGTTGGGGTGCAAATGGCGCACGGCCTTGAAGGTGGCGTCGACAGGTCCGTCGCCTTGCTCGGTCGCGGAGGTCTCGACCCCGTCGATGGACATGACCATCTCGGCCTCGGCCTGTCCGCCGGTGCCGCAGACCACGCGCAGGGATTTCAGCACGAGGCGGTCGTTTTCGGCATCCTCGCCGGCGGTGACGAGCGCGATCAGGTCCTCGTCGAACACTTCCTTCTTGCGGTCGGCAAGTTCCTTGAACCGCACGAAGACATCGCTCAGCTGGTTCTCGGCCAGGTCGATCCCGAGGTTCTTGAGCTTCGAGCGCAACGCGGCACGGCCCGAATGCTTGCCCATGACAATGTTGGTTTCCGTCAGGCCCACATCCTCGGGGCGCATGATCTCGAACGTCTCGGCGTTCTTGAGCATGCCGTCCTGGTGAATGCCGCTCTCGTGGGCAAAGGCGTTCTTGCCGACGATGGCCTTGTTCGGCTGGACCTGGAAACCCGACACGGTGGCGACCCGGCGCGACAGGTGCATGATTTTCGTCGAGTCGATGCGGGTGTGGTAGGGGATGATGTCGTTGCGGACCTTCATCGCCATCACGACCTCTTCCAGGGCGGTGTTGCCGGCGCGTTCGCCCAAGCCGTTGATCGTGCACTCGATTTGCCGCGCGCCGCCTTCGACGGCGGCCAGCGAGTTGGCCGTGGCCATGCCCAGATCGTTGTGGCAATGGGTGGCGAAGACAACCTCGTCGGCGCCCGGCACCTCGGCGATCAGTCGGCGGATGAGATCGGCGCTCTCGACCGGCGCGGTGTACCCCACGGTATCGGGGATGTTGATCGTGGTGGCCCCGGCCTTGATGGCGATCTCGACCACGCGGGCGAGGTAATCCCACTCCGTCCGCGTCGCATCCATCGGGGACCATTGCACGTTGTCGCAAAGGTTGCGTGCGTGGGTGACGGTCTCGTGGATGCGCTCGGCCATTTCATCCTTGTTGAGGTTCGGGATGGCGCGGTGCAGGGGGGAGGTGCCGATGAAGGTGTGGATACGGGGCTGGCTGGCGTGCTTCACCGCGTCCCAGCAGCGGTCGATATCCTTGAGGTTGGCGCGCGCCAACCCGCAGATCACGCTGTTCTTCGCATTCTTGGCGATCTCGGTGACGGCCCTGAAGTCGCCCTCGGACGCGATGGGAAAGCCCGCCTCGATGATGTCGACGCCCATTTCGTCCAGCAGGCCGGCGATCTCCAGCTTTTCGGCATGGGTCATGGTGGCGCCGGGGGATTGTTCACCATCGCGCAGGGTGGTGTCGAAGATCACCACGCGGTTTTGTTTGGAATTGGTCATGTCATGTCTCGTGTTTTGGTCCTAAGCCTGTGGCGCGAAAGGCTACTCCTCTGAGCGGTCGCGCCGGATCAGGGCACGCTCAGAGGCGGCTTAGGAGCAGACGCGCGGAAAGGCAAGCCGCCGGGGCGGGGCTTGCGGGGCCGAGGATATGGCAGCGCGTAAACATGGTTAAACCATAGGGATGATGGACGGCGTTGAAAACCCCCGATCTGTCGGCGATTTGCGTCTTGAAGCAGTTCGGCCGCCCGCTAGCTCTTGGCACCATGAAAGATGCATTGGTGATAGGCGCCTCGGGCGGGATCGGATCGGCCATGGTGGCCGAGCTGGAACGGCGCGACGTGCGGGTGACCGGGCTGTCACGCTCCGTCGATGGGTTGGACGTGACCGACGAGGTGTCGGTCGAGGCGCATCTGGGGGCGTTGGAGGGCGAATACGACCTTGTTTTCGTGGCCACGGGCGCGCTGGAGCTGGAGGGGCGCGGACCCGAGAAGTCGTTGAAAGAATTGAGTGCTGAGGCGATGGAGGCGCAATTCCGGGTGAATTGCATCGGGCCGTCCCTGGTGCTGAAGCATAGCGTTCGGTTGTTGCCGCGCGACAGGGAATGCCGGTTTGCCGCCCTGTCGGCGCGGGTGGGGTCGATCGGGGATAACGGGCTTGGAGGCTGGTACAGTTATCGCACGGCCAAGGCGGCGGTGAACCAGATGATCCATGGCGGGGCGATCGAACTGGCCCGGACGCACAGGCAGTCGATCTGCGTGGCGCTGCATCCCGGCACGGTGGAAACGCCGCTGACCGAGAAATTCGCGGTAGGGCACGAGACGGTCACGCCCGAGGCGGCGGCACGGAACCTTCTGGATGTACTGTCGGCGATAACGCCCGAGAATACGGGGCAATTCTTCGATTGGGCCGGGAAGTCGGTGCCGTGGTGAAGCGGCTGATCCTGGTGCTGGGAGACCAGCTGAGCAAGACCCTGTCGGCGCTGCGCGAGGCGGACAAGGAGCGTGACATCGTGGTGATGGCCGAAGTAGCGGACGAGGCCAGTTACGTGGGCCACCATCCGAAGAAAATCGCGCTGATCTTCTCGGCCATGCGCCATTTTGCCGAAGAATTACAGGGTGATGGCTGGCAGGTCGCGTATGCGCGACTGGACGATGACGACACGTCGAAATCCGTCGTCGGCGAGCTGATGCGGCGCGGACAGGATCACGACACGACCGAGGTGATCGCGACCCGGCCCGGCGAGTGGCGGCTGGTCGAGGCGCTGGAGAATGCCCCGCTGACGGTGAGGGTGCTGCCGGATGACCGTTTCGTGGCCTCATTGGACGAGTTCAACAGATGGGCCGAGGGGCGCAAGTCCTTGAGGATGGAGTATTTCTATCGCGAGATGCGCCGCAAGACGGGGCTGATGATGGAGGGCGACGCGCCGGCCGGGGAGAAGTGGAACTACGACCACGAGAACCGCAAGCCGGCCTCGGGCGACATGCTGCGCTCGAAGCCCATGGAATTCACGCCGGACGAGATGACCGAAGAGGTTCTGGACCTGGTCGAGGAGAAATTCGGCAATAATTTCGGGGCATTGCGCCCGTTCACCTCTGCCGTTACACGCGGCCAGGCGCTGCGGGCGGTGGATCATTTCGCAAAGAACCTGCTGGAGTGTTTCGGCGATTACCAGGACGCGATGTTGCAGGATGATCGGTTCCTGCACCATTCGCTGTTATCGCAGTATTTGAACATCGGATTGCTGGATCCTGTGGAAATCTGCACCCGTGTGGAAGAGGAATGGAAAGCCGGGAACGTGCCGATCAATGCGGCGGAGGGGTTCATCCGGCAGATCATTGGCTGGCGGGAATACGTGCGGGGGATCTATTTCCGGGAAGGTCCGGACTATGTGACGCGCAATGTGTTGGGGCATTCGAGGGATTTGCCCTGGATGTATTGGGGCGGTGAAACGCAGATGAATTGCGTCGCCCATGCCGTTGATCAGACACGGGAATTGGCCTATGCGCACCACATCCAGAGGTTGATGGTGACGGGCAATTTCGCCCTTCTGGCGGGGGTCGATCCGCACCAGGTGCATGAGTGGTACCTGGCGGTTTACCACGACGCGTTCGAATGGGTGGAAGCGCCGAACACGATCGGGATGAGCCAGTTCGCGGATGACGGAATCATCGCGTCGAAGCCCTATGTCAGTTCGGGCAATTACATCGACAAGATGTCGGATTACTGCGGCTCCTGCGCCTATTCCGTCAAGGACAAGACCGGCGAAAAAGCCTGTCCTTTCAATCTGCTATACTGGGACTTTCTTGTGAGGCACCGGGAGAAATTCTCGAACAATCCGCGCATGGGGCAGATGTATGCCACGTGGGACCGGATGAAGGAGGACCGCAAGGACGCGGTTCTGGAAGGCGCGAAGCGGATCCTCGACCGGCTGGATGCGGGCGAAATCGTGTGAGGGCGCGACTCGAGGGTTAACGGCGCGGAGATCGGCGGACTCGGCACGTCGGTATCGCGTCGGTATCCGGGTGGTATCGCGACGGTGCGGATTTCAGCGTCTTGCCGGGTGAACGCAGCGTGCGGAGGTCATGTTTGATTAACCGGGGCGCGTGTGGGTTTTCACCCACCCTACGAGGTCCCGGATCAGGTCCGGGACGGGCGGAGCGAGGGGTCAGTTGCTCTCTTCGGTGGGCGCGTCTTCGGTGGTCTCGGCTTCGGCTTCGGCTTCGGGCTCTGCGTCCGTCTCGCCGCCCTCGGTCGCGGTTCCGGTTTCGGCCTCCGTCTCGGCCTCGGTCGCGGTTTCCGCCGCGGGCGAGGGTGCCGTGTCTCCGGTGTCGGATGTCTCCGCGCCGGCCTCGGTGCCGGAGGCGCCGGATGTGTCCTCGGGGACGGCGGGGGTCTCTTCCTCGGTGATGATGGTGGTCTGCTCGGCCAGGGCGCCGTCGGACCATTCGCCGGTCGCCTCTTCGCCGGTGGCGTAGCGCATGGTGCCGGTGCCCTGCCGCTTGCCGTTCTCGAACGTGCCTTCGTAGACGTCGCCGTTGGTGTAGGTGGCGACGCCCCGGCCCGAGATCTCGCCGTTTTGCCACTCGCCTTCGTAGACGAAGCCGTCGGGCATGGTGATCTTGCCGGTGCCGTGGCGCTGGCCATCGACGAATTCGCCTTCGTAGACCGTGCCGTCGGCATAGGTGGCGGTGCCCTGGCCGTGGCGTTGGCCATCACGCCACGCGCCTTCGTAGCGGTAGCCGTCGGGATAGGTCATCACGCCCTGGCCGTGGTTCTTGGCGTTCTGGAACTCGCCTTCGTAGACCAGGCCGTTGGGATAGGTCGCCTTGCCTTGCCCGTCGATCACGCCGCCCGACCACTCGCCCTCGTAAGTGGCGCCGTCGGGATAGGTGACCTTGCCCTGGCCGTTGGCCAGATCGTCGCGGAACTGGCCCTCATAGACCGAGCCGTCGGGGTAGGTCACGGTGCCTTCGCCGGAGATCTTGCCGGCGACCCAGGAGCCTTCGTAGCGATAGCCGTCGGAGCCGGTGAAGGTGCCCTGGCCGTGGCGGCTGTCATCGGCGAATTCGCCTTCGTAGACATCGCCGTTGTTGTAGACCACGCGGCCCGTGCCCTCGCGCCGGCCCGCCACGAGCTCGCCTTCGTAGACGTCGCCGTTGGGCTGCGTGAGCTTGCCGGTGCCGTTGATCTGGCCCTCGGCCCAGGTGCCTTCGTAGATCAGGCCGTCCTGCATCGTCAGCGTGCCTTCGCCATCGCGGGCGCCGCGCTTGACCTGGCCTTCATAGACCGCGCCATCGGGATAGGTGATGGTCGCCGTGCCTTCCTTGACGCCGTTCACCCAGTCGCCGTCGTAGATATAGCCGCCGGGGCTTTCCATTTTGCCGCGGCCGTGGTGCTGGGCGTTGCGGAAGCCGCCCTCGTAGCGGACGCCGTTGGCATAGACCGCGACGCCTTCGCCGGTGATCTTGCCATCCTCCCACGTGCCCTCGTAGGTGCCGCCGTCGGAGAAGGTGATGCGGCCCACGCCCTCGGGCTTGCCCTTGGCGAACTCGCCCTCGTAGACCGAGCCGTTGGGAAAGCGGGCGGTGCCGGTGCCGCGGATCTCGCCATCGACCCATTCGCCGGAATATTCATAGCCGTTGGGCAAGGTATAGGTGCCGGTGCCATGCTGAAGGCCGTTGCGGAACGTGCCCTCGTAGATGCCGCCATCGTCATACTGCTTGGTCTGGACCTCGCCGTCCTGCGCCAGCACCGGGCCGGTCAGCCCCAGCACCGCGGCCAGGACGATAGATGTGACGGTTCTGCTCTGCATGTCTGCCCACTCACCCAGGTTCTGCGACAACCCCCCAACGGGTCTGCAAGAGCGTAATTGACGCGCGCAGGGGTGACAACGGCTTTTCCCGGTTTCGGCTTTCCCTCGCGCGTTCATCTGTTAAATCGAAGGGGAGCGATGAATGGCAGGGGTTTGAGGGCGCATGGCGGATCGGTTTCGCGTGACATTGGCACAGCTGAACGCCACGGTGGGCGACCTCGAGGGCAACGCCGCGCTGGCGCGCAAGGCGTGGGAGGCGGGCCGCGAGGCCGGGGCCGACCTGGTGGCGCTGCCCGAGATGTTCATCACCGGGTACAACACCCAGGATCTGATCCAGAAGCCGGTGTTTCATCAGGCGGCGATTGCGAAGATCGAGGAGCTGGCCAAGGAGTGCGCCGTCGGCCCCGCGCTGGCCATCGGCGGGCCGACCCTGGAAGGGGCGGAGCTGTACAACGCCTATTACATCCTGAAGGGCGGCAGCATCACCGCCTGCGTGCTGAAGCATCACCTGCCCAACGAGACGGTGTTCGACGAGGTGCGTCTGTATGCGTCGGGCGACGTGATGGGGCCTTACGCGGTGGACGGTGTGCGCATCGGGTCGCCGATCTGCGAGGACAGCTGGCACGAGGACGTGCCCGAGACGCTGGCCGAGACCGGGGCGGAGTTCCTGCTGGTCCCCAACGGCTCGCCTTACTATCGCGGCAAGCTGGCGCATCGGCACCAGTTGATGGTGAACCGGGTGGTCGAGACGGGGTTGCCGCTGATCTACCTGAACCTGGTGGGGGCGCAGGACGACCAGGTGTTCGATGGCGGGACATTCGCGCTGAACCCCGGGGGTGGGCTGGCGGTGCAGATGCCGCTGTTCGAGGAAGAGATCGCGCATGTGGACCTGGTGCGCGGCGACGACGGCTGGCGGATCGGGAAGACCGAGCTGGCGCATATTCCCGACACGCTGGAGACGGATTACCACGCGATGGTGCTGTCCTTGCGCGATTACATGCGCAAGACGGGGTTCGGGAAGGTGCTGCTGGGCCTGTCGGGGGGCGTGGACAGTGCCATCGTGGCGACCATCGCGGTGGATGCGCTGGGGCCCGAGAATGTGCGCTGCGTGATGCTGCCCTCGGAATATACCTCGCAAGGCTCGCTGGACGATGCCAAGGCCTGTGCCAAGGCCCTGGGCGCGCGGTATGATTTCGTGCCCATCGCCGAGGGGCGGGCGGCGATCACCAATACGCTGGCGCCCTTGTTCGAGGGGACCGAGCCGGGGATCACCGAGGAGAATATCCAGTCGCGGCTGCGTGGCCTCTTGTTGATGGCGCTTTCCAACAAGTTCGGGGAGATGCTGCTGACCACCGGCAACAAGTCGGAGGTGGCGGTGGGTTATGCCACGATCTATGGCGACATGGCGGGCGGGTACAACCCGATCAAGGATCTCTACAAGACGCGGGTGTTCGATGTGTGCCGGTGGCGGAACGCCAATCACCGGGACTGGATGATGGGGCCCGAAGGCGAGGTGATCCCCGAGACCATCATCGAGAAGCCGCCCAGTGCGGAGCTGCGCGCGGACCAGAAGGACAGCGACAGCCTGCCGGATTATCCGGTGCTGGACGGGATCCTGCAGATCCTGGTGGACGAGGACGGGTCGATCGAGGATTGCGTCAGGGCGGGGTATTCGCGCGCGGATGCGGCGCGGGTGGAGCACCTGATTTACATCAGCGAATACAAGCGGTTCCAGTCGGCGCCGGGCACGCGGCTGTCGAAGCGGGCGTTCTGGCTGGACCGGCGTTATCCCATCGTGAACCGCTGGCGCGACGGCGGCTAGGGCCGGCAATTTCGCGGGGCGGCCAGGCCGGTGAGCGCGCTTGCGGGGCGGTTTTGCACCGCGGCTGCCGGTCGCCCGTGTTTCCCGGCAGATGGGCCGGCCCGGTCACGATTTCCCTTGACGCTGGAGTTGCATTCGGCTGAGCATCAATGACCTTTAACGGGAAATTACCAAGATTGGGAGGACTACTATGAGCACACGGCTTTTATCGGCTGTCGCTTCATTGAGTGTGATGACTGCGGCCCCCGCCGCATGGTCGGACGAGCACGACGGGGCGATGGATGTTCCCAAGATCACGTCGTCGGTGGTGCTGGAGGAGCTGGACACCCCCTGGGACATGGCCTTTCTGCCGGACGGCACGATGTTCTTCACGGAGAAATGCGACGGTCTGTCCGTAAGGATGCCGGACGGCACCGTGAATGCGCTCTATGGTATCGACGGGTCCGAAGGCTATGCGGATGTCGGCAGCGATCTGATCTGCGAAGGTCAGGCCGGAATGCTGGGCGTGGCCGTGGACCGGCATTTCGAGGACAACCGGACGCTGTTCGTCTACTCGACATCCAACAAGTATCACGGCGATGGCTGCACGACCAATTTCGAGAGATGCGACGGCAACATCGTGATGAAGTTCAAGGTCGGCGACGACCTGGCGAGCGTGTCCGACAGAACCGATATCGTGACCGACATCCAGTTCAAGCCGTTCGATTCCGATCAGCCCTTCGGCGGACCCGGCGCGCATAACGGCGGCAGGATCCGCATCGGACCCGGCGGCTATCTGTGGGTTACGGGCGGCGACCGTCACCGCGGGGTTTGCCCGCAGGACGGTACACTGCTTTGCGGCAAGGTGCTGAGAATCGACGGGGACGGCAATGGCCACCCGGACAACAATCCGCCCGAAGGCTTTGACCCGCGGATCTATACCTATGGGCACAGAAACGTCCAGGGCATCGATTTCCGCCCGAGCGACGGGAAGGCGTTCACTGCCGAGCATGGCCCCTGGCACAACGACGAGATCACGGCCCTTGTGAATGGCGGCAACGGCGGCTGGGATCCGGCCCAGAACACGGGTGGCCGGGGCGAGTGCCCGGACGAGTACTGTGGCTACGAGCCGAACCAGACCGAAGCCGTGGACCCGGCGATACGCGCGGCCTACACGCCCATGAGCGACACGCGTTTCGACGACCTGATGCCGCCGACATGGAACAATAACGGGTTTTCCCAAGGCACCAGTTCCGCCGCCTTCCTGACGGGCGAAAACTGGGGCATCTACGAGGGGCGCCTGGCCGTTGGCATCATGGGTATCGGCTTTGGTGACACGCCGATCGGGTCGAGGATCGACCTGATCAGCATCACGCCCGACGGCCTGGGGATCAACGGGATCACCCGGATGCCGCTTGGCTTTTCGGCCAGGTTCCGCGGGCTTGCCATGGGGCCGGACAACGCGCTGTATGTCGCGACGGAAGAAGGCGAGATCTACAAGGTGACCGCGGAAAGCATGAACTGAAGCGCACCGCGAAGACCCGGATCACGGGTTTTCGCGGAACCTGAAACGCCTTGAGTTTCAACGTAGGACGCCCGTGCGAGTTGATCGTCGCGGGCGTCTTTTCCAGGGGGGTGTCCGCAAAGCGTTTTGATCCGTCTTGCGGGACTGAGCTGCCGTTCACAACGGAGGCGAGCGTCAGCCCTTGGGGTGGCGATCCGACGGCAATTACGAAGCACTTTATGCCTGCCAAACACATCCTCGGAATAGTCGTTGCGCCCAGCCGCAGCCAAATCGCCAGCCCGAGGGAGGGGCTGACGATGGCCGGGCCGCTTCGCGGCTGTTAACCGGCCGGGTGTTCTATGCCAGTCTCTTGCAACGGACTCGAACCGTACATTCGCGGCGGTAAAGATGAATGGTCGAAATGCGGACGAAGCGGACGTTGTTTTCTGACGGTGAGGAGACGCGCATCGACGGGCCGTGGTGCGGCGAACCGACGATGGGTATTGGCAGTTAATGCCTGCCAAGCACATCCAACCTGAGAGCGTGGCACGTCACTTGCCAAATCGCCGTGCCGGGGGACGGCCCGGCGATGCGCGGCGGGCTTCGCCCTTGTTCCGCGCCAGCACTTTGTGACTGTGGTAATCATGGTCTCAAAGCAGATATCTGTGCGTTGCGCAGGCGCCCAAAAGAAAACGGAGGCCCCGGAAGGCCCCCGTTTCCCGTCCCTCGGCGACTGGCTTATTTTTGCAGTTCGGTCCAGATCGCGGTGTAGAATTCCTGCGCCTCGGCGGGGCAGGCGGTGGTGAACTGACCAGCTTCCTTCAGGTCTTCGGGCACGACGATCTCGGGGGCCGAGCGCATGTCCTCGGGCATGAATTCCTCGGAGCCGTCGATGCCGTTGGCGTAACGGGCGAAATCCGACAGCATGGCCGCGTTTTCCGGGTCCATGATGAAATTAAGGAAGAGCTTGGCGTTCTCGACATTCTGCGCGTCGGCAAGGATCGCGGCGCTGTCCATCCAGACCGGGTAGCCCTCTTTCGGGTAGCCGTAGGACACGTCTTCGTTGTTGTTGCGGGCGCGGAAGGTCGAGCCGTTCCAGTTCACCGAGGCCATGACGTCGCCGTTCGACAGCTTCTCGGTCATGCCGTAATCCATGCTCATCCACTTGGGCTTGGCCTCGATCAGCACGTCGCGGGCTTTCTTCAGCACCTCCTTGTCGGTGGTGCAGGGCTCGCCGCCGACGTAGAACAGCGTGAGGTTCATCACGTCCTGCATTTCCGGCACGACGTTGACCTTGCCCACCAGTTCCTCGGGCGGGTCGAGGAAGATGGCGGAGGTGTTGATGTCGCCGTCATAGGCCGACTTGTTCACGGCGATGCCGGTCGTGCCCCATTGCCACGGCACGGAATATTCGCGGTTCGGGTCCCATTCCACGTTCTTCCACTGGTCAGAGATGTTGCCGTAGTTTTCCATCTCGGGGATGCCCGGCTTCATCAAGAGGCCCTTGTCGATATAGACGCCCATGTAGCTGTGCGTCGGCACCACGATGTCGAAGCCGTGGCCGCCGGCCTCGATCTTGGCCAGCGCGGTGGTGTTGCTGTCATAGTCGGTGATGGTGACGTCGACGTCGAATTCCTGTTCGAACTTCTCGATCATCTCGGGGCTGGTGTAGTTGCCCCAGTTGTAGATGTTGAGCGACCCTTCGGCATGGGCCGCCCCGGCCAGCGCGATGGCGGCCACTGTGGTGGTCAGGTATGTCTTCATCGTCATTCTCCCTTGGTGTGGTTGTGCGCGGGTTAGTCCCGCTTGCGGTTCAGTATAAAGAAGGCCGTCAGCAAAAGCACCGTCAGCGCGAGGAGGGCGGTGGAGATCGCGTTGACCTCGGGCGTGACGACGCGGCGCAGCTGGCCCAGCATGTAGGTCGGCAGCGTATCCTGCCCGGCGGATTTGACGAACTCGGTGATGATGACGTCGTCGAGCGAGATGACGAAGGCCAGCATCGCGCCGGCGGCGATGCCGGGCATCATCAGCGGCAGCGTCACGTGGCGGAAGGTCTGCCAGGGCCGAGCGTAGAGGTCCGACGCGGCGGTTTCCAGCGCGAGGTCCATGCCTTCCAGCCGGGCGCGGATGGGCAGGTAGGCGAAGGGCACGCAGAAGGCCGAGTGCGCGAGGATCAGGTAGGCCAGCCCGGTGTAGCCGGTGGCGACCTTGATCGAGGCGAAGAAGATCAGGAGGGCCACGGCGGTGACGATCTCGGGCACCATGAGCGGCTGGTTGATCATCACGTAGATCAGCGTCTGGCCCTTGAAGCGACCGCGCCGCGTGGTGCCGAGCGCGGCCATGGTGGCGACGGTGGTCGAGATGAACGCCGCCGAGACGGCGATGACCAGCGAGCGTACGGTGGCCTCCTGGACTTGCGTGTTGTCCCATGCCTCGACGTACCAGCGGGTGGAAAAGCCGCCCCAGAGCGCCACGGACTGGGAATCGTTGAACGAGTAGATCACCATCGTGACGATCGGCGCGTAGAGCAGCACGAAGGTCGTGAGCGCGATGGCGGTGAAGCCGGGCAGGGTGGTGACGGAGAAGCTCTTGCCCTTAGCCATGGGTTTCGTCCCTCGACGTGACGCGGACATAGGCGAGCAGGGCCACCAGCACGATCATCAGCAAGAGCAGCGACAGCGCCGCGCCGAGGGGCCAGTTGCGGCCCTGGCCGAACTGGAGCTCGATGAAGTTGCCGATCATCATGTTCTTGCCGCCGCCCAGGATGCGGGGCGTCACGTAGGCGCCCAGCGACGGGACGAAGACGAGGATGGACCCCGCGACGATGCCCGGTTTCACGATCGGCAGGATGACGCGGCGCAGCACTTTCATGCGGGTGGCGTAGAGGTCGTACCCGGCCTCGACCAGCCGGAAATCGAAGCGGTCGATGGCGGCGAAAAGCGGCAGCACCATGAGCGGCAGGTAGACATAGGCCATGCCGATCAGCACGGCGGTGTCGGTGTAGAGGATCTGCAAGGGCTGGTCGATGATGCCGAGGTTCATCAGGAAGGAGTTCAGGAGGCCCTGGTTGCGGACCACCTCCATGATGGCGAAGGTGCGGATCAACAGGTTGGTCCAGAACGGAATTGTGATCAAAAACAGCCAGAAGCCGCGCTTGTTGGGCGGGCGCGTGGCGATGAACCACGCCGTCGGAAAGCCGATGGCGAAGGCGATCAGAGTGGTCAGCACCGACAGTTTCACCGAGCGCCAGAAGATCGTCAGGTGCGCGTCGGCAAAGGTGACGGTGTCGTCGAAGATGTCGCGCTCGAAGAAGACGCGGAACCACGCCTCGGTCGTGAAGTCCCACACCACGCCGGAATATTCGCCCGGTTCGAGAAAGGCGTAGACCACCACGATCAGCAGCGGGCCGGCGGCCCCGAGCGCCAGCAGGATCAGCGCCGGGATCGACAGGATCCAGCCGGTGCGTCCGCTGCCGTGGGGGGTGCCTGCCATGCTAGTCCTCCAGCACCCGGACCGCGCCGGGCACGAAATCGAAGGCGACGGTCTGGCCTTCCTGCAGGCCGGTGTCGCCCGAGGGCGGGCTTTGCATCCGGGCGACCACCTCGGTGTCGTCGGACATGCGCAGGTGGCAATGTGTGTCGGTGCCGAAATAGACGGTTTCGGCCACGCGGCCCTGGAGAGTGCCGTCGCCGATGCGGACCTGTTCGGGGCGCACGGCGAGGCTGACTTCGGCGCCTTGGGAGGCGGCGTCGATGTTGTCCACGGCGATGACGTCGCCGGTGGGCAGGCGGACGCCGCCCTGTTCGACCGTGCCGGTCAGGACGTTGGTTTCGCCGATGAAATCGGCGACGAAGCGGTTGACCGGCTTGTTGTAGATCTCGCGCGGGCCGCCGATCTGCAGGATCGAGCCGTCGCGCATCACGCCGATGCGGTCGGACATGGTCAGCGCCTCTTCCTGGTCGTGGGTGACGAAGACGAAGGTGATGCCGGTCTCGGTTTGCAGGCGCTTGAGTTCGAGCTGCATCTCCTTGCGCAGCTTGAGGTCGAGCGCCGAGAGCGGCTCGTCCAGCAGGAGCACTTCGGGGGCGGGGGCCAGCGCGCGGGCCAGCGCCACGCGCTGTTGCTGGCCGCCGGAGAGCTGCTGGGGTTTGCGCTCGGCGAAGGCCTCGAGCTTGACCAGCGCCAGCATCTCGGCGACGCGGGCCTGGACCTGTGCCTTGGGCGTGCCCTGCATGGTCAGGCCGAAGCCGATATTGTCGGCCACGCTGAGATGCGGAAACAGCGCGTAGCTTTGGAAGACGGTGTTCACGGGGCGGTCGTAGGGCGCCATCGTGCTGATGTCGCGCGCGCCCAGCAGGATCATGCCCGATGTGGGCGATTCGAACCCGGCGATGAGGCGCAGCAGGGTGGTCTTGCCACAGCCCGACGGGCCCAGGAGGGTGAAGAATTCGCCCTTGTTGATCACAAGGGATACGTCGTTCAGGGCGCGGACTTTCTTTTCGCCGGCGCCGTATTCTTTTCGGGCCGCTCGGGCCTCGACCGCCGCTTCGGTCATGCAGTGTCCCCCATGGTCATGGGGTCGATGTTTCCCGACCGGGCCGCGACTTTCAAGTGTTTTCAGGTGTCGACGCCGGGAAGGGAGGGAATTTGATCAAACCATGGGCGGGCGCGTTCCAGGTCAGCGCAGAGCGACATCAGCGCGGTATCGGCGCCGAACCGGGCGGCGAGGTGGATGCCGATGGGCAGGCCGTCGGCGTCCCGGCAAAGCGGCAGCGAGACGGCGGGCTGGCCGGTGGCGTTGAAGGCGGCGGTGTAGGGCGAATAGGCGAAGATGCCGCCCTCGCCCACGCGGTAGGCCACGTAATCCTCGGTGTCGTGGGCGAAGCGGCCGATGGCGGCGGGCGGCTCGGCCATGGTGGGGGTGAGCAGGATGTCGTGATCCTGGAAGAACGCGGCCATCTGGCGGCCATAGGCGTGGACGGTTTCCACCGCATCGAGGTAGTCGGCCCCGCTGATGGTTTGGGCATAGGCCACGGCGCCGCGGGCGACGCCCTCGATGTCGCCCTGGCGCAGATCGCGGCCCTGTTTCGCCAGCGCCGCGCGCACCCAGGAGGCGGTGCCGCAGGCGACGATTTTCGTCCAGGCGTGCATCATTCCCGTGGTGTCGGCGGTGGGGCGGGCTTGCGTTACGTGGTGGCCCAGTTCCTGCAAGAGCGCGGCGGCGTCCTGCACGGCGACCTGGCATTCGGGGTGGATCGCCTCGCCGGTGAGGGTGGTGTCGCAGAGCGCGATGCGCAGGGGGCCGTTGGGCCGGTCGAGCGATTCCATGAAGGTGCAGGGCATGGGCGGTGCGACGTAGGGCGCGCCGAGATCGGGGCCGCAGACGATGTCGAGCAGGAGCGCGGTGTCGCGAACCGAGCGTGTGAGAAAGCCCTCGATCGCCATGCCGGCCCAGCCTTCGCCCGCGTAGGGGCCATCGGGGACCATGGCGCGGGTGGGCTTGAAGCCGACCAGGCCGCAATTGGACGCCGGGATGCGGATCGAGCCGCCACCGTCGCTGCCATGGGCGCCGGGGACGATGCCGGCCGCCACCGCAGCACCCGACCCGCCCGACGAGCCGCCGGGGGTGCGGGACGTGTCCCACGGGTTACGGGTGGGGCCGCCATAGACCGCCGCCTCGGTCGCGGCACCGACGCCGCCCTCGGGCGCGGCGGTGCGGCCGAAGGTGACGAGGCCCGCGGATTCCAGCCGGTCGTAGATGGTGGAATTCATCCTGTAGCTGGTGTTGGCTAGCAGGCGCGAGCCGAGTGAGGCGGGAAACCGGGTGGATTCGGCGCCCATGTCCTTGAGCAGGAACGGCACGCCGGTGAGCGGGCCCTTTGGCAGGCCGTCGGCGATCATCCGGCGGGCAGTGTCGGAATAGTCGTGCACCACGGCATTGAGCGCGGGGTTCACGGCGTGCATCCGGGCCAGCGCGGTGTCCAGGAGGTCGTCGGGCGTGGCCTCGCCCCTGGCGACGAGGCCGGCGAGGGAGGTCATGTCGTGGGCGCGGTAATCATCCATGGGGCCAGAATGCACGGGGGGCGTGGGGGTGCAACGGGAATATGAGGGAACCGCGCGATGGCCAGACCGCGGGATGGCGAACGGACGGAACTTCAGCGCGCTTAATGGCTGCCGTATCCGGAGAACCTCAAATCGATGTGCTTACGGAGGCTAATCGCCAGCCCGGGGGGCGGTCTGGCGATCGCGCGGCGGCGCGGCAGGGCCGCGCCTTTGTCCCGCGCGAAGGGCTTTTGGTGGTGTGTTATCCCGGACTGGATCCGGGATCTCTTGCTCCGCGAGGTCCCGGGTCAGGCCCGGGACGGGGTTTCTTATTCCCACCAGCGGTCGATGCTGGCGATGTCGTCGTCGGACCAGCCGAAATGGTGGGCGAATTCATGCACCGTCACATGCGCCACCAGATCGGCCAGGTCCACGTCGCCGCGGTCGCGCCATTCCGCCAGGATGGGCTGGCGGAATAGCCACACGATATCGGGGCCGGTGGGCTGATCGAAGACCGACTTTTGCGTCATCGGGATGCCGTCATAGAGCCCGGTCAGCTCGGCCGGATCGGTCATGCCGAAACTGTCCAGCATTTCCCGGTCGGGCCAGTCGGCGACGTGGATGGCGACGGCCCGCGCGGCCTCGGCAAAGGCCTGGGGAAAGCCCGCCACGGTGCGGCGGGCCACGTCTTCCATCCAGTCCAGAGACGTGTCGGGCGCGGGCATATGTGTGATCTAGGCCGCGCGCCCGGGGCGCGCAAGCGGTCAGAGGCGCAGCTGGTAGGAGGAGGGCACGTAGGCGTAGCCGCTGTCCGATTTCTCGACGTAGCCGGTGGCGGGCCAGGGCATGTGGTACCCGACGAAGGGCATTTTTTCGGCGGCCAGCATGTCGAGCAGCGTCTTGCGGGTCTGCGCGGCGGCGGCCTTGTCCATGTCGAACTTCACCTCCCAGTCGGGATGGGCGAGCGACCAGACGTAATGGTTGGCGAAATCGGCGGCGATCATCAGGCTTTCGCCCTCGCTTTCGATCAGGTGGACCATGTGGCCGGGGGTGTGGCCGAAGGCGGCCATGGCGGTGTGGCCGGAAAAGCCCGCATCGCCGTCGCCGATCATGGTGAATTGCTCGGCCAGGGGGCGGACTTTCGCTTCGAAATTGTCGTCGCCGGCGGCGGACCAGTGGTCGAACTCGGCCGATCCGGTGACATAGCCCGCGTTGGCGAAAGTGGGCGTGTCGCCGTCCATCAGCCCGCCGATATGGTCGCCGTGCATGTGGGTGATGACCACCGTGTCGATCATGTCGGCCGAATAGCCCGCGGCCTCGAGCGCCGCGGTGGTGCCTTCGGCATTCAGGCCGGTGTCGAAGAGCACCAGCTCGGAGCCGGTGTTGACGACGGTGGGGGTGAAGAAGAACTGCGCCTGGTCGGTGGGGATCATCGCGGCCTCGGAGACGGCGGTGAACTCTTCGTGGTCGACATTCAGGCCGAAGATACTGTGCGGATCGGGGCGCGTGGCCTCGCCGGCCAAGAGTGTTGTCACCTCGAACCCGCCCAGGGTGAAGCGGCGGAAGGGCGGGGTGGCGGCGCCCAGCATCGGCGCGGTGGCCCAGGCGGGCAGGGCGGATGCGGCGGAAAGGGCGGTGGCCGAGGCGATGAAACCGCGGCGGGAGAGGGGGGGGGACATGTGAGACCTCCTGTTGCTGTCGACCGGGTAGATATAGTGCGCCCTTGGAAAGTCGCGCATGGAGCGTGCGCCATTCACGGGGATTTGACGCGCCGCGGGTGAAGCCTCGCGCCCCGACCGGGCGGCCGGGACGCCCGTGATACTGGACAAGCGACCCCCTGTGTGACATTTGGCGCGGCAACAGGAGACACCCCATGACAACCACCCGTTTCGCGCCCTCCCCCACCGGGTACATCCATATCGGCAACCTGCGCACCGCGCTGATGAACTTCCTCATTGCCCGCAAGGCCGGGGGGACGTTCATCCTGCGCATCGACGACACCGACCCCGAGCGGTCGAAGCAGGAATACGTGGATGCGATCAAGGAAGACCTGGAATGGCTGGGCCTGACCTGGGACCGGGTGGAGCGGCAGTCGGAGCGGCTGGACCGCTATGCGCAAGCCGCCGACACCCTGCGCGGGATGGGGCGCTTTTACGAGGCGTTCGAGACGCCGACCGAGCTGGACCTCAAGCGCAAGAAACAGCTGAACATGGGCAAGCCGCCGGTCTATGACCGGGCGGCGCTGGGGCTTTCGGACGAGCAGAAGGACGCGCTGCGCGCCGAGCGGGGCGACGGGGTCTGGCGGTTCAAGCTGGATCACGAGCGGATCGAGTGGGACGACGGGATCCTGGGGGATATCTCGATCGACGCGGCCAGTGTCAGCGATCCGGTGCTGATCCGGGGCGACGGGCAGGTTCTGTATACCCTGGCCTCGGTCGTGGACGACACCGAGATGGGTGTCACGCACGTGGTGCGCGGCTCGGACCACGTGACCAATACCGCGACGCAGATCCAGATCATCGAGGCGCTGGGCGGCACCGTGCCCCAATTCGCGCACCATTCGCTGTTGACCGGGCCGCAGGGGGAATCGCTGTCGAAACGGCTGGGGACGCTGAGCCTGCGCGATCTGCGGGCGCAGGGCGTGGAGCCGATGGCGCTGTTGTCGCTGATGGCGCGGCTGGGCTCGGCCGATCCGGTGGAGTTGCGCAGCGACATGGCGGAGCTGATCGAGGGGTTCGACATCTCGCGGTTCGGCTCGGCGCCGACGAAGTTCGACGCGAATGACCTCTTTCCGCTGACGGCACGGGTGTTGCAGGCGCGCGATTTCGCGGATGTGAAGGCGCATATCGTCGCGCTGGGCGTGCCCGAGGACCAGGCCGAGCGGTTCTGGAGCGTGACGCGCGAGAACATCACCACGCTGCACGACCTGGAGCCGTGGTGGGTGATGTTCCGCGACGGGGCGGAGCCGGTCATCGACGACGAGGACCGCGAGTTCGTGGCCCGCGCGCTGGCGCTCATGCCCGAGGGGCCGCATGACGGCGACACCTGGGGTCAGTGGACGAACGCGGTGAAGGAGGAGACCGGCCGCAAGGGCAAGAGCCTGTTCATGCCGCTGCGCAAGGCGCTGACCGGGCAGAACCACGGGCCGGACATGAGCCAGGTCTTGCCGCTGTTGCAGGTAATCAAGGCCAAGGGCTGAGCCGCGCGTCGGCCCTGGCGGGCGGTCAGGCGGGGCCCGGGGCCCGCGCTGGGTGCGCCCTTTTGGGGCTGTGCGGCATTGTCAGGCGGCGCTGGCCATGCCGTCGCGTTCGGGGCGCGTCAGGCTGAACTGACCGACGAGCTGTTCCAGGTGGCCGGCATAGGTGTTGAGGTCCTCGCACGTGGTGCGCGCCTCGGCCGCCATGGTGGCGGTTTCCTGGGTCACGCTGTCGACCCGCGTGACGGTGGTGTTGATGTTTTCCAGTTCCGAGGCCTGTTCCTCGGTCGCGTTCGCCATGTCGGCGACAAGCTTGTCGATCTGCGCGACCCTTTCGAGGATCGACTTCAGTGCGGTGCCGGCCTCGTTGACCAGCTCGACGCCGTTCTTCACCTGAAGCGAGCTGTTGCCGATCAGGGTCTTGATCTGCATCGCGGCCTCGGTGGAACGCTGGGCGAGGGCGCGGACCTCCGAGGCGACCACCGCGAAGCCGCGGCCCGCGTCGCCGGCGCGCGCCGCCTCGACACCCGCGTTCAGGGCCAGAAGATTCGTCTGGAACGCGATATCCTCGATCAGGACGATGATCTGGGCTATCTGCTCGGACGAGCCGGAAATCTCTTCCATGGCGTCGACGGCCTGCCTGACGACCGGATCGCTTTCCAGTGCCGCATTCTTCGCGGCCTGGGTCGTCTGCTGGACCTCGCCCGCGCCGAGCGAGGCGGCCCGGACGCTGGAGGTGACTTCCTTGACCGCGTCGGCGGTGTTGCGGACATTCTGCGCCTGCTCCTCGGCCTTGAAGGACAGGTCGCCGGAGGATCGCTCGAGCGCGCCGCTGCCCGAGCGGATGCTGCGGGTTGCGTCGACGACCTTGCAAAGAGCGTCGTTCAGCCTGGAGACGGTGGTGTTGAAATCGTGCCTGAGACTTTCGTATTCCTGCGGGAACGGAGCGTCGAAGCGCTGCGCCAGGTCGCCGTCGGACAGGCGGTTGAGCCCGTCGCGGAGGGCCGTGACAACCTGATCCTGTTCGGCCTTGATCCGCTCCTGGTCGGCCTTGAGCGCCTCGGCGCCCTTTCGCATCTCGATCGTTTCCTGCTTGAAGCGGAAGATCGCAGAGGCCATCTGGCCAAGCTCGTCCTTGCTGTCGATCCCGTCGATATAGACCGAGAAGTCACCGCCGGTGAACTTGTTGATCACCGAGATCAGGTACTTGATCCGCGCGATCATCCGCTCGAAGGCGAACACGGCGAAGGCCAGGACCGAGACCGCCAGGACCGCTCCGAAGATCGCAAACCGCTTGAGCGTGGTGTCGGCCGTCGCCTCGATCTCGGCCGATTTGACGCGCACGGCCTCGAAAAGCTTCAGTTCCTCGGCGCGCAGCAGGTCGATCCAGGCTGTTGAAATCGCGAACCATTCCGGCGCCGTCAGACCATCGAAATTGCGGGTTCGAGACCCGGCGAGGATACGGTCGCGCGCGGATCGGATGGTTGAGAATGCGTCGGACGCCCTGATCCGGGCCAGCCATTCCGGGTCTTCGAGCGTGCCGGCGGCTTCGGTCAGAAGCGCCTCCTGTGCGCCGTTCAGGCGCAGGTACCGATTGAAGACAGCCGGTCTGAAGCCGCTGCCAAGGCCGGTCGCGCCCATCGCGCGCTCGAGCCCGGCGGCCTCTTTCGCCGCGCTGAGAAGGGTGCGCGCCTCCAGCAGGGCGTTGGTTTCGCCGCGGGTCGTCCTGGCGGCCACGGGGCGTTCGAGCTCGAGCAGGTGGGTGATCGTTTCGGTGTAGAACGCGGCCATGTCGGGCACGGCAAGACCGAAGGCATCCACCTGCTTGCGCATGTCTTCGAGTTGGTCCAGCCGGGTGTTGACACGGGCGATTTCGGAGACCCGTGCGCGGCGCAGGGCAGACACCTCTGCGGCGAAGGCGGCGATGGCCGCGTCGGAGTCGGTGCGCTGTTGCGCCAGGTCGGACCTGAAATTCGCGCCGCGGGAGGCGATGAGACCGGCGGAAAAGCCGCGTTCCTTCTGCAATTCGTGCACGAGCGCGCCCACGATCGCGCTTTCATGCGCTAGGATGCGGGAAGTTTCGGCCTGGCCGGCATCGGCGCGTTTCTGGGCCACCTCGACCGATGTCAGGTATCCGACCGCTGCAAAGAGCGGCGCAATCACGAGAAACATCACGACACGCAGGCGCACTGATCGAACTCCAGTCCTGTTCCGACAGGCTCTGGTCTTACACAGCGTTCCTTTCCACCCCGTTAATCGGTTGGAATGATCATTCAGATCGGCGCCGGACCCGGCCCGGACCCGCTTTCTGGCTGAAAAACGAGGCACCCTGGCGCCCGATCGGTGCTTCTTTGCCGATGGGCCGCGTATTTGAGCAACACACCGATCTGGCTCTGCTGCCGCGGGCTTGTTGACTTGCCTGATTCCACCTCATGAGAGAGCTCTGCCACTACCGCTTGCCTGGGATCGAGACATGTCTAGCGCCATCGTACTGATCGGACTTCTGATCGTTACCGTTCTGTTATTTGCCCTTCTGGCGAGGTCGGCGCGGGATCGCGTCTGACGGTATCGCCCGTTGCGTCGGCGGCGGTTCCCTGACGGGCGCCGCCATGCCCGGCGAGGCAATGCCGGCGCGCGCGAGGTGCGGATCAGTCCCGCAGCGGGCTGAAGGTCGAGACAGGCTGTACCTTTGCGCCGACGCGGTCGAGCATGTCGTTCACCAGCGCGGTTTCCTTTCGCTTGAGCTTTTGGTGGCGCGGGTAGAGTGGGCGGCGGCGGTCGTCGAGGATGGGGGCGTCCCAGCCGGTTGTCGTGTCGAAGAAGCGCTCTACGCCGTCTTCGCCGAAGACATGCAGGTAGCCCTGTACCACCACGTCGATATAGCTGAGCAGGACCGGGCTGACCGCGTCGGGGTTCTGGTGTTGGCCGTCCTCGATGGCGAAGACCACGAGGTCGGCGTCTTCGGGCAGGTGGGTGCGGACCTGGTGGCGGGCCGGCACGCGCATGTAGGCGCGCTCGCGCGCGTCGAGCGCGGCCCAGTCGGCGCCGGGCACGCCGGCGACGAGGCCGTCGATCTGGGCGGTGGTGTCGGGCACGGCTGTGAGATACGCCACCTCGCGCAGGGTCGTCTTGCGCCAGGCGCGACGCCAGCCCGAAAGCTGGGCCGGGTGGGCATCCGTGTAGCCATGCGTGCCGCGATTCACCAGGCTGCCATAGCCGAAGAAGAATCCGGGTTGCACGTGGGTGTCTGCCTTTCTGTTCGCGCCTTGATGTCAACAGGTGCGGGGGCAAAGGTCAAGGCGGGCGACCAAACTGTGATCTTGTCCCGTCATTCTGCTTGCAGAGGTCCGGAGCGGTCACTACGCTCCTTGAGTATCGGAACGGGAGAACCGGCGTTGCCGGTGCCGAAGGAGCAACCGCCCCGGAAACTCTCAGGCGCAAGGACCGGCCGATGGACGACTCTGGAGAGACCGCGGGAAAATCCTGCGGCGCCGAAGGGATAGCGATCTCAGGCGAAAGGACAGAGGGGGCATCGGACGCGACACGAGGGTGCGCGGAACGGATGCCGGTTGCCTAGCCAGATGCGCCCGGTGCGAGATGCGAAGGAGAGCCGATGAGTGATCTGCGCGAGACGCCGCTGACGGGCCTGCACAAGGCGCTGGGCGCGAAGATGACCGGGTTTGCGGGCTACGAGATGCCGCTGCAATACGGGCTGGGTGTGATGGGCGAGCACCTGCATACGCGGGACAAGGCCGGGCTGTTCGATGTCAGCCACATGGGCCAGGTCCTGGTCCGGCACGAGGCGGGCTATGGCGGCGCGGCGCAGGCGATGGAGCGGCTGGTGCCGGTGAGCCTGATGGGGCTGGGCGAGAAGCGGCAGCGCTACGGTTTCTTTATCAACGATGCGGGCGGGATTCGCGACGACCTGATGCTGACCAACCGGGGCGATCACCTGTTGGTGGTGGTGAACGCGGCCTGCAAGGCGGATGACATCGCGTGGATGCGCGAGGGTTTGCCCGACTGCGAGGTGGTCGAGGTGACGGACCGCGCGCTGATTGCGTTGCAGGGGCCGAAGGCGGTTGACGCGCTGGCGCCGATCGCCGCGGGCTGCGAGATCATGAAATTCCTGGATACCGGCATTTTCACCTCGGATTACGGCGAGCTGTGGGTGTCGCGCTCGGGCTATACCGGCGAGGACGGCTTTGAGATTTCCGTGCCCGAGGCGCAGGCCGAACCGCTGGCGCGGGCGCTTTTGCTGCACGAGGCGGTGGAGCCGGTGGGCCTGGGCGCAAGGGACAGTTTGCGGCTGGAGGCGGGCCTGTGCCTTTACGGGCAGGATATCGACGCGGAGACGACTCCGGTGGAGGCGGGGCTGAGCTGGGCCATCCAGAAGGCGCGCCGCCGGGGCGGCGAGCGCGAAGGCAACTTCCCCGGGGCCGACGTGATCCTGGACCAGCTGGAGAATGGCGTGGCGCGGTGCCGGGTGGGGCTGCGCCCCGAGGGCCGCGCGCCGATGCGGGCCGGGACAAAAATTTTCGGCAGCGAGACGGGCGGCGAGGCCGTGGGGCAGGTGACCTCGGGCGCCTTTGGCCCCAGCATAGAGGCGCCGATGTCGATGGGATATGTCGCCGCCAGCCATGCCTCGGCCGGAACCACGCTATATGGTGAGGTGCGCGGCAAGCGCTTGCCGGTGGCGGTGGCGGAGATGCCGTTCACGCCCGCGAATTTCAAACGCTGAACATCAGGGAGACTTGCATGAAATACACCGAAGAACACGAGTGGCTGGACCAGGATGGCGACATCGTCACGGTCGGCATCACCAGCCACGCCGCCGAGCAGCTGGGCGATATCGTTTTCGTGGAACTGCCCGAGGTGGGCGCCGAGGTCACCAAGGACGACGAGATCGTGGTGATCGAAAGCGTCAAGGCCGCGTCGGACATCCTGGCGCCGCTGGATGGCGAGATCGTGGAGGTCAACGAGGTGCTGGCCGACAGCCCCAGCAAGGTCAACGAGGACCCCGAGGGCGACGGCTGGTTCTTCAGGATCAAGCCCTCGGACACCTCGCCGATGGACGATTACATGGATGAAGCCGCCTACAAGGATTTCATCGACTGATCCGCGCCGCCGGGCGCAAAATTTTGGGAAAATTTTGGCAAAAATCCTGGCGGATTTTTGTGCCTCCGGCGGGGATATTTTTGGCCAGAGGAAGCAGGGGCGGCGCGCGTCGCCCCGGTCCCGTCTCTTGTCTGACATCAAGGAGCGATTGTCATGCCGTTCGAGCCCACAGACTACCTGCCCTACGATTTCGCCAACCGGCGCCATATCGGGCCGTCGCCCGAGGAGATGGCGGAGATGTATGCCGCGCTGGGGGTCGAGGACCTCGATCAGCTGATCGACGAGACCGTGCCGAAGTCGATCCGCCAGGCCGGGAAACTGGATTTCGGCAAGCCCAAGTCCGAGCGCGAGCTGATGCACGAGATGCGCATGGTGGCGGGGCAGAACAAGGTGTTGGTGAGCCTGATCGGGCAGGGCTATCACGGCACGGTCACGCCGCCGGCGATCCAGCGCAATATCCTGGAGAACCCGGCGTGGTACACCGCCTATACGCCGTACCAGCCCGAGATCAGCCAGGGGCGGCTGGAGGCGCTGTTGAACTTCCAGACGATGATCTGCGACCTGACGGGGCTGGAGGTGGCGAATGCCTCGCTGCTGGACGAGGCGACGGCCTGTGCCGAGGCGATGACCACGGCGCAGCGGGTGGCCAAGTCGAAGGCCAGGGCGTTCTTCGTCGACCGCGATTGTCATCCGCAGAACATCGCCGTGGTGCGGACCCGCGCGAAGCCGCTGGGGATCGAGGTGATCGTGGGCGACCCCGAGAAGCTGGAGGCGGACAAGGTCTTTGGCGCGCTCTTCCAGTATCCCGGGACCTATGGGCATGTGCGGGACTTCACGGCCCAGATGGAGGCGCTGCATGCCGAGAACGCGGTGGGGATCGTGTCGGCGGACCCTCTGGCGCTGACGCTGTTGAAGGAGCCGGGCGCGATGGGGGCGGATATCGCAGTGGGCTCGGTCCAGCGGTTCGGCGTGCCGATGGGCTATGGCGGGCCGCACGCGGCCTACATGGCATGCCGGGACGCCTACAAGCGCGCGATGCCGGGGCGGATCGTGGGCGTGTCGGTGGATGCCCATGGCAACCGGGCCTACCGGCTGTCGTTGCAGACGCGCGAGCAGCATATCCGGCGCGAGAAGGCCACGTCGAACGTCTGTACCGCGCAGGCGCTGTTGGCCGTCATGGCGTCGATGTATGCCGTGTTTCACGGGCCCAAGGGCCTGCAGGCCATTGCGCAGCGGATCCACCGCAAGACCGTGCGGCTGGCCAAGGGGCTGGAGGCGGCGGGGTTCAAGGTGGACCCGAAAGCCTATTTCGACACGATCACGGTGGATGTGGGCCCGTTGCAGGCGGCGGTGATGAAATCGGCCGTCGACGAGGGGATCAACCTGCGCCGGGTGGGCGAGACGCGCGTGGGCATCACGCTGGACGAGGCGACCCGGCCCAAGAATATCGAGGCGGTCTGGCGCGCCTTCGGGATCGAGCAGGCGGACGAGGATTTCACGCCCGAGTACCGCGTGCCGGAAAAGATGCACCGGCAGAGCGGCTACCTGGAGCATCCGATCTTTCACATGAACCGGGCCGAGACCGAGATGATGCGCTACATGCGGCGGCTGGCGGACCGGGACCTGGCGCTGGACCGGGCGATGATCCCGCTGGGATCGTGCACGATGAAGCTGAACGCGGCGGCCGAGATGATGCCGATCAGCTGGCGCGAGTTCGCGCGGCTGCACCCGTTCTGCCCCAAGGACCAGGCCGAAGGCTATGGAAAGCTGATCGGGGACCTGAGCGCGCGGCTGTGCGAGATCACCGGCTATGACGCCATGTCGATGCAGCCCAATTCGGGCGCGCAGGGGGAATATGCGGGCCTGTTGACCATCGCGGCCTACCACGCGGCCAATGGCGAGGGGCACCGCAACGTCTGCCTGATTCCCACGAGCGCGCATGGCACCAACCCGGCGAGCGCGCAGATGGTGGGCTGGAAGGTGGTGCCGGTGAAATCCGACAGCAACGGGGATATCGACCTGGACGATTTCCGCGCCAAGGCGGAGGCCAATGCCGACAGTCTGGCGGCCTGCATGATCACCTATCCCAGCACGCATGGCGTGTTCGAGGAGACCGTGCTGGATGTGTGCAAGATCACCCACGCGCATGGGGGGCAGGTCTATATCGACGGGGCGAACCTGAATGCCATGGTGGGGCTGTCGCGGCCCGGGGACCTGGGCGGGGACGTGAGCCACCTGAACCTGCACAAGACCTTCTGCATTCCGCATGGCGGGGGCGGGCCGGGCATGGGGCCGATTGGCGTGAAGGCGCACCTGGCGCCGCACCTGCCGGGCGATCCGCGCGGGCAGGAGGACGGGCCGGGGCCGGTGTCGGCGGCGCCTTACGGCTCGGCCTCGATCCTGCCGATCAGCTGGGCCTATACGCTCTTGATGGGCGGCGAGGGGCTGACGCAGGCGACGCGGGTGGCGATTTTGAACGCCAACTACATCGCCAAGCGGCTGGAGGGGGCGTATGACGTGCTCTATCGCGGGCGCAACGACCGGGTGGCGCATGAGTGCATCCTGGACACGCGGCCTTTTGCCGAAAGTGCCGGCGTGACGGTGGACGACATCGCCAAGCGGCTGATGGATTGCGGGTTTCACGCGCCCACGATGAGCTGGCCGGTGGCGGGCACGCTGATGATCGAGCCGACGGAATCCGAGACCAAGGCGGAGCTTGATCGGTTCTGCGATGCGATGCTGGCGATCCGCGAGGAGATCCGCGCCATCGAGGATGGCGACATGGACCGCGAGAACAACCCGCTGAAACACGCACCGCACACGATGGAGGACCTGGTGCGGGACTGGGACCGGCCCTATAGCCGCGAACAGGCCTGTTTCCCGCCGGGCGCGTTCCGGGTGGACAAGTACTGGCCGCCGGTCAACCGGGTGGACAATGCCTATGGCGACCGCAACCTGATATGTACCTGTCCGCCGATGGAGGCCTATGCGGAAGCCGCGGAGTGAGCACGTAAATCAGGCGGCCTCCCGAGGGAGACCGCCCTTACTTGGGTACTGAAATCACTCGCTAAAATGATCGGGCCTTGCCCGGGATAGGAGCAGGGCCCTCGTTCGGTCGGGCGGGATGACCCTTGGAACGAATACCTGTCGGTCGCGGCCGCCGGTCAGCCGGTTCAAACGGATCCCGGAAAATTCGACACAGTTGCTGGGCGCCGGCCGTATCGCGGCGGCGTCTTGCCTGTTCCGAAGGCTTGTTGGCGCGATCGATATGCAGTGTGGACATAACGCCGGGCGCGGGGCCGGGTTCCGGGAAAATGGCCCGATTGTGACGTTTCAATTCAAGGGTGAAAAGAGCGCCGATCAGTCGCCTTTTCCGGCTTTCGGCGGCTCGGCTGCCGGGTCGAGCCGCGGGTTGAGCACCGCGTGTAGCTTCTGCCAGCTGGACTCGTCGGGGGCGGCAAGCAGGTAGCCGGTGTCGATGCCGGCGTTGTAGTCGCGCCCGTCGAGCATGCGCACCACGCCGCCCGCGCGCTGGACGATCAGCACGCCCGCCGCATGGTCCCACGGGTTGAGCGTGGACGAGAGCAGGAAATCGGCCTGGCCCTGGGCCAACATCCGGTATTCGTGGCACGAGCAGCGCAGCGATCCGGTGCGGCCGAATTCCGGGAGAAGCGGGGCCAGCTGCGCCTGCGCGGCGCGGTCCATGAGGTAGTAGTGCATGTAGCCCGAGAGCGCGTCCACCTCGCCGCCTTGCGAGGTCGAGACTGGACGGGCGCGGCCGGTGGCGCGGGTCATTTCGGCCGGGCCGTCCTCTTCGGCGGCGATGAAATCGTCCATCACGGGATCGTAGAGCAGGCCATAGACGGGCTTGCCGAACCGGGTGACCGAGACGATGACGCCGAACATGGCCAGGCCGTTGACGAAGTTCCAGGTGCCGTCGACCGGATCGAGGATGAAGGCCAGGTCGGCCTCGACCAGTTTTCCGCGCAGCGACGGGTCGGCGCTGGCGGCTTCCTCGCCCACGATCAGGGCGTGGGGGAACATCTGTTGCAGGCCGCGCGACAGCATCGCCTCGGCGGCGTGGTCGGCCTCGGTCACCAGGTCCTCGGCGCCGGATTTGGTGGTGACCTGGGCGCTGGCGAGGTTGCGGAAGCGGGGCATGATCTCGGCCTTGGCCGCGCGGCGGACGAGGTTGATGAGCGCCGCCTTCTGGGCGTTGGTCAGCGGCGAGGAGACGGGGATGGGAAGGGTTTCCGACTGTGTTGCGGACATGGGCGCGCTCCTTCGACTCGGGGGTGGTTCGGGTTGGTCGTGACGTGCCATCCCGGGCGCCGGATCGCAACCGGGTCAGGGGCGGCGCGGGCGGTTATTCGCGGCTGCGCAAGACCTGGGCGGGGCGGGCCGAGATGGGGCCGAGGGCAAAGGCGAGGCCGGCCAGCAGGCTGATGAGCGCGCCGCCCGCGACGATGCCGAGCGCGGGGGGCCATGCGATGGCGAAGGAGGTTTCCATGACGTAATGGCTGACCGCCCAGGCGCCGGCGATGCCCGCGCCGAGGGCGACGCTGCCCGCTGCCGCGCCCAGGAGCGCGGCGCGCAAGGAGAGGCCCCAGAGGATGCGCGCGCGGCTGGCGCCCAGCACCTTGAGGATCGCCGCCTCGTAGCTGCGGGCGCGGGCGTCGGCGGCGGCGGCGCCGATCAGGACCATGAAGCCCGTGAGCAGCGTGGCGGCGGCCCCCCAGGCGGTGGCCGAGGCAAGGCTGCCCAGAAGGTCGCTGACCCGCGTGACGGCGTCGCGCACCGAGATGGCGGTGATGTTAGGGAACTGACGCGAGAGGTCGCGGAGGATGGCGGTTTCCGACTCGGCGTCGGAGTAGACCGTGGCGATATAGCTGTGGGGCGCGTTCACCAAAGCGGCTTCGTTCAGGATCATGATGAAGCCCATGCCGGCGGTGGAGAAATCGACCTCGCGGAACGAGGTGATTTCGGCCGTCAGATCGCGACCGAGGATGTTTAGGGTGATCTCGTCGCCGAGTTTCAGGCCCATTTCCTGCGCCTCGTCGGCGGCGAAGCTGACCTGGGGCGGGCCGTCGTAATCCTCGCCCCACCAGTCGCCGGCGGTGAGGGTGCTGCGCTCGGGCAGGGCGGCGGCATAGCTGACGCCGCGGTCGCCTTGCAGGACCCAGTGCTGGCCTGCGACCTGGGCGGCGGGCTGGCCGTTGATCTCGGAGATGATGCCGCGCAGCATGGGGGCGGCGTCGACGCGGGTGACGCCTTTGTCGCTGTCGAGCCGGGCGGAAAAGTCGGGCATCTGGTCGCGCTGGATGTCGACGAAGAAGAAGCTGGGCGCGCGGGTGGGCAGGTCGCGGGTGATGGCGTCGCGCAGGTTGCGGTCGACCTGGCCCACGGCGGCCAGCACGGAAAGGCCGAGGCCGAGTGACAGGACCACGGCGCTGGCGGTGCTGCGCGGCCCGGCGATGGCGCCGAGCGCCCAGCCGAGCGCGGTACGGCCCCGGGCGAGCGGGCGCAGGCGGCGGGCGGCGGCGCGCAGGGCGAGACCGGCGAGGGCCAGCACCACGAGGGCGGCGGCGATGGAACCGGCGGTCCAGTAAGTGAGGGTTGAATTGCCGGAGAACCAGGCGGCGACCCAGACGAGGGCTGCGATTAGGGCGGCGGTGGTGAGGATGAACCCCGCGCCGGGGAGGGTGCCGGAGGTGTCGGCGTCACGGTAGAGCGCGGCGGGCCGGATATCGCGCGCCTGGGCCAGCGGCCAGAGGGTGAAGATGAGGATGCTGAGGGCGCTGTAGATCGCGGCCTCGGCCATTGGGCCGGGATAGGCGGCGAAGACGGCAGGCACGGGCAGTTGCGCGGTGATGATCGGCGACAGGAGCACGGGCAGACCGACGCCGAGGGCGAGGCCCAGGGTGATGCCAAGGACGCCCAGCACGGCGACCTGCATCAGGTAGGTGAGGAAGATCGTGCGTTGATCCGCGCCGAGACTGCGCAGGATGGCGATGGTCTGGGTTTTCCCCGAGAGATAGGCGCGCAGGGCGGCGGAGATGCCGACGCCGCCGACCGCGAGGCCGGAAAGGCCCACGAGGATCAGGAACGCGCCGAGACGCTCGACGAATTCGGCCACGCCGGGCGCGCCGTTGCGGGCGTCGGACCAGCGCATGCCGCTGCCTTCGAGCGCCGTTTCGGCCTCTGCCCGCGTGGCGTCGAGGTTAGTGCCGGGGGGCAGGTCGAGGCGGTAATGCGAGGAGAAAAGCGTGCCGGGTTCGAGCAATCCTGCGCCGTCCAGCGCGCTGCGCAGGACGATGGTGCGGGGGCCGAGGCCGAAGCCCCCGGTGCGGCTGTCGGGTTCGCGTTCAATGAGAGCGCGGAGCGTGAAAGATTTGGACCCCAGCGTGACGGTGTCGCCGGGGGCGGCACCCAGGCGGTCGGCAAGGGTGGGGTGCATGACGAGGCTGTCATCGGCCAGCGCCTGCTCCAGGGGGATGTCGGGGGAGAGGTCCACCGTGCCGACAAGAGGATAGGCGGTGTCGACGGCCTTGACCTGCGTCAGGCTGCGTTCCTCGCCGAAGACGGCCATGGAGCGGAAATCGGCGATCTCGGAGACCCGCGTGGCGGTGTCTTGCATCCACGCAAGCTCGTCCGGGTTGGCGAAGCGGTAGGTCAGTTCGATCTCGGCGTCGCCGCCCAGAAGCGTGGCGCCTTCCTGCGCGAGGCCCTCGGCGATGCTTTCACGGACGGTACCGACGGCGGCGATGGCCGCGACGCCGAGGATCACGCAGGCGAGGAAGATGCGGAAGCCATGCAGGCCGCCGCGCAATTCGCGGCCCGCGAGGCGTGCGGCGAGACGGAGTTTCATGCGGTGCGGGCCTTGGGGGGCTGGCGTTCGGTGAGGTGGCCGTCGCTGAGCTCGGCCACGCGGGCGCAGCGGTCGGCGAGGCCGGGATCGTGGGTGACCAGCACCAGCGTGGCGCCGTGGCGTTCCTGCAGCCCGAACAGAAGGTCGATGATGGCGGTGCCGGTGGTGCTGTCGAGATTGCCGGTGGGCTCGTCCGCCAACAGGATATCGGGGCGCGGGGCGGCGGCGCGGGCCAGTGCCACGCGCTGTTGTTCCCCGCCCGAAAGCTGCGAGGGGTAGTGGTTCAGGCGTTTGCCAAGGCCCAATGCGGTCAGTTCCTCCTCGGCGCGGGCGAAGGCGTCGGGCGCGCCGGCAAGCTCCAGCGGGGTGGCGACGTTTTCAAGCGCGGTCATGGTGGGGATGAGGTGGAAGGACTGGAACACCACGCCGATATGGTCGCGGCGTAGGCGAGCCAGCGCATCCTCGGACATGGTGGTCAGGTCGTGCCCCAGGGCCGTGACCGTGCCGCCGGTGGCGCGTTCCAGCCCGCCCATCAGCATCAGGAGCGAGGATTTGCCGGAGCCGGACGGCCCCACCAGCCCGAGGGTGTCGCCGCGGTGGACATCGAGGCTGATCGCCTCAAGTATCTCGACGGGGCCGGCATTGCCTTGCAGCGATAGAGCCGCCTCGCGCAGCGATAACACGGGGTCTGTCATGGGGTTCTGCCTGTCTGTTTTTAGTCGTTTCACATATGGGGTCCGGGCCTTGGCGGGCAAGGTGGCGGCGCTTGTTTTCCTTGGTTTACCGGCATTTGGTGAAGAGCCGGTGACGATCCTGGCGCTGGGCGACAGCCTGACGCAGGGCTATGGGCTGGCGCAGGCGGACGGGTTCGTGCCGCAGCTTCAGGACTGGCTTGAAGAGAACGATGTGGCCGCAGAGGTGATCAATGCGGGTGTTTCGGGGGACACCACGGCGGGCGGGGCGTCACGGGTAGACTGGAGCCTGACGCCCGAGGTCGACGCGATGATCGTGGCGCTGGGCGGCAACGACATGCTGCGCGGGCTGGATCCCGGCGAGGCGCGGGCGAACCTGAGGACGATCCTGGAGGTGGCCCAGGGGCGCGAGCTGCCGGTGCTGCTGGTGGGGATGCAGGCGCCGACGAATTTCGGGCCGGATTACAAGGCGGCGTTCGACGCGATGTATCCCGAGTTGTCGCAAGAGTTCGGCGCGCTTTATTTCGAGAGCTTCTTCAAGGGGTTGGGCGAGGGCGATCCGTCCGAGTTGCAGGGCTATTTCCAGTCGGACGGGATCCATCCCAATGCCGAGGGCGTGGCCCGGATCGTGGAGGCGATGGGACCCGCGGTGGCGGAGCTGGCCGAGCGGGTGGAGTGAGGGCGCGCGGAATAAAGGCCGCAGGCCGCCGCGCGATCGCCAGACCGCCCGGACGGGCTGGCGATTGGGTGCCGTATGCGTGTCGAATATTCTTTTCTCGGATAGGGCTACGATAAAGTGCCCTGAAACACGTTCAGGTCGCCAGCCCGCGCTCTGGCAATCGCGCGGCTGGTTCCCTACGGGCTTTGGTTCAGAGAACCGTGACCACCGTTCCCAGCGGCACACGCTCGTACAGGTCGATCACGTGCTCGTTGATCATGCGGATGCATCCGTTGGAGACCGAGCGGCCGATCGATCGGGGCGCGGTGGTGCCGTGGATGCGGAAATACGTGTCACGACCGTTCTGGAAGAGGTAGAGCGCGCGCGCCCCCAGGGGGTTGCCCTTGCCACCCGGCTGAACGTAGTCGTTGCCCTTGAACTTGGCATAGGTCTTGGGCTCGCGCTCGATCATTTCCTGCGTCGGGCGCCAGGTGGGCCACTTTTTCTTGACGTCGATGGTGGCGCGGCCGGTGAATTCCAGCCCGGCCTTGCCGACGCCCACGCCGTAACGGCGCGCACGGCCCTGTTCGGTGATCAGGTAAAGGAAATGCGCCTTGGGCAGAATCAGCATCTGGCCGGGCGCGTAGCTGGCCGAGATGTTCACATCCTGCGGCATGTATTTCGGAGCGATCTGGAACGATTGCGCGACGGCAGGCAGGGCGGGCGCAGTGGCGGCCGCGGCGGCGGTGGCCACGAATTGGCGGCGATTTATCATGTTTTCTTCCCCTCGAAACGGCGGCAGATTGAATATGGCGATATTCCGCCACATGAGCATTTAGAAATCAAAAACAAGTGAATGGCGGCAGGGCAAGCGATTCTGTGACCCCCGGGTCTCAGTTTCGCGACGCTGCGGCAGAGAGGTAACGGATTGCCGCGCGGGGCAGGCGCAGGGCGGTGCGGCGCAGCAGGGCGGGATATTCCATGTCGCCCGAAAGCAGGTGCATGTAGTCGCGTTTCAGCGTCTGCGAGGCGGCGAAGGTGCGGGCGAAGAAGGGCTGGAGACGGGCCGAGAAGATCAGCGGCCGCAGGATGCGGGCCTGCGCGATGGCGCGGCGAATGGGCTGTGTGGACTTCGTGTAGAGGGCCAGGGCGCGCCCGGCATCCCCTTGATCCAGCGCGGTTTTCGCGGCGCGCGCGGCCAGCGCGCCGGAGTGGATGGCGTGGCCTATCCCCTCGCCGGTGATCGGATCGACAAGGCCTGCCGCGTCGCCCGCGAGCAGGACGTTGCCCTTGCCCGGCTTGGGTTTCGGCGCGCCGAACGGCAGGAAGTGGCCCTTGACCGGCGCACTCTGGCCGGTGCCCAGCCTGGCGAGATAGGCGGCAAGGTGGGCTTTCATCTGCGGGTTCCGGGCGTGCAGGCCGCCCAAGCCTATGGTGGTGCTGTGTTTTTTCGGGAAGGACCAGCCGTAGCCCCAGTCGGCGGCGGCGAAGTCGATGCGGATTGGGGTGGCCTCGGTCGGGGCCTGCGAGGGGGCCTCGACCTCGAGCGCGAAACCGATGGTGTCGCGGGAAAAAGGCTGTCCGAACAAGGCCTTGGCGGTGGGGCTTTGCACGCCGTCGGCGGCGATGAGGAGCTTGTAGGTAAGGGTTTCGCCACTGGCCAGCGTGAGGCGGCCCGCCGTCAGGTCATGGGTCTCGACGCGGTGGCCGGTATAGTCGGCGGCCCCGGCGGCAAGGGCCTCTTGCAGGAGGCGGTGATCGAAATCCCACCGCATGGTCAGGTGCAGGGGCGGGACGTTTTCGAGCGTGCCAAGTGGTTGATCGTGCAGGTGGAATTCGAAGTTGCGGCGGGTCTCGAAAAGGTCGGGGGTGATCTCGATCCCGAAGATCTCGGCCAGGTGCGCGGCGCAGCGGCCGGTGACCAGCCCGCCGCAGAGCTTGGGGCGCGGAAACACGGCCTTGTCCACCAGCGCGGCGGTGAGGCCGAGGCGGCGGGCCTCTCTGGCGGCGGCGGTACCGGCCGGGCCGGCGCCGAGGATGACAAGGTCGAAATCGGGCATCGTGAGAGGTCAGATAGAGCATCCTGAGGGGGGCGAAAAGACGTGTCGGTTTCGCGTCGGTATCCGGGTGGTACTGCGACGGTGCGGTGGGGTTAAGTGTTGGTAAGGGGTCTGGGCGAGGATGCGGGCTCGTCACAGAGGAGCCCGACATGCCCACCAAGACCGAACGCGCCGCCCGTGCCAGCCTGATGCAGAGCCTGATCTATCTGCAGCAGGAAAGCTGGATCCCCGACACCATCGCCGAGGAGATCCCGGAGGCGTGGCACACGCTGGAGATGGACGTGCCGGTGGAGGAGCCGAAGGAGAAGGTGACGCTCTACCTGGATCGGTCGGTGGTGAGGTTCTACCGGGCGATGGGGAAAGGCTACCAGGGGCGGATCAACCGGCTGCTGGCAACGTATATGCAGATGCATCTGGCGAAGGAGGTTCGGTTGGAGGAGGTTTTGAGGGAGAGGGTTGGGGACTGAGGGTGAAATACCCACTCTAGCACTTACTTCTTCATCAGTTTGTTTTCAGCAATGATGCGACGACTTTGCCTTCGAGTTGAATGTCTAGGGGGCGAGCTAGCGAAAAGTCCGGTTTCTCGAGGCCGACTTTAAAATAGGCCGCATCATCAAATCGTTGACACAAAGAATTTCTTTGGGTTTCAGAAAGTGTTTTCACCCACGATTCCTTGAAATATATATTTTCAGTGTATTCGAGCGCCGTTCGCAGTATTGCGTTGGACAACTCTTCGGCTCCGCATCTTGCGAAGCTTTCTAGAAATTTTCGTGACGTATGCATGTCACGATCATTAGTCGATGAAATTGAAAAAATCGTAGTACCGTTACCTTGCGGTAAGACCGAAATCTGAGCATAAGAAAATTTACGCTTGGTATCAGAAAACTTCTGAAGCTTGACGCCATCGAGGTCGTTTTCAATACAAAAACAACCCGTCGCTGACATTGGTAGACAAGCGTCTATTTTAGCTATGAAGAAGTACAGCTTCCGTGCACTTTTTCTGGTTTCGATTTTCGAAATCAGCGTTGCGAGATACCAATTGTAGGCAGCGTAATGCCTCATGTTATCTAGTTCAGCCGTGAACCCAGCAGTGTTCATTTGAAAGTCGAAAGTCGGGACTGTCTGTAGCCAATTGAGGAAAAGGGTGGCGTCGGTGTGAACGACTGCTTCGTAAAGCGTGTTCCGGCGGGCCAACCCCAGCGCAGTTTTGTAGTTCGGTTTCAGTTCCTGGTTTTCGATGTCTCGGAACAATTGCGCATCGTGCTCCGCGCATAGGCCGGGAAAGGTAGAAGCCTTCCTTGCACTTATCTTTGTCAGTTCTGGAGTGCTCTCTCCACGAGGTCCTGCGTTGGGTCCACCTGAGAAGCCTAGTACGTGGCCGTTCTCGGTTAGAAGCTTTAGAGGTCCACGGCGTTGCTGAGAGTGAGACGCAATTACTGGCTTCTCACAGTTCCTACCTTCGGTTACAACGGGACACCTTCTCGAACGGTGCATGAAGCGATTTTGGTCAAGCGCGATCTCTTTAGGATTTCGGTACTTCTTTTCTCTATGGCATACTTCATAAGATGCACCGCTTCCGCAGAAACAATCTTTGCCCTCGAATATTTCGTCAAAGTCATTTTGTGACAGCAGTTTAAAAGCCAAGGAAGCCAAACAATCCGTATTCTATTGTGCTGTATGTGACCTTACTTAGCATATGCGCGGAATCAAGGCCGCAGGCCGCCGCGCGATCGCCAGACCGCCCCCCGGGCTGGCGATTGGCTCACGTAAGCGCCTCGATTGTAGGTTTTGCGGATTTGGCGGGGATGAAGTGCGTTGAATGCCTGTTGGTCGCCTGCCCGCGGTCTGGCGCTCGCGCGGCTTTGTTTGCGAGGACGCGTGGGTTTTCACCCACCCTACGTCATCCTCGGGCTTGACCCGAGGATCTCGGGGGCCGGAGGTCCCGGATCAAGTCCGGGACGGCGGGCCGCAAGACGGTGCCCGGCAGATTGACGGGGTGCGCACGCAGTTCCTGCGGAAACGCTTTCGCGCAGGGGTGACATCTGGCTGCAAGCCGGATGTCACCGCGCAAATTTCTTGTGCTTGATCCGCTTCGGCTCCAGCGCATCCGGGCCCAGACGCCGTTTCTTGTCTTCCTCGTAATCCTCGAAGTTGCCTTCGAACCATTCCACGTGCGCCTCGCCCTCGAAGGCGAGGATATGCGTGCAGATGCGGTCGAGGAAAAAGCGGTCGTGGCTGATGACCACGGCGCAGCCGGCGAAATCGACCAGTGCGTCTTCCAACGCGCGGAGGGTTTCGACGTCGAGGTCGTTGGTGGGCTCGTCGAGCAGGAGGACGTTGCCGCCTTCCTTCAGCAGCCGTGCCATGTGGACGCGGTTGCGTTCGCCGCCCGAGAGGAGCGAGACTTTCTTCTGCTGGTCGCCGCCCTTGAAGTTGAAGGACGAGCAATAGGCGCGGGAATTGACCTGGGCGTCGCCCAGCTGGATGATCTCGGCGCCGCCGGTGATGGCTTCCCAGACGGTTTCCCCATCCTTGAGGTCGTCGCGGGACTGGTCGACGTAGCTGAGTTCCACCGTGTCGCCATAGGTGATCTCGCCCTTGTCGGGGTTTTCCTGCCCGGTGAACATCTTGAAGAGCGTGGATTTGCCGGCGCCGTTGGGGCCGATCACGCCGACGATGCCGCCGGGGGGCAGCGAGAAGGTCAGGTCCTCGATCAAAAGCTTGTCGCCCATGGCCTTTTGCAGGCCCTCGACCTCGATCACCTTGCCGCCGAGGCGGGGACCGTTGGGAATGACGATCTGGGCGCGGGAGACCTTTTCACGCTCGGACTGGTTGGCCAGTTCATTGTAGCGTTCGATCCGGGCCTTCTGCTTGGATTGGCGGGCCTTCTGGCCCTGGCGCATCCATTCCAGCTCGCGTTCCAGCGTCTTCTGCTTGGACTTGTCCTCGCGCTTTTCCTGCTCCAGCCGCTTGGCCTTTTGTTCCAGCCAGGCCGAATAGTTGCCCTCGTAGGGGATGCCGCGGCCGCGGTCCAATTCGAGGATCCAGCCGGTGATGTCGTCGAGGAAATAGCGGTCGTGGGTGACGATGAGGATCGTGCCCTTGTAGTCGATCAGGTGCTGTTGCAGCCAGGCGATGGTTTCGGCGTCGAGGTGGTTGGTGGGCTCGTCGAGGAGCAGCATGTCGGGCGCCTCGAGCAGGAGCTTGCAGAGGGCCACGCGGCGCTTTTCCCCGCCCGAGAGGGTGGTGACGTCGGCGTCGTCGGGGGGGCAGCGGAGCGCCTCCATCGAGACGTCGACCTGGCTGTCGAGATCCCAGAGGTTGTTGCTGTCGATCTCGTCCTGGAGGGCGGCCATCTCGTCGGCGGTCTCGTCCGAGTAGTTCATCGCCAGTTCGTTGAAGCGTTCCAGCTTGGCCTTGTGGGCGGCGACGCCCAGCATGACGTTCTCGCGCACGGAAAGGTTGGGGTCGAGTTCGGGCTCCTGCGGCAGGTAGCCGACCTTGGCGCCTTCGGCCGACCACGCCTCGCCGGTGTAATCGGTGTCGAGGCCGGCCATGATCTTCATCAGGGTGGATTTACCGGCGCCGTTCACGCCGACGACGCCGATCTTCACGCCGGGCAGGAAGCTGAGATGGATGTTCTCGAAGCATTTCTTGCCGCCGGGGTAGGTCTTGGAGACGTCCTGCATGTGGTAGACGTATTGGTAGGCTGCCATGGTCCGTGCTCTTTTCGAAAAAGGATGCGTTGCGCGTCATGTAACCGCGCCGGACGGCAAATTCAAACGGGATAACGCGTCACGCGCCGGGGTGCAGGCGGGTGACGCGGGGGGCGTCCGGGTCCTTGCCGAAATCGGCGGGCAGGGGCAGGTTGGCGGAGAGCCAGGCGATCATGTCGTCGCAGGGCTGGGGATGGGCCAGCACGAAGCCCTGGATCGCGGGGCAGCGGGCGACGCGCAGGAGGCGCAGCTGTTCGGCGGTCTCCACCCCTTCGGCGGTGACATGGGTGCCGAGCTTGCGGCACAGCTCGATGATGGAGCGGACGATGGCGCGGTTGCGCGGATCGGTGGCGAGGTTGGCGGTGAGCGAGCAGTCGAGCTTGATCTCGTCCACCTCGATTTCCGAGATATGGGCGAGGCCCGCGTAGCCGGTGCCGAAATCGTCGAGCGCCACGCGGGCGCCCATGCGTTTCAGCCGGTCGACGGCCGCGGCGATGGTGCGCCCGCCGCCCTGAAGAATGGTGGTCTCGGTGATTTCGACGCAGATCTGCGAGGGCTTGAGCCCGCGCGATTGCAGTGCCCAGTCGAGGAGGCCGGGATAGTTGACGTCGGTCAGCGCCTCGGCCGAGACGTTGAGCGCGAGGGTCAGGTCGTCGAAGCCCGCCGCGTGCAGGCGGATGAGCGCGTCGAGCGACAGGTGCATCGACTGGTAGTCGAGATCGGCCAGCACGCCGGCGCGGCGGGCGGTCTCGAAGAACGCGCCGGGGGGCAGTTGGCCCAGGCGCGGATGGTTCCAGCGCAGCAGCGTTTCGCAGCCGGTGATGCGGCCGCGGGCGAGGTCGAGCTGGGGTTGCAGGTGCACGGTCAGCTGCTTTTCCGCGGTGGCGAGGCGCAATTCGCGGGTCATCCGGTTCTGCGCGATCTGAAACTGGCCCAGGGCGGGGGTATACAGCATGACGCGACCGCGACCGCGGGTCTTGGCCTCATAAAGAGCCTGATCGGCGTGGTGGATGAGCGCCTCGCCGCCCTCGGTGCTGTCCTGGGTGAGGCAGGCGCCGATGGAGAGGCCCACGCGGATCGCCTGGTTGTTCCACATCAGCGGGTCGTGGGTGGCCCCGAGCAGCAGTTCGGCGCGGGTCAGCAGGGCGTCCTCGGTCGCCGTGCCGAGGCAGACCAGCAGGAATTCGTCGCCGCCGATCCGGCAGGCGAGGTCCTGCGGGCCGCAGAAGCGGCGCAGGAGGTCGGCCACGTGCCGGAGCGCGGCGTCGCCCGCCGCATGGCCGAGCGTGTCGTTGATTTCCTTGAACTTGTCGAGGTCGAGATGCAGCACGCCCACGCGCCGCTCGGCCAGGGCGCGGCGCAGGATGTCGGAGGCGAGGTATTGGGTGAGCCGCTTGCGGTTGGCGAGCCCGGTCAGGTGGTCGTGATGGGCGGCGTGTTGCAGCCGGGCCTTGGCATGGCGCAGGGACTGTTCGGCCTCGACCGTTTCGGTCACGTCGCGGCAGGTGACGGCGACCTTGGGCCCCATGGGCGTGGCCAGGAGCGTGAAGCTGTGCAGGTTCCAGAACTCCTGCCCGCCCACGCGCTTGTGCCGGGCGAGGTGGGTGCGGTCGAAGAGGCTGCTGCCGATGTCATAACGGAAGGCGGCGATCTTGGCCGGATCGACCCGGGCGCCGTCGGGCAGGACGTGGCCCATCACCTTGATCCCGCGCACGGCGTCGAGGCTGACGTTGAACATCGCCTCGGCGGCGGGATTCATCCATTCCAGATGCCCCTCGATGTCCTGGAGGATGATGGCGTCGCGGGTGCGGTGGAGGAATTGCGGGCAGAAGGGCAGGTCGGCGCCGGGCGGCGGCGGGCCGGGCCCGTCCGCAGCCGGATCCTGCGCCGCATCGGCAGGATGCGGGTGCGCTGTGTCGCTTGGCTCTGCCACGCCCAACCTCGTGCCGTCTCTCACCGGGTCTCGTCATGCCACGCGACGCTTAACAATCGGTGCGCCTGCAAAGGCTAAATCCCTAAAATTGCGCCGAATCCCGGGGACGCGGGCGGTGGTGAAAAGGCTGGACATCCCGCCGCATCCCGGCGATTTCAGGGGCGACGCGAAGGGAGAGGACATGCGCCTGCGCTTGCCGATGACGCGGCCCGGGATGGTGATCGGGCTTTTGGGGGGATCGTTCGACCCGCCCCATGCGGGCCATGTACATATCAGCCGCGAGGCGCTGCGCCGCTTCGGCCTCGACCGGGTGTGGTGGCTGGTGAGCCCCGGCAACCCGCTGAAGGCGCGCGGACCGCAGCCCCTGGAGCGGCGGATGGCGGCGTGCCGGGCGCTGGTGGATCATCCGCGCATCCACGTCAGCGATTTCGAGGCGCAGGTCGGCACGCGCTATACCGCCGAGACGCTGGCGGTGCTGCAAAGGATGCGGCCGCATGTGCATTTCGTCTGGCTGATGGGGGCCGACAACCTGGCGCAGTTCGAGCACTGGCAGGACTGGCAATGGATCATGCAGACGGTGCCGATCGGCGTGCTGGCCCGGCCCGGGCAGCGGATCTCGGCGCGGATGTCGAAACCGGCGCGGATCTATCGCGCCGCGCGCATCCCGGCGCGGCAGTCGCGGGCGCTGCGCTTTGCCACCGCGCCGGCGTGGTGTTTCGTCAACGTGCCGATGAGCGCGCTGTCGTCGACCGCCCTCAGGGCGCGGGGCGACTGGGGCGATCTTTCGGAAAGTTGATCGCAACGTCGCGACCTGGGGCCGGGATGGCGGAATTGCCGATTGTGTGACCCGCCGCGCTTGGGTTAATTGGGCCCATGCGACGCGATATTTCCAGACGTTTCCTGTTGACGACCGCGCTGGCCAGCCTGGCCGGCGGCGCGCTGGCCAATGCGCCCAAGGTGTCCTTGCGCCCGCAGCTGCGCCCCGAGGGCGGCGCGGAGGCGGCCCGCCAGCGGTCGGTGCCGAGTGCCGACGCGCTGATCGAGCGGGCCAAGCTGGGCGGCGATGTCGGCTTTTCGGTGATCGACGTGAAGTCCGGCAAGGTGCTGGAAGGCCACGCGGCGGATATTCCGCTGCCGCCGGCCAGCGTGATGAAGGCGATCACCGCGCTTTATGCGCTGGAGACGCTGGGAGAGGATTATCGTTTCGAGACGCGGCTGATCGCGACCGGGCCGGTGACCGACGGCGTGCTGGACGGCGACGTGGTGCTGGCCGGGGGCGGCGACCCGGTGCTGGACACCAACGGGCTGGCCGACATGGCGGCGCGGCTGAAGAAGGCGGGGGTCAACCGGGTGACCGGCCACGTGCGGGCCTGGGCCGGGGCGCTGGCCTTTACCCGGTTCATCGACGACGAACAGCCCCTGCATGTGGGCTATAACCCGTCGCTGTCGGGGCTGAACCTGAATTTCAACCGGGTGCATTTCGAGTGGAAGCGCTCTGGCGGGGATTACACCGTGGAGATGGACGCGCGGTCTGACCGCTATCGCCCGTCGGTGCGGGTGGCGCGGATGCGCGTCGCGCAGCGCAAGGGGCCGGTCTATACCTACGAGGACGGGGGCGATCACGATGCCTGGACCGTGGCGTCGGGCGCGCTGGGCAATGGCGGATCACGCTGGCTGCCGGTGCGGCGGCCCGGCGAATATGCGGTCGAGGTGTTCACCGCGCTGGCGCAGGCGCAGGGCGTGACGGTCACGGCCGGCGAGCCGGTCGAGGCCGCGCCCGAGGGCGAGGTCCTGGTGCGCCACCAGAGCGAGCCGCTGGTGCCGATCCTGCAGGACATGCTGAAATATTCCAACAACCTGACCGCCGAGCTGGTCGGGCTGACGGCGACGCGGGCGCGGCTGGGCCAAAGCGTGGACCTGGCGGCGTCGGGGGCCGAGATGACGGCCTGGGCGCAGCAAAGCCTGGGCATCACCGGCGCGACGCTGGTCGATCACTCGGGCCTGGGCGAGACGTCGCGGGTGACGCCCGAGGCGATGGCGCGGGCGCTGGCGCGGGTGCATGGCGACGGTCTGTTGAAGCCGATCCTGAAGCCGTTCGGGATGCGCGACGGCCAGGGCGCGCCGATGCCCGACCATCCGGTCAAGGTGGCCGCCAAGACGGGCACGCTCTATTTCGTCAGCACGCTTGCGGGCTATGCCACGGCGCCCGACGACACCGAGCTGGCCTTTGCGATCATGACGGCCAACCAGGAGCTGCGCGAGCCCATCGACAGCACGTCGGAGTCGCGCCCGCCGGGAGCGGCGAGCTGGAACGGCCGGTCCAAGCGGCTTCAGCAGGCGCTGATCGAGCGCTGGAGCGCTCTTTACGCCGGGTGAGGCGGGGTTCGGGGCCGGGCAAAGGCGTGCGCGGACCACTTTTGCCTGCACGAGAGTGCGGAGAATCTGCCAGTGCGTGCATGGAGCCCCAAATCGTCGACAATTTAGAAACAGTTACCTCAAAATTGCCTCAATTTGCGGTGAGGTTGCCCGCGGAATAACGCGAACAGGAGGTGACGCGATGTCACGGATTTGGGTATTTGGATGTGTCTTGGTTTCGGTCATCGCGGCCCTGAAGACGCTATTGGTTCTTCATTTTGCCTTTGGGGACGCCGAGGCCGCGCCGAGCGTGGCGGTCGTCTCGGGGCTTTTTGCGCTGTTTTTCGCGCTGACGGCGGTGGTGGCCTATGTCGCCTGCACGCAGTTGGCGCGCCACGTGGTGCAGAAGCGGAAGGAAAAGCTGGCCCCGGGCATGAGCGAGCCCATCGCCAAGGAAACGGTGATCCTGCGCCATGCGCCGGACTGGGGCCTGTCGCAGGCCGAGGCGGACGTGGCGATTTTCGTGGCCAAGGGGTTTTCCAACAGCGAGATCGCCGAGATGCGGGGCAGCGCCATCACCACGGTGAAATCGCAGCTGGGCCGGATCTATCAGAAATCGGGGCTCGAATCGCGGTATCAGCTGATCGCCTTCGTCACCGACGAGGTCGTGTCGATGGCGCGCGAGGCCGAGGAACCGGCGACGAAGATCAGCACGCAGGATGCGCTGCCGCTGGTCGGGCGCCGCAAGCAGAACGTCGCCTGACATCGCGGCGGGGCTTACTGCACCAGACGGATGAGTTCGCAGTGGTGGCCTGTCAGGGTCAGCTCGCCCGCGCCGAGCTTTAGCCCCACATCTGCCAGCACGCCGTCGACCACGCCGTCGACCGGCGTGGTGAGCGCGGCCAGAAGCTGCCCGGGAAGGTTGGCGAGCAGGGTGTCGACGACGGGCGCCGCAAGCCCGGTGACCAGGTCCTGCTGGTCGGGCTTCACACGGATCTCGGTGGTCTCAGATGACAGAAGCGTGCTGACGGCGTTCGTCACCAGCTGTTCCGAGCCGAAGCTGCGGACGGTGTCGCCTGCGGCCACGTCGCCGCGGGTGAAGGTGATGGTGTCGGTGTTCGAGCGGCCCAGGGCGACGTGGCTGCGGGCCTGGATCACGAGGTCGGCCAGCACCAGGTCGGGCAGGAGCGGCACCGGGATCGCGATGTGAACGGTCAGAAGGTCGGCAAAGCCGAGGCTGGCCGGGTCGATCGCGGCGGTGGCGCCGGTGCCCGTGGGCAGGGTGCCGAGGTAGAGCGCGGCGACCGAGGTGCCGTTCGCGGGGTGCAGGGGCGTGTGCGAGACCGAGACGGACGCCGCGAGATCCGAGGCGCGCGCGGCAGTGCAGTTGATCTCTTCCAGCGAGGCGGTGGCGCCGGCGAGTTCCACGTAGAGCGGCAGGCGCAGGCCGGTGGACGTGACCTCGGGCGCGAGCCCGGTCAGAAGGCCGGGATCGGCGTCGATGTCGAGGGCGAGGCGCGCGGCGGCGCGGTGCAGTTGCACGCCGTCCTCGCCCAGGGCGACCCAGCCCGAGCGGGCGGGCGGCTCGCCGGCCGAAAGCCGCGCGTCGACCCCGGTGATGCCCGCCACGTTCAGGTCGAGGTCCAGGGAGGCGGTCTCGATGGCCTCGGCGGCGACCACGGCCTTGACGATATTGAGGGCCGTGACGTCGATTTCGGTCAGGAAATCGGTGGCGGTGAGGCCCAGGCGGGTGTCGATGCCGCCGACGACGGCGGCGACGTCGATGTCCTGACCTGCGGCGGCGCTGGCAAGCCCGGCGAGGCTGCCGGCGAGGGCGGGCGGAAGGTCGGAGGCAAGTGCGTCGAGCAGGGTGTCGGCGGTGGTCGCGAGGTCCAGCACCTCGGCGGGGTTGCGCGACGTGCCGCCGGTGAGGGCGTCGAGGGTCTCCATCAGGGTGCCCAGATTGACCTGTGCCTCGGCCAGCAGGGCGAGATCGCCCGCGTCGATCTGCGCCCCGGCGCCGTATTCCGCCGTGAGCACGGCGTTGAGCGCGGCGGGGTCGAGGTCGGCCAGGTGGCTGTTCAGTGAAAAGCTGGCCGCGCCGGTGCGGGTGGCCAGGGCGCTGCGATTGAGCGCGACGGTGGAGGCGCCGCTGAAGATCTGGCCGAAATAGAGCGGCGAGTCGTCGGTGAGCGTGACGAAGGCGGCATTGACCGGCGCGGTCTCGCCCTCGGAGGCCACGAACCGCTCGGTGCGGGGGATGGCGGGGTTGCGGAAGTAGCGCCCGGTTTGCAGGTCGGTCAGAGTGGCGGCGGCGCGCCCGTTGCGGACGATGGCGTCCTCGGCGCGGGGGCGCGCGGCGGAGGCATCGGCCATGGCGCTGAGTGCGCCGAGATCGCTGGCGGCCTGCAGGCGCGCGCGGTCGCGGTAGAGCGCGGCCACGTCGACGCCAAGGGCTACGAAGCCGAAAAGCACCGTCAGCATCAGCGACACGATGATGGCGACGACGCCGGACTCGTCGCGGGCAAAGCGGGCGAGGCGGTCAGTAAGCGACATAGGCGCGTCCCCGGATCGTCTCGATCCCGAGGTTGAGAAAGCCGTTGGCCACGTCGAGCAGGGTGCCGTCGGCGGCGTAGGTCACGTTGACGGTGATGCTGCCCGTGGCGGTGCCGGAATAGTCGAGCGAAGAGGTCAGCGCCTCGGCCTTGAGGAGGGGATATCGGGTGGCGCCCTGCGCGAGGTAGGTGGTGGCGATGTCGCGCCGCTCGGTCTCGTCGAGGCCGGCGACGGAGGCGCGGGCGGCCCCGGCGGCCAGCTGGTGCACCGAATGGCTGACGCCCATGTAGAAGCCCAGGGTGATGATGCCGAGGATCAGCGCCAGCAGGATCGGCGCGATCAGCATGAACTCGATGGCGACGGCGCCGGAGGTGTCATGGGCGAAGCGGCGGGCGAAGCGGCGGGCGGCAGTGGCGAGGCGGAGCAGGGTCATGGTCTAGCGTCCCGCGAGGATGTTGTCGAAGATCGAGAGCCCGGCGGGGCCGACCAGCACCACGAAGACCGCCGGCATGATGCAGAAGATCAGCGGCACGGTCATCAGGACGGGCAGGCGGGCGGCCTTTTCCTCGAGCGCGATCAGGCGGTTGGCGCGTTGTTCGGCCACGAGGTTGCGCATGGCGCGGGCAAAGGGCGTGCCGTAGGTGTCGGACTGTTCCAGCGCCTGGGTGAAGATCGCGATTTCGGGCAGGGGCACGCGGGCCGAAAGCTTGTCATAGGCGGTGCGGCGGTCGTTGGTCATGGAGATCTCGGCGACCATCTGCTGCATCTCGGCGGCAAGCTCGGGCGTGCTGTAGTGCAGTTCGCGCGCGACGCGGTGCAGGGCCTGCTGCGGACCCTGGCCGGCCTCGGAGGCGATCACAAGGAGTTCCAGCAGGTCGGGAAAGCCGCGGCGGATGCGGGCGAGGCGGGCGCGGCGTTTGCTGTCGACCACCATGTCGATGCCCATCGACATGCCGAGCGCCACGGCCAGGACGATGGCCGAGGGAATGAGCGCTTGCATGCCGATGGGGTAGACGGTCACCACCCAGACGCCACCGGACAGGAAGGCGCAGACGGGCAGGACCGTTTTCAGGAAAGCGTAGACGAGGAGGGCGTCGCGGCCGCGATAGCCGGCCGAGCGCAGGTCGGCGGCGGTGTCGCGGGCCTCGCCGCCGAGGATCACCGAGAGGCGTTCGCCCAGGCGCAGGACGATCCGACGCAGCCCGCCGCGCAGCCAGGCGAAGCTGCCCGAGCCCGCGCTGCCGGGGGCGGCGGCGCGGGGGCCGAGCGCCTGGCCGCCGGCGCGGCGCAGGCGCAGCATGAGGCCGGCGCGCCTGCGTTCGATGTCGACCAGCGCACCGAGGCCGAGCGTGGCCAGGATCAGGCCCGCGAAGGCCATCCAGGACAGGATATTCACCGTTGCCTCAGACATCGGGACGCCCCATGCGGGCCATCAGGTAGACCCCGAGCGTGACGCTGGTCAGCGCGCCCGCGGCCATCACCTGGCCGCGCGGATCGGTGAAGAGCGGTTTGAGATACGCACCGTTCAGCACGAAGAGCGCCAGGGCGATGCAAAAGGGCAGGGCCGCGAGGATCATGGCGCTGGCGCGGGCCTCGGACGAGAGCGCCCGCGCCTTCTTGCGCAGCTTGCGGCGTTCGCGCAGCTGTTCGGCCAGGTTTTCCAGTGTCTCGACGAGGTTGCCGCCCGAGTCGGCCTGAAGGGCGGTGGCGACGGCGAAAAAGCCGATCTCGGCGGTGCGCATCCGCATGTAGAGGGCCGCGAGGCTGTCGGGCAGGGGCGTGCCGAGGCAGATCTCGCCGTGGCAGCGGGCGAATTCGGTCTGCACGGGGCCGGTGGTGGTTTCCACCACGATGCGCAGCGAATCCGCGATGGGCCGTCCGGCGCGCAGGCCGCGGGCGAAGATGTCGAGCGCCTCGGGCAGGCGTTCGGTGAAGGCGGCCTGGTAGCGGGCGCGGGCGTGGCGCAGCACCGCGACCGCGAGGCCCACGGGCAGGGCCACGGCCAGCCCCAGCGCCAGGACAGGGTTCATCCCGGCATAGAGCACCGCCAGGCCATAGATCGCCACGGCGGCGATGGTGACCTGGATGCAGATGTCGCTGGGCGCGACGTTGAGGCCGGTCTGGGCCAGCAGCCCCTCGATCCGGGCGGTGAGGCCGCCCCTGTCGCCCGTCATGCGGACCCCGCGGCGCGGCGGTTCGAGCGTCGCGGCGCGGGTCTGGGCGAGGCCGCGCCGGAGCCGGGCGTGGAGCCGGCGGCGGGTGCGGTCGACATGCACCAGCACCCACAGCACGAGGGCGGTGAAGGTGGCGATGCTGGCCGTCAGGGCGATGAGAAAAAGGCTCATGGGTTATCCTCTCAGCACGGCGTCGAGATCGGCGCCGACGCCGTAATCGGCGGCGCGGCTGGCGAATTTGGGGCGATAGCCGGAATAGCGGAACTGGCCGCGCACCTCGGCGCGGGTGCTGTCGGGGTCGGTCTCGAAGGTGAAGAGGTCCTGGAGGGTGACGACGTCGCCTTCGAGCCCGGCGACCTCGGAGATCGAGGTGATGCGGCGGGTGCCGTCGCGCATCCGGGAAATCTGGATCACCAGCTGCACGGCATCGGCCAATTGGCGGCGCACCACGCCCGAGGCCATGTCGAAGCCGGCGAGCGCGGCCATGCTCTCGATCCGGGTCATCGCCTCGCGCGGGGAGTTGGCGTGCAGGGTGCTCATCGAGCCGTCATGGCCGGTGTTCATGGCCTGCAGCAGGTCCAGCACCTCGTCGCCGCGGATCTCGCCGATGATGATGCGGTCGGGGCGCATCCGGAGCGCGTTGCGCACCAGCGTGCGCATGGTGACCTCGCCCTTGCCCTCGACATTGGGGGGGCGGGTTTCGAACCGGACCACGTGAGGCTGCTGGAAGCGCAGTTCGGCGGCGTCCTCGATGGTGACCAGCCGTTCGGTGGCGGGGATGAAGGCGGAAAGCGCGTTCATCAGCGTGGTCTTGCCCGAGCCGGTGCCGCCCGAGACCAGCACGTTGAGCCGCAGGTAGGCGGCAAGGCCGAGGAAACCCGCCATCTGTTCCGACAGCGAGCCGTTGGCCACGAGGCTTTCCAGCTTCATCGGCGCGGCGGGAAACTTGCGGATGGTGATGGTGGGGCCGTCGATGGCCAAGGGCGGGATGGCGACGTTGACGCGGCTGCCGTCCTTGAGGCGGGCATCGACCATCGGCTGCGCCTCGTCGATGCGGCGGCCCACGGCGGCGACCATGCGGGAGGCCACGGCATGGACATGGGCGTTGTCGCGAAAGCGCGTGCCGGTCAGTTCCAGCTTGCCGCGCCGCTCGGCGTAGACCTGCGCGGCGCCGTTGACCATGATGTCGGTCACCTCCTCGTCGGCCAGCAGGCGTTCGAGCGGGCCGAGCCCCAGCATGTCGGCGAGCACGGCCTGCACCAGGTCGGCCACTTCGCGCCCGTTGAGGTGCATCTTGCGCTGCTCGGAGATGCCGTGGATGGCGTCGTGAATGCGGCTTTCCTGGTCGGCGCGGGGCAGGGCGGCCATCTCGGTGAAGTCGAGCAGTTCCGAGAGGGCCTGGATCATCTCGCCCACCATGTTCGAGACGTCCGAGCCGGCGGTGGTGGCGGCGGTGACGGATTGGATGAGGGCGGGGAGCTTCGGCTCGGGCGCGGGCGCGCCATTCGCGGGCCGTTGGGCAGGGGCGGAGGGCCGTGCGGCGGGGCGGGCCGGGGCATCGAAGGGCGCGTGCGGGCGCGGCGGCTGCGGGGACGCGGCCCCGGCCCGGGCCGGTGTCGGCACGCGTATCGGGGCCGGGGCATCGGACGGGGCGGGGGCTGTACCGCCCAGGGCCGCCACGGCCTGGGCCAGGAGGGCACGCTGCTGGCCGAGCGAGATCGGGGTCTTCGCGGCCTCGACCACGAAGGTGAGGGCGGTGTTGACCTTTTCCTCGACCGACAGGCCGTCGGCGTCGATCCGGCGTGCGATGTGCAGCACGCGGTCGAGCGCGGGACGGTTGTCGTGCTCGACGACCTCGTGTTTCATCCGAACAGTCTCTTGCGGGGCGTGGCCTTGCGCGGGGCGGCCTTGGCCGCGGCGGGGTCCGTGGCCGCGTCGAACACGGTGCGCACGGCGCGGGCCCAGGGCGACCGGGGCTGCAGCGTGACGAGCGGCCGCGCGGCCTTGTGCGCCTTTGCCAGCGCCGATGTGGAGCAGGGCAGGATCGCCGTGAGGGGCATGTCGAGCGCCTTGGCGATGTCCTTGTGGCGGATGCCAGCATCCTTGAGGGTTTCCGACAGCACGGCCAGGATCGGCAGGTCGGGATGATCCGCCCGGACCTGGCCGATCAGGCGGCTGGCGGCATTGACCCCGGCAAAGCCCGCGGGCAGGACCAGCACGAGGCGGTCGAGCGTGCCGATGACCTCGGGCTGGCGCAGGACGAGGCCGCGGGGCAGGTCGGCGATGACCGTATCGAACGCATCGCGCAGGCGCGGCAGGAGCGCCGTGAGGCCGGGTTCGTAGTCGGCGGCGGTCTGGTCGCGGCGCACCTGGCCGGAATAGAGCGAGAGCGTGTCGCTGATCTGGTCCATGGTGGCGGCGATGAATGTGCCGTCGATCCGGGCGGGCGCGCGGAGCGCGTCGAAGAGGCCGCGGGTCTCGTCGCGGTCGAGGTCGATGGCCTGGCTGCCGAATTCGAGATCGGCGTCCAGCAGGGCGGTGTTTCGGGCGGGGCCCCTGGGGGCGGAGGCGTGCGCGGCGAGGTTCTGTGCCAGAAGGCTGGCGCCGGTGCCGCCCTTGCAGCCGATGACGCCGATGGCACGCCCGCGCTGGGCCTGCGGTTCGGCGACGGACGCAGCGAGGCCGACCGCCGGGGGTGTCGCCGTGGTGGCGGCGAGGATGTCGGAGGCCTTGGCCGGCAAGGCGAAATAGTCGCGCGCGCCGGCCTGCCGCAGGGCGCGGTAGGTGGCGATGTCGTCGACGCGGCCCAGCACGATCACCTCGATGCCGGCACGGGTCAGTTCCGCTACGCATTCTGTGGCCATGTCGAGGGAAAGCTGGCCCATCTCGGCCAGGATGCACTTGACCCTCGACGCGTTGGGCAGAAGCCGCGCCGCCCCGCTGAGGCCGCCGCCGTGGATCGCCTTGGCCACCTGTTTGCTTTCCGCCAGAACGGCGCGGGCCGTGGCGGCGCCGGTATCGGAACAGACATAGGCCTGGAGCGATGGGGCGACGCCGTCTTGGGTGTCGAAGGGCATGGGCGGTCTCCGGTTGGGGTGGGGGAAGAGGGGTGAGGGCGGGACGGCCGCGCCGCAATGCGGGCCGCCCCGGCGGGATGCGGCGAGGTGTCAGTTCGTGGGCGCGTCGATCCCCTGGGCGGTGAGTTCGTCGCTCATGGTGGTGAAGCCGGTGTTCGTCTGACCGCCCAGCGTGGCGATGGTGCCGACGATCACGGCGCCCACGAGGGCGGCGAAGAGGCCGTATTCGATGGCGGTGGCGCCGTCCTCGTCGCGGGCGAAGGTGCGGGCGAGGGTCTGGATGGATTTGCGTGCGATGGTCATGGTCGTTTTCTTCCGTGGTTGTCGTGGTTGTTGAGTGCGGGTCCTGGCGACCCTCGTGTGGCCCGACAATGGCGCGGCGCGGCGACGTGCGACATCCTTCCTCGGTCGGTGCGGGGCTTTACGACCCCATCGTCGGAAGGTCGTCCGACCAAGGTCGTACGGAATCTTGCGCCGAAATTGGCAGAAGCGGGCGCGGATGTGGCGAAACCGCGGCCGGGTCCGAGGGGGTCGGACGCGGAATGATCTTCCCGGCCGGGAACAGGCGGGAACCGGCGCGGGAAAAGGCGGGAAAACCGGCCTGAACGGGCAGGGCCGGACGAATCGGTCGGGCGGCGGGGAGGTCCCGGATCAGGTCCGGGACGGGGCGCGCCTAGTGCCCGCGGTCGAGCTTGGTGGCGAGGTGGATGAGCGATTCCGATCCGCGCACGCCCTTGGCGTCGCCGATCCGGTCGAGCGTGTCGTCAAGCTCTTCGGTGGTTTCGGCCTCGAGCGTGACGATCAGGTCGAAACGCCCCGAGGTGGTGTGCACGCGGCGCACATTGGGCAGCGACTGCAGGCGCGAGAGCACCGTGGGCTGGCTGCGGGCCTCGATCTGGACAAGCGCGGTGGCGCGCAGGGGCGCGCGGCGCGCGGCGTTGAGGCGCAAGGTATAGCCCAGGATCACGCCGGAGGTTTCCAGCCGGTCGAGCCGGGCCTGGACGGTGGTGCGCGCAAGGCCCAGCCGCCGGGCGAGCGTGGCGACGGGCATGCGCGCGTTTTCCTGCAGGAGTGCCATCAGCGCTTCGTCAAGTTCGTCTGTTTGCATGATTCCCTCGGCGTTTTGCCGACATGTTACGACATTTCGTACAATCTGACCCGACAAATCCACGCGGTTTCGCGGCACACTGAGCAAAAGACCATCAACGAGGCGACACATGCAGCATCAGACATCCACGTGGCAGAGCCCGCTGGCTCATCTTGTACGGCACCGCCCCGACGTGCCGGTTCTCTATTTCAGTCCCGAGGTTCTTCAGGCGACGGCGCGCCGGTTCCTGGACGGGTTCGACGGGCTGGTGACCTATGCGGTCAAGGCCAATCCGGGCGACGAGGTGCTGGCCAACCTGGCCGCGGCGGGCCTCACGGCGTTCGACGTGGCGAGCCCGGCGGAAATGCGGGCGGTGCGGGCCGCCGCGCCGGGGGCGGTGCTGCATTACAACAACCCCGTGCGCTCGGTCGCGGAGGTCGACACCGCCGCGGCGATGGGCGTCGCCTCGTGCTCGGTCGATTGCATGTCGGAGCTGGAAAAGCTGGCCGGCCTGCCGCGCGACCTGGAGGTGACGGTGCGGCTGGCGCTGCCGGTGCGCGGCGCGGCCTATGATTTCGGGGCCAAGTTCGGGGCCGCGCCGGAGGCGGCGGCGGCGCTTTTGCAGCGGGTCGCCGGGATGGGGTTTCGTCCCGGCATCTGCTTTCATCCCGGCACGCAATGCGCCGACCCGGCGGCCTGGGGGGCGTATGTGAGGGCCAGTGCCGAGGTGGCGCGGATGGCGGGGGTGACCCTGGAACGGCTGAACGTGGGCGGTGGGTTCGCGGCGCACCGCTCGGGGGCGGCGCCGGACCTGGAGGCGATTTTCGACCACGTGGCGGAGGTGGCGCGCGCGGCGTTCGAGGTGCCGCCCGCGCTGGTTTGCGAGCCGGGGCGGGCGATGGTGGCCGAGGCGTTCACGCTGGCCGCGCGCGTCAAGGCGGTGCGCCCGGACGGGAGCCTTTTCCTCAACGACGGGATCTATGGCGCGCTGGCCGAGGCGCGGGATATCGACGCGTTGACGCGGGTGCGGCTGGTCCGGCCCGACGGGCAGCCACGCCGCGGTGCGCCGGTGCCGCGCGTGGTCTTCGGGCCGACCTGCGACAGCCTGGACCGGCTGCCCGATCCGGTGGCGCTGCCCGAGGATGTGGCCGAGGGAGATTACGTGCTGTTCGAGGGGATGGGCGCGTATTCGCGGGCGCTGGCGACGCGGTTCAACGGCTATGGGCCGGACGGGCCGATCATGGTGACGCGGCTGTCGTGATCGGGCCGGATGCGGAAAGCCGAGGGCCGCGCGTACCCTTGTCCGGCTGAAGCGCAGCGGCGGAGCGTCGGGCCCGCGCGTCGGCGCCGGGCCTCTTTGCGGTCCGCCAGCGGGCGCGACGGTGGCGGGGCCGGTTTCACCGCGACGACCGGCGTCGTTGCGGAGCGGGCGCGGGCTGGCCCAGGCCACAAGGTCCCCACGGCGGGGCGCGTCACGGCGGTGCCGAAGGGGAAACAGGGTGCCGGCAAAAGCGCGGGAGCGGTGCGCAGGGTCCTTTACCCCGGGCCGGGTTTGGGGGATGCTGGACCGCGATGAGCTGGACGAAACGCATTGGCCGGGCTGTCCGGCGGCTGGTTGGCCTGACCCGTGGCGAACGGGTGCGGACCAGGCATGTCGCGCGGGGCGCGGTGAGCCATGTCATCATCCTGGACGGCACGATGTCGTCGCTCGATCCGGGCTATGAGAGCAATGCGGGCCTGACCTTCAAGCTGCTGAACGAGACGGTGGGCGTGGGCATGTCGCTCTACTACGAGCCCGGGGTGCAGTGGCCGGACTGGCGGCGCACCGGCGACGTGATGCTGGGGCGCGGGATCAACCGGCAGATCCGGCGGGCCTATGGCTATCTTGCGTCCCGCTATCGGCCCGGCGACAGGATCTTCCTGTTCGGGTTTTCGCGCGGGGCCTATGCGGTGCGGTCGCTGGCCGGGGTGATCGACCGGGTCGGGCTGTTGCGGGCGGAAAATGCGACCGAGCGGCAGGTGAAGACCGCCTATCGCCATTACCGCGACGAGGCGGCGGGGTCCGCCGCGGCGGAATTCACCCGCGCGCTGTGCCACGAAAGCTCTCCGATCGAGATGGTGGGCGTCTGGGACACGGTGAAGGCGCTGGACTGGTCCGGCCCGCTGATCTGGCGATTGCTGACGCCGAAGAACGCGTTTCACAGCCACGCGTTGGGGCCGCATATCCGGCATGGCTATCACGCGCTGGCGCTGGACGAGACGCGGCGGGTCTATACCCCGGTGATGTGGGAAACCGGGCCCGGGTCGCGGGCCGGGGAGGGCCGGGTGGAGCAGGTGTGGTTCCGGGGCACCCATGGCGACGTGGGCGGGCAGCTGGACGGGTTCGAGGCGGCGCGGCCCCTGTCGAACATCCCGCTGGTCTGGATGCTGGAGCGGGCCGAGGCGCATGGGCTGAGCCTGCCCGAGGGCTGGCGCGCACGGTATCCGACGGACCCCGACGCGCCGTCGATCGGCAAGTGGCGCGGCTGGGGCAAGATCTTCTTGTTCCGCAAGGCAAGGGTTGTCGGGCGGGATCCGTCCGAGCGGCTGCACGAGAGCGTGCGGGGCCGCGGCGCGCCGGATGCGACCGATGCGCAGGCGGTGATGTAGGCGCGGGCAAAACTTTCGGGAAAAGTTTTGGCAAATCTTTTGTTGAAAAGATTTGGCGCGGGCGGTCAGGCGGCGTCCATGATCAGGCATGTGGTGCTGCCGGTGGCGTAGAGCTTGCCGTCTTCCTTGCCGCGCAGCTCGCCCACCGCGGTGGCGGTGCGGCGGCCGCCATGCTGGGTGGTGCCGGTGGCCACCGCCACCATGCCCAAGGGCAGGGCGCGGGTGATGTTCACCTTGTATTCGAGCGTCGTGTAGACTTGGCCTTTGTTCAGCAGCGTCATCACCGCGCAGGCCATGCAGGAGTCGAGGATCGCGCCATACCAGCCGCCATGGACCCCGCGCATCGGGTTGAGCGCGCCGAAGCCGGGGGTGCCTTCGAACACCACCTGGCCGGGATCGGCGGAGAGCGCGGTGAAGCCGAGCGTGGCGCCGATAGGCGGGGCGGTGAGGCGGCCCGCGATCATGTCGCGCATGAAGTCGAGGCCGGAGCGGGACAAAAGCGCGTCCATGTCGGGCATCTGGTCCAGCGATGTGGCGGTGAAGGGGCGGGCCGTGTCGTTCATGGCGGCACGCTAGTTCGGGCCGGGGAGGGTGGCAAGCCCGCCCGGGCGGCGGGGCATGAAAGCCTCACGGTTTTTGCGTGTCGTGGCTGTGATGGAGGGGCTGCATTTTGATGCGCAGAAGGTTTGCGATGCTTGGCAAAGGCCGGCTGTGCGGACATTGCCGCCATTCACGACGGAGGCCATCGTCAGCCCCTGGGGTGGCGATCCGACGGCAGTTAAAAAGCACTTTATGCCTGCCAGATACATCCCCGGAAGGATCGTTGCGCCCAGCCTCGCCAAATCGCCAGCCCATGGGAGGGGCTGACGATGGCCGGGCCGCTTCGCGGCTGTTAACCGGCTGGGGGGCTCGATGCCAGTGTCTCACAAGGGCTCGATCCGAACATTCGCGGCGGTAAAGATGAATGGCCGAAATGCGGTCAAAGCCGACACTGGCGCGATCAGCTGTAGCTTCTCACAACGGCAACACAATTGGCCTTGGTATTCGTAAACTCGAACACATGGCAGAAACGTTGAGTTTGTCCGTCAGCGAACGTGACCTCTCCGCTCGCAGCACCGACCCTGCCGTGAGATATCGCATGCAGAACGGTGACAGAGCTTAGTTTCGGCCGATCTCCAAGATGCTTAAAAAGCGCATTCTTTCCCGAGATTGGTTCGACTGGAGAGTGCTCCCAAATCACGTCTTCGCTGAACGCGCTCGGTTCAGCCTCACCACATTCTAGGGCGACCGCTACATCCTGAACGAACTTGTTCTTTGGCGAATTGCCGCAGTCCTTGCTGCCTTGCACCTGAGTCAACGTCATCTCCCTGCTTCGTTCAACCTTAGCATACGGCCAACGTTCTGACGGTCAAACTGGACTCGAACCGTACATTCGCTGCGATAAAGATGAATGGCCGAGATGCGGACGACGCGGACGTTGGTTTCCGACGGTGAGCAGACGCGCATCGACAGGCCGTTGGGCGGCGAACCGACGTTGGTGATGAACACTTTTTGCCGGCCAGGCACACCCAACCCGAGAGCGTGGCACGTCACCTGCCAAATCGCCGTGCCGTCGCACCAAAGGTGCGCCAACTATAGTCGGCACGCCTCTGGCGTGACGGAGCGGCCCGGCGCGCCAAAGGCGCGCATATTAAGTGACGCGCCTCTGGCGCGATGCGTGGAGGGCTTCGCCCTTGTTCCGCGCGGGCGCTTTGTGAGTGTGGCAGTTATGGACTCAATCCTGACGGTCGAGCACGGGTCAAGCACGCGTCGCATTACCTGCACGCCTGGCAGGTGTGCGCGAAAAAGCCCCGCCTTCGGGGAAGGCAGGGCCAGGCGTTGCGACAGCCCCGGGGAGGGGAGTGTCACAGGGATCAAAGGTGCGTCAGGCGACGTCGCGCAGTTCGACCTTGGGCGTGACCCCGAGGGCGTGGCAGACGTCGCGCGTGAGCTCGGGGCGGTTGAGCGTGTAGAAATGCAGGTGCTCGGCGCCGCCCTCGATCAGCTCGCTGCAGAGTTCGGTGGCCAGGGCCGTGGCCAGAAGCGTTTCGCGGTCGTCGCGGGCGGCCTTGGTGAAGGCCTCGTCGAGCCATGCGGGGATGTTGGTGCCGCAGGCGGCGGCGAAGCGCTTGGTGCCGCCCCAGTTTTCGATCGGCAGGATGCCGGGGATGATGGGGGCGTCGATGCCCGCATCGGCACAGGCGTCGCGGAAGCGGAAGAACGCCTCGGTGTCGAAGAAGAACTGGGTGATCGCCTCGGCCGCGCCGGCGTCGATCTTGCGTTTCAGGTAGTCGATATTGGCCTGGGCATCCGCCGCCTCGGGGTGCACTTCCGGGTAGGCGCCGACGCGGATCTTGAAGCGGTTCATGTCGGCCAGCGCCGAGATCAGCTCGCAACTGTCGGCAAAGCCCTCGGGATGGGGCGTGAAGCCGTCCGAGCCCTTGGGCGGGTCGCCGCGCAGGGCGACGATCTCGTTCACGCCGGCATCGGCGAAGTCCTGGGCGATGGCCAGGGTTTCCTCGCGGGTGGCCTCGACGCAGGTGAGGTGGGCGGCGACGTTGAGGCCGCTGGACTTGTGCAGCGTGGCCACGGCATCGCGGGTGAGTTCACGGGTGGTGCCGCCGGCGCCGTAGGTGACCGACACGAAGCTGGGGTCCAGCGGGGCGAGCGTCTGGACCGTGTCCCAGAGGCGAACCGAGGCCTCCAGCGATTTGGGCGGGAAGAACTCGAAGGAAACGGTAGGGGTGCTCATGACGGGTATCCTGCAATGGGGTGTTGCGTCTCTTGTCGCAGGCGCGCGTATGTGAGACAACTTCATAAAATTCATGGTTTGAATGAGGCGGGCTAATATTCATGCATATCGACTTTCGCCATCTGCGGACGATCCGGGCCATTCACCAGGCCGGCGGGCTGGCCCGTGCGGCGGATCTTCTGCACATCACGCAGTCGGCTTTGTCCCACCAGATCAAGGGGTTGGAGGATCAGGCGGGGGTGGAACTGTTCGTGCGGCGCTCGAAACCGCTGAAGCTGTCGGCGGCGGGGCTGCGGCTGTTGCGCGTGGCCGAGAAGGTGCTGCCCGAGGTCGAGGCGCTGGAGGCGGAATTCAGCGGATTGCGGCAGGGAAGCGCCGGGCGGATGCATATCGCCATCGAGTGCCATGCCTGTTTCGAATGGCTGTTCCCGGTGCTGGAGCGATTCCGGCAGACCTGGGCGGAGGTGGATATCGACATCCGGCCCGGCCTTGCCTTCGACGCGCTGCCCGCGTTGCAGAAGGAGGAGGTGGACCTGGTGGTGTCGTCGGATCCCGAGGACCTCGATGGCGTGATCTTTCAGCCGCTGTTTGATTACGAGCCGCTCTTCGTGGCCTCCAGCCAGCATGTGCTGGCGGGCAAGGATTTCGTCGAGGCGGATGATTTCCGGGACGAGACGCTGATCACCTACCCGGTGGACCGCTCGCGGCTGGACATCTTCACCGAGTTGCTGACCCCCGCCAAGGTCGAGCCGCGCGCGGTGCGGCAGATCGAGCTGACGGCGGTGATCCTGCTGCTGGTGGCGTCGAATCGGGGCGTCGCGGTGTTGCCCGACTGGGTGCTGAGGGAACAACGGACAAGCTCGGAATACGTCACGCGGCCCGTGACCAAAGGCGGTCTGACCAAGCGGCTCTATGCGGCGATCCGCGAGGACGAGGCGGACAAGCCCTACATGGCGCATCTGATCCGGCTGGCGCGGGAGATTCCGCTGCGGATGCAGCGCCCGGCAGAGCGCGAAACGGTCTGAGTGGCGCTTGGCCGGTCGGGCCGTTAGGGTGCCGGTGAAACCTGTCACGGAAAGCGAAAACGATGAAGATTGCGACTGCGGCCTACCCGCTGGACGAGTTCGACAGTTGGGACGCCTATGCCGAAAAGATCGAGGCCTGGGTGGCAGAGGCGGCCGGGCAGGGGGCGGACCTGCTGGTCTTTCCCGAGTATGCGGCGATGGAACTGGCGCCGCTGGCGGGGCGGGCGGTCTCGGCGGAGCTGGAGCCGTCCTTGCGGGCGGTGTCGGAGCGGATGCCCGAGGCCGACGCGCTGCATTCCAGGCTTGCAGGGCAGTACGGTGTGCATATCCTGGGCGGCTCTGCCCCGGTCTATGACGACGCGCTGGGCCCGCGCCCGGTGAACCGCGCGGCGTTCTTCGCGCCCGGTGGGGCCAAGGGCGTGGTGGACAAGCAGATCATGACACGCTGGGAGCGGGAGCCTATGGAGTGCGTCGGGGGCGGGCCGTTGAAAGTCTTCGACACCGCGCTGGGGCGGATCGGCGTACTCATTTGTTATGACAGTGAATTTCCGCTGCTGGGCCGTGCGATGCAGGATGTGGACATCCTGCTTGTGCCGTCCTGCACCGAGACGCTGGCCGGGTACTGGCGGGTGCGGATCGGGGCCATGGCCCGCGCGCTGGAGCAGCAATGCGTCAGTGCCATGTCGTCGCTGGTGGGCGAGGCCGCATGGTCGGAGGTCTGCGACGTGACGACGGGTGCGGGCGGTATCTTTGGCCCGCCGGACCACGGATTTCCGCCCACGGGCGTGCTGGCCGAGGGGGTGCTGGACGCGCCGGGATGGACCTTTGCCGAGGTCGACCTGGAGAAAATCGCGCAGGTGCGGGCGGATGGCGGGGTGCTGAACCGCAGCCACTGGGCCGAGCAGGCGGGACGCGACGGCGCCCCCAAAGTTGAACGGCTGCAATGATATTTGACTTGAAAACCTTGGGGAATGGGGCCATTTAAACGCCTGTCCTGCAACCGGCAGGGCGGAAACCAAGGAGAGACCATGGCCAAGGAAGATACGCTCGAATTTCCAGGTGTCGTGAAGGAACTCCTGCCGAATGCGACATTTCGGGTCGAGCTAGAGAACGGCCATGAGATCATCGCCCACACGGCAGGCAAGATGCGCAAGAACCGCATCCGGGTTCTGGCAGGCGACAAGGTTCAGGTGGAAATGACACCTTACGATCTGACCAAGGGTCGGATCAATTATCGGTTCAAGTAGCGCGAACCGCAGGTTCGCGCCGTGCGCGGAAGCGTTTCACCCGAGGTGAAATGCGTGCGCACCCCGTCGATCATCTGGGGGCAACATGACGACAGCGCAGAGCCCCAAGTTGATCCTGGGGTCCGGCAGCCCGCGACGCCGGGATCTGCTGGCGCAGATCGGCGTTGTCGCCGATGACGTGCGCCCGCCCGATATCGACGAGACCCCCGAAAAGGCCGAGCTGCCGCGCCCCTATTGCGTGCGGATGGCGCGGGAAAAGGCGCTGGCCGTCGAGGCCGGGGCCGAGGATATCGTGCTCTCTGCCGACACGACCGTGGCGCTGGGCCGGCGCATCCTGGGCAAGCCCGCCGATGCGGGCGAAGCCGGGGATTTCCTGCGCAAGATGTCGGGGCGGCGGCACAAGGTGATCACGGCGGTGGCCGTGCGCCGCGGCGCACGCATCTGGGAGCGCGACGTGGTCAGTGCCGTGAAGATGAAGCGGCTGGATGACGACGAGATCGCGTTCTACCTGGGATCCGGCGATTGGCAGGGCAAGGCCGGGGGCTATGGCATCCAGGGGCCTGCGGGGGCGTTCATTCCGTGGATTCAAGGCTCGTTCACGGCCATCGTGGGCTTGCCGCTGAAGGAAACGGCGGGGCTGCTCTTGGCCGCCGGATACCCTGTGTGGAAGGGAAAGACATGAAGGGACGCGTGGTGGCGCTGGGCCGGCTGGGCGAGTTCGAGGCGGCGGCGCTGATGGAGGACGGTGTGCTGTCCGACCTGCTGGTCGATACCGACCAGCCGCGCCCCGGCACGATCTATCGCGCCGTGATCGAGCGGCCGGTGAAGGGCCAGGGCGGGCTGTTCGTGCGCACGCCCGACGGCAACGGATTTCTGCGCCAGGTCAAGGGGATGAGCGCCGGGGGCACCGTGCTGGTGCAGGTCACGGGCTATGCCGAGCCGGGCAAGGCGATCCCGGTGACGGCGAAGGTGCTGTTCAAGAGCCGCTACGCGATCGTCACGCCCGGTGCGCCGGGGATCAACGTGTCGCGGGCCATCCACGATGACGATCTGAATGATCGCCTGATGCTGATCGGCAAGAACGTGATGGCGGGGGACGGCAACGGGTTGATCCTGCGCTCGGCCTGCGAGGGCGCGGACGAGGACGCCGTCGCCGAGGACGTGGCGCGCATGGCCGAGCTGGCCCGCGCGGTGATGGCCGATGCGAGCGGCAAGCCGGAGAAGCTGGTCGAGGGGCCGGGGCCGCACGAGCTGGCCTGGCGTGACTGGCCGGAGCCGGAGATCTGGGACGAGGACGCGCAGGCCTTCGAGCACCACGGCGTGCTGGATGCGGTCGAGGCATTGCGCTCTCCGCGCGAAGACCTGCCGGGCGGGGCCAGCATCTATGTCGAGCCGACCCGGGCGCTGGTGGCGGTGGATGTGAACGCGGGTGGCGACACCTCGCCGGCGGCCGCGGCGAAGGCCAACATGGCCGCCGCGCGCGCCTTGCCGCGGGCCTTGCGGCTGCGGGGCCTGGGCGGGCAGGTGGTGCTGGACCTCGCACCCATGCCCAAGAAGGACCGCAAGACCTTCGAGGCAGCCCTGCGCGCCGCGTTCCGCCGCGACACGGTGGAGACGGCCCTTGTCGGCTGGACCCCGCTTGGGCACTATGAGTTGCAGAGAAAGCGAGACAGGCTGCCGCTGCCCAAAGGTGTGATATGAGTTGCCCGATTTGCGGGGAAGACACGGTGAAGAAATACCGCCCCTTCTGTTCCGAACGCTGCGCCAACCGCGACCTTGGCGCTTGGCTGCGCGGGGATTATGCCATTCCGTCCAGCCGGTTGGACGATGCCGAGGAGGTCGCCGAGGCGATGGACGAGGCACAGAACGCGGCCCCGGGAAAACCCCACTGAAAAGTGGCAAAAACCCACTGGACAGTGGCGTGGCCCTCGCCTAGAAAGCCGGAACCCGAACGGCGCGCCCGTTCACCCGTGCCCGGGTAGCTCAGGGGTAGAGCAGTGGATTGAAAATCCTCGTGTCGGTGGTTCGATTCCGCCCCCGGGCACCACTTCAACATCCGAGATAGTCCAGAGAAGCCCTGGTGGCCGGTTAATTCAATGCTTTCTGCCATTGCTTGTCCGGCGTGATCCGCGCGCCATCCGCGTTCAGCTTGCGCTCATGGCGTGCGAGACCGAGACGACGGGTTGCAGGACCTTGGCGACGAAGGACTCGGCGTCGTTTCCCGCCAGGGGGACATGGGCCGATATCCCGGCCCTTGCGGTCTTGCCGCGCATCACGGGGCAGGCGAGAGTCATCAGGCCCGGAGAGGTTTCCTGTTCGACCAGTGCGTAGCCGCGCGATCGGCAGAGGTCGATCTCGGCCAGGATCTTTTGCGGATCGGTGAGCGAGAAGGGCGTCAGCGCCGGTATCTCGACCTGCGCGAGATAGTCTTCCACGGCCTGGCGGGGTTGTTGCGCCAGAATGCAGCGTCCGGCGGCCGAAAGGCATAGCGGGATCTTCTTGCCCGGCAGGGTGTTCTCGAAATTGCCGGCATAGGCCGGGAGGCGGTGGACGTAGATCATCGAATCCTGAAGCGGGATCGACATGGAAATGCTGACGCCCAGGGTTTCCCTGAGGTGGACGAGATGCGGCCAGGCGCGTTCGGCGAACTGGTTGCGGGAGAGGTAGCTGTAGAGCAGGTCGACGGTCTTGACCGTCAGGCGGTAGCGCTTGGAGCTTGGCTCTTTTTCAAGATAGCCGGCGTCGACAAGGGTGGATGTCAGGCGTTGCAGCGTGGGCACGGTCAGGTCGGTCTTGCGCGACAGCTCGGTCAGGGACATCGGGCCGTACTGCGCCGACAGGGCATCGAGCACCCGCAGGCCGCGTTCCACCGAGGTGAGGAACCTGGGGTCCTGCTTGTCGCCGTCGCGCCGGGATGCGTCCAGGATTTCGATGCCGGTCATGACAGGTTGCAGGCCCCGATGGCCCGCGTGGCCTGGATGACCGCCTGGCCCAGCCTCTGGCGGTCTTCGGCGGCGTCGAACACGGCCACCGGCCCGCTGAGGATGACGGCGCCGTGGACCTGGCCATCCGGCGCCACGACGGCCGAGCTGACGGAGGCGACGCCGGGCAGGACCTCTTCGCGCTGGAAGGCGTATCCATCGGTCCCGGCCTGCCGGATGGCCTGAAGGATCGCGGGCAGGTCGACCAGTGTCTGGGGGGTGATCTTCTTCAGACGTGATGCGGCGATGATCCTGTCGCGTTCGTCTGCGGGCAGGGCGGCCAGGATCGCCCGGCCGGAGCTGGCGCTGATGGCGGGCCAGCGTTTTCCCAGGGGCGACAGGGTGAGGCGTTCTTCCTGCGAGGGAATGCGCGAGAGGTAGATGACGTCGGTGCCTTCCAGGACGGACAGGTGGGCGCGGATGCCGACCTTTTCGGACAGATCGAGCAGGAAGGGCGTCGCGGCCTCGACCAGTTGGTTGTTCTGCAGAAAGCCGTAGGCGGGCCCGAGGCAGGAGCGCCCCGGCACATAGCGGACGCCGTCATCGTAGCGTTCGAGATAGCCCAGCTTTTCCAGCGTATAGGCGCTGCGCTGCGCGGAGCTCTTGGTTTGCCGGGTCTGGTCGGCCATGTCCTGAACCGAAAGCGCGCCGGTGTCGTTCTGAAATGTCTCAAGCACGTGCAGCGCCTTGAGAAGCGCGTTCGACCCCATCGCCCGGTTCTCCGTTTTTCTTCAAAATGTTGAACCGCATTAAAGCCGAACGACAATTGCAGGTCAAAAAATATTATTGACCGAATAGTTTTCAGGGGAGTAAGTTGGCATATGGCATAGAAAATCGCTATGCGATAAAATGGGAGGAAATTGTGAAGCATTTGTTGAAAACGGCTGTTGTCGGCCTGGCGCTCCTCGCCGGTCCGGTGGCGGCCGACGACTGGCCGACGAAGGGCATCAACCTGACCGTGGCCTATGGTGCGGGCGGCACCACCGATTCCACCGCGCGCGTCCTGGCGTCGCTGCTGGAGAGGGAACTGGACACGTCCGTGACCGTCATCAACAAGCCGGGCGGCGGTGGATCGGTCGCGGCCGGCCTGGCCTCGGCCCAGCGGGCCGACGGATACAACCTGTTCACCTACGTGACCGGCGCGGCGGTGATTTCGCCGCATCGGCAGGACCTGCCCTATGACCCGCTGGAGGATTTCACCTTCGTGTCGCAATACGGGGCCTGGAACCTGGGGATCGTGGTGCCGGACGACGCGCCTTACCAGACCTTCGAGGAGCTTCTGGCCTATGCCAAGGAGAATCCCGGCGAGATCAGCTATTCGATTTCCGGCACGGGAACGCCACAGCACCTGACGATGGTGCGGCTGGGCAAGGAACTGGGCATCGACTGGAAGCCGGTGGCCTTCAAGGGCGGCGCGGCCGCCGTCACGGCGCTGATGGGGGACCACGTGGATATCATGGCCGGCGCCACCGAGTGGCTGCCGCAGGTGAGATCCGGCGAGTTCAAGCTGATCGCGATGCTGACGGGCGAGCCGATGGAGGAATTCCCCGACGTGCCGACGCTGAAGGACCTGGGCTATGACATGGAAGCGCCTTCGATCCTGGGGATCGCCGGGCCCAAGGGCATTCCCGACGAGGTGCGCGACCGTCTGGACGACGCCATCGCGAAAGCGGCCGAAAGCGAGGAGCTGAAGGCGATTTTTGACAAGATCGCCATGAAGCTGACCTATCGCGACAGCGAGGCCTTCGAGCAGAATGTCCGCGAGAACTACGAGGTTCAGGGCGAGATCATTCGCGCGGCCGGTCTCGGCAAGTGACGTAGGCCATGCCGGCCCGCCGACCGATTTCGGCGGGCCGTTTCTTTGGGAGGAGAGGCATGAAGGACGGTTTGAGTGATACGGTCGCGGGCGCGGCTCTGGTGGGGTTTGCGCTGGTCCTGTGGTTCTACCTGATCCCGACCTTCGTCACCGAGGTCGAGTTCCAGGCCGAGATGTCGCCGCGTTTCTTTCCCCGGCTGGGGGCGATCCTGATCTTCGGCAGCGGGCTGGTGCTGTTCCTTCGATCGCTTCGGACGGTGCGGTCGGCGGTCGCGGACGGCGAGACCGGGGAGCGGGTCGCCAGACCGCTGAGCGCCATGCTGGTCGCCCTTGCGATGTCCGGTTTCATCATCCTGTTCCAGCAGGTGGGCTATGCCGCGGCGGCGCCGTTCCTTCTGGTGGCCATGACCGTGCTGTTCGGGGGGCGTCACCCGGTGGCAGTGGCCGCGGTAGCGATCGTGACGACGGCGGTATTGTACGCCTTGTTCAATTACGCCCTGAACCTTCCGCTTTCGTAAGGGAAACATCATGTTAGCCGATATCGCCTCCGCCCTGGACATGCTGCTGTCCGTCCAGAACATGATCGCCATCTTCGTCGGTGTCGCCTTCGGCGTGTTCATGGGCGCGGTTCCGGGGCTGACCGGGACGATGGGCATCGCGTTGATCATCCCGCTGACCTATTCCATCGAGCCGATCACTGCGTTCGCCCTGCTGCTTGGCACCTACAAGGGCGCCCTGTTCAGCGGCTGCATCCCGGCCATCCTGATCAACACGCCCGGCACGCCCGCGGCGGCGGCGACGGTGCTGGACGGGTACCCGCTGACCCAGAAGGGGCGGGGCGGAGAGGCCATGGGCATGGCGCTTTGGGCGTCGGTCATCGGGGACACGATCTCGACCGTCGCGCTGATATTCGGGGCGGTGCTGCTGGCGCAGCTTGCGACAAAGTTCGGACCGCCGGAATTCGCCACGCTGGTGCTGTTTTCGCTGACCATCGTGGCGGGCGTGTCCGGCACGTCGATGATCAAGGGCATCGCGGCGGCGGCGGTGGGGTTCATTTTCGGCACGGTCGGGCTGGACCCGATGATGGCGACGCCGCGCTTCACCTTCGGCGAGCTGACGATGCTGAACGGGATCTCGCTGATGGCGATGCTGATCGGGCTGTTCGCTGTGTCGGAGCTGTTCATTCAGTCCGAAGCCGCGGCAGGATCGATCAAGAACGTGCTGGTGCCGAAGGCAAAGATCGGCTGGGACAAGATCCGTGAGAACATGAAGACGATCCTGCGCGGCTCGACCATCGGGATCGTGCTGGGATCGATCCCCGGGCTGGGCGCGACGCCGGCGGCCTTTTTGTCCTATTCCGAGGCGATCCGGGCGTCGAAGACCCCCGAGAAATTCGGCAAGGGGTCGCTGGAAGGCGTGGCGGCGGTGGAATCGGCCAACAACGCCACCGCCGGCGGCGCGCTTATTCCGCTGATGGCGCTGGGCGTGCCCGGAGACGTGGTGACGGCCGTTCTGCTGGGGGCGTTCCTGATCCACGGGCTGGCGCCCGGGCCGCAGCTGTTCGCCGAGAACCTCGACCTGGTCTACGCGATATTCATCGCCCTGCTGATCGCCGCGCTGATGCTGCCGGTGATCGGGCTTGCGGCCATCCGCCTGTTTTCCCGGATCGCCATGATCCCGCGATACGTGCTGTACCCGGTGATCGCCATCCTGTGCCTGCTGGGGGTCTATGGATTCAACTCCAGCCCCACGGACATGTGGGTGATGCTGGGCTTCGGCTTTCTCGGGTACGGGATGCGCAAGCTGGCGTTCCCGCTGGCGCCGATGATGATCGGTTTCGTGCTGGAGCCGATCGGCGAGCAATCGGTGCGGCAGGCGCTGACGATCTCGTCGGGGGACTGGACGATTTTCGCGTCGACGCCGATTTCGATCCTGTTCCTGGTTCTGACGGCGGCCTCGGTGGTCTTTATCGCGCGCCGGTCGATGAAGGACAGGGCGAAGGCCAATGCGTGAGTTTCCGTGTTCGGGTGCAGGCCGGGCCCGGCGCCGCGCCTGCCCTGCCATTGTGCCTAACCCCCCGTTTCAGGAAAGAGATGACCATGACTTTCGTTGCAACAACTTCGCCCTCCTTCGCGCGCCGTGGCAGCGTGATACCGGACCGGATGCAGGCCACGGACTGGCGGTTCGAGCGGTATGATGACATGCGCCTTGCCGATGGCGGCATCGGGCCGGTCCTGGGCGAGGTGGAGTACCTGGTTTCGGGCATCCACCCGGTGACCGAGGAGACGCTGGACGCGGCGCCGAACCTTCGCGCGGTGCTGAAGCATGGTGTGGGCGTGGACAATATCGACATCGCGGCCTGTACCGCGCGGGGCATTCCGGTGACGAACGCGCCCGGCGCCAACGCGAACTCGGTCGCGGAACTGGCCATCGGCATGGCGTTGAACCTGTCGCGGCACCTGCAAAGCCAGCACGCCGCCATCGTCGACGGCGGCTGGGAGCGGGCCACGGGGCGCGAGCTGTCGGGACGGACGCTGGGCATCGTGGGGTTCGGGGATATCGGGCGGCTGACCGCCGAAAAGGCGCATGCGCTGGGCATGAAAGTGATCGTCACCGATCTTAATGCCGACACGTTCCGGGACAGGTTTCCGCAGTATGAGTTCACCACGTTGCCGGACGTGCTGGCGCGGGCCGATATCCTGTCGCTGCATGTCTCCGGGGGGCCGTCGAACGCGCAGTTGATCGACAAGGCGGCGATTGCGGCGATGAAGCCGGGCGCGCTGCTGATCAACGCCGCACGCGGCGAGGTGGTGGATGACAACGCGCTGGCCGAGGCGCTGGACAGCGGGCGGCTGGGCGGTGCGGCGATTGACGCTCACGTGGTCGAGCCGCCGGACCTGTCGCGGCCGATCTATGCTGCGAAGAACACGCTTTTCACCCCGCATATCGGTGCGGAGACCGAGGAATCGATCACCCGCGTCGGCGGCTTCGTGATGGACGATATCGAGACGTTTCTGGCCGGTGGGCGCCCCGGGCGCTGCCTGAACCCGGAGGTTTTCGGGGCCTCGGCAGAGACAGCGGCGGACCGCCGGACATGAGACGGCGCGGCAGGCCAGACGGCAGATCGATCGCGTGCGCGGCACGCGGAGAGGCCACGGGGCCGAAGCGCGCCCGGCAGGTGGCACGGACAGACACAATCAAGTTGGGAGATCAGTTTTGAAGATTGTATCGGCAGAGTTATACAGCGCAACGATCCGCCTTTCGGAGCGTCACAACACCAAGACCGGCTGGCGGCCGATCATCCTGAAGCTGACGACCGACGAGGGTCTGACCGGCATCGGCGAGGTGGGGCTGGCCTATGGCGCGGCGCATCATGGCGGGTTCGGCGCGTTGCGCGATTTCGTCGAAGGGTTCGTCATCGGGGCGGACCCGTTCGACAGGGAACAGATCTTTGACGCGCTGACGCGGCAAACCTTCTGGGGCGGCGCCTGCGGGCCGGTCGTCAACGGCGCGATGAGCGCGATCGACATCGCCTGCTGGGACATCATGGGCAAAGCACTGGACATGCCGGTCTGGAAGCTGCTGGGCGGGAAGGTCAACGACAACCTGAGAACCTATGCCAGCCAGACGCAGTTCGGCTGGAACGACGGGATGGACCCGTGCGGGTCTGTCGAGGAATACGCGGCGGCGGCGGTGCGCGCGGTCGATGAGGGCTATGACGCGATCAAGGTCGATCCGGTGATGATCGACGAGGAGAAGAAGATCCAGCCGCCGATGACCCTGAAAGGCGCGCTGAGCCGCGAGATCGTGGACCGCACCGTGGACCGGATGACCGCCATCCGCGAGGCGATCGGGCCGGATATCGACATTATCCTGGAACTGCACTCGCTGACCTCGATCACCGGGGGGCAGCGGCTGGTGGAGGCGCTGGAGCATCTCGATCTCTTCATGGTCGAGGAGGCGGTGAACTATAACAGCGCGGTTCCCGCCAAGATCCTGAAGCAACGGATGCCGTCGACCCGCATGACCGGGGGCGAGCGGATCTTCACCCGCTGGCAGTTCCGGGACTACCTGGAAAACGGCGCGTTCGACATGGTGCAGCCGGATTTCTGCCTGGTGGGGGGCATCACCGAGGGCAAGAAGGTCTGCGACATGGCGCATATCTACGAGGTGACGGTGCAGGGGCATGTCTGCGGCACGCCGATTTCCACCGCGGCGGCGCTGCATGTGGAGGCCGCGATTCCGAACTTCGAGATCCACGAGCATCACATCTATTCCACGCTGGAGGGCAACCGGAACATCTGCCTGCAGGATCTGCAGCCCGAGAAAGGGCGCTTTGCCGTCCCCGACGGACCGGGCCTCGGGGTGGAGCTGAACGAAGAATTCATGGCCAAACACTCGAATATCGTCACCCTCTCCTGATAAGGATTTCGCGGGCCGCTGGTTGGCCCGGGCCCGCGACACCAAACCGAGGAACACAACGATGCCACGACGGATCCCGCATAGCACGCACTGGGGCGCATTCACCTGCCTGGTGGAAGAAGGCCGGATCGTCGGCACGGAGCCGTTCAAGGACGACCCGGACCCGTCGCCGATCATCCCGTCGATTGCGGAGTGGGCCAGGCCGGACCGGCGTATCCTGCAACCGATGGTGCGCGAGGGGTGGAAACCTGGCGGTGCGCCCGGCGCGCGGCCCCGTGACGGGAATGACAGGTTCCTCCCCGTCAGCTGGGACGAGGCGCTGTCGCTGGTGGCCGGGGAAATCACCCGGGTCGGCCGGGACCACGGCAACGCCTCGATCTTTGCGGGGTCCTACGGCTGGACAAGCTGCGGGCGGTTCCACCATGCGCCGACCCTGCTGAAGCGGATGCTGAACCTTGTCGGGGGCTATACCGGGCATGTCGATACGTATTCGATTGCCGCCGGTCCCGCGATCCTGCGGCATGTGCTGGGCAGCGAGGACGCCTGCACGGGCCGGGCGACGACCATGGACACGCTGCCCGGACATACCGAGACGCTGGTGGTGTTCGGAGCCCTGGCCCCCCGGACGGCGCAGACCGAAGCGGGCGGCATGGCGGTGCACCTGCTGCCGGAGATGCTGCGCAAGCTGCGCGAGGCCGGGGTGCGGGTGGTTCACGTCTCGCCTTGCAAGGACGATCTGCCGGACTGGATGGAGGCCGACTGGTGGCCGATCCGGCCGAATACCGATGCGGCGCTGCTGCTGGGGATGGCGGGCGAGATCCTGCGCGAAGGCCGGCACGACCAGGCGTTCCTGGATCGGCATACCAGCGGGGCGGCGCAATTCCTCGACTATCTTGCGGGCGAAGCGGACGGCACCCCGAAGACCGCGGACTGGGCCGAGGCGATCACCGGCATTCCCGCCGCGCAGATCCGGGAGCTGTCGCGGACCCTGACCGCGACACGCAGTTTCCTGTCGCTGAGCTGGGCCCTGCAGAGGGCGCATCACGGCGAGCATGTCTACTGGTCGGCGCTGGGCCTTGCCGCGCTGATTGGGCAGATCGGCCTGAAGGGCGGCGGTGTGGCCTACGGGTTCGGATCGCTGAACGGGGTCGGCGGGCCGTTCGGCGAGGGTGTGTCGCCGGGGATGTCGCAAGGGCCGAAGCCCATCGACAGTTTCATCCCCGTGGCCCGCATCAGCGACATGTTGTTGTCGCCGGGGGCGGCGTTCACCTACCAGGGCGAGACCCGGAGCTATCCTGACGTGCGGCTGGTCTACTGGGCGGGCGGCAACCCCTATCATCACCACCAGGACCTCAACCGCCTGCAAGAGGCGTGGCAGCGGCCCGAGACCATCATCGTGCAGGACCCGATGATGACGGCGACCGCGCGGCGGGCCGATATCCTGCTGCCCGCCACCACGTCGCTGGAGCGCAACGACATAGCCGGGACACGGCGGGCCGAACATTACGTCGCGATGCACAAGGTGATCGAGCCGATGGGCGAGGCGAAGTCCGACTATGACATCTTCAGCGACCTGGCGCGCCACCTGGGGCTCGAGGCGGAGTTTACCGAAGGGCGGGACGAGATGGACTGGATCCGCCACCTCTATCAGCTGAGCGCGGATTACGTCGCCTCCGCCACGGATGCCCGATTGCCCGCCTTCGATGACTTCTGGAACGAGGGGTGGGCGCAGATCCCGATGACGCGGGACAACACCTACCTGGCGGCGTTCAGGGAGGACCCGGAGGCCAACCCCCTGCCGACGGAAAGCGGGAAGATCGTGCTGGGCAGCAACCGGATCGCGGAGCTGGATATGCCGGGGTTCCCCAGCCACCCGTCCTGGCAGGAGCCGGCGGAGTGGCTGGGCATGGACGAGGCGGGCGACAGGCTTCACCTGATATCGAGCCAGCCCCCGGGCCGCCTGCACAGCCAGCTGGAAACCGGCCCCGCCAGCCGGGAGCAGAAGCGCAAGGGGCGCGAACAGGTGCGGATGCACCCCGACGACGCGCGGGCGCGGCAGATCGGCGACGGCGATACGGTGCGGCTGTTGAACGCGCGGGGCCAGTGCCTTGCGACGGCACAGCTGACCGACACGGTGCGCCGGGGCGTTCTGGTTCTGCCGGTGGGGGCCTGGCTGACGCAGGACCGTGACGGCGGGCTTGACCTGTCGGGCAATCCGAACGTGCTGACGCTCGACATCCCGACCTCGGCCTACGGGCAGGGGACGTCGGCGCAGACCTGCATGGTCCGGCTGGAGCCCGTCGCGGCGAACGAGCGCGACAGCATGGACATCTATCAGCAAGAGATCGACGCCCTGATCCGGCGGGACGGCGGCTGAGTTTCCCGCAAGCCCGGATGGCACCGAGCGATGGGCGGGATCGACACGCACTCAATTCATTACGTGAAAGGACACGACATGACAGACAAACCCATCAGCAGGTTTCCGACCCCGGCGCTGGAAGACATGCCCGAGGATATCCGCGAGACGATTCTTGGCGTGCAGGAAAAAGCGGGGTTCATCCCGAACGTGTTCCTGACGCTGGCGCACCGCCCGGACGAGTTTCGCGCGTTCATGGCCTATCACGACACGCTGATGGAAAAGGACAGCGGGCTGACCAAGGCGGACCGCGAGATGATCATCGTCGCCACTTCCAACGACAACGGGTGCCAGTATTGCGTGGTGGCGCATGGTGCGATCCTGCGCATTCGCGCCAAGGATCCGCTGATCGCCGACCAGGTGGCTGTCAATTATCGCAAGGCCGACATCACGCCGCGTCAGAGGGCGATGCTGGATTTCGCCATGAAGGTGTCGAAGGACGCACAGGCGATTTGCGATGCGGATTTCGAACATCTGCGGACGCATGGGTTCACCGACGAGGATATCTGGGACATCGCGGGCGTGACGGCGTTCTTCGGCCTGTCGAACCGGATGGCGAATTTCACGTCGATGCGGCCGAATACGGAATTCTACACGATGGGACGATAGGTGCCCGAGCCCGCGCCGTTTGAGGTTTTGCGGGCTTTTCGCCGCGGTCCCAGGCGCGTCTTGGCGCACCGGGCCGGCGCCGATCCTTCGGCGCCGGGTTTTCGACTGGGGTGGCGTTTCGGGATTGGGACAAGGCGCGGGAGACGTCCGGGGCGGTGGCAGGCGCGTGCATCGCTGCACGCGTGCAGAAAAGCTGCCGCGCGGGCTCGCTTGAGCCCGCGCGAGTCAGGTCAGACCACTTTGACCTCGAAGTCCTGCAGGCCCTCGACCTTGGCGAGCATGGTGTCGCCTTTCTGGATTGCGCCGACGCCCGCTGGCGTTCCCGAAAGGATGACGTCGCCGGCGGCGAGTTCGAAATATTCCGACAGGTAGCTGATCATTTCCGGGACCTTCCAGATCATCTGGTTCAGGTCACCGTCCTGCTTGGGCTCGCCGTTGACGTGCAATTCGATCCGGCCTTGGTCGAGCGGGCCGCTTTCCTCGATCGGGACCAGCGGAGAAATCGGCGCGGAACGCTCGAACGCCTTGCCGATCTCCCAGGGACGGCCCATTTTCTTCATCTCGCCCTGCAGGTCGCGGCGCGTCATGTCGAGGCTGATCGCGTAGCCCCACACATGCGACATCGCATCGCCAAGCGGAATGTTCGCGCCGCCGGATTTCAGCGCGACCGCGAGCTCGACCTCGTAGTGAACGTCGGAGCTGTGGGGCGGGTAGGGAAACTCGCCCGACGCGTCGAGATTGTCCGGGTTTTTCTGGAAAAAGAACGGCGGTTCGCGGTCCGGGTCATGGCCCATCTCGATGGCGTGGGCGGCATAATTGCGACCGATGCAATAGACGCGACGCACGGGGAATCGCGCGCCGGAGGCGGTGGGAACACTGATAACTTCGGGCGGGGAGATAGCAAAGTCAGCCATGACAACCTTTCAGATTAATTTGACATAGAGCCATAGAAATAACTTCTGAAAAGATCAATTTAAAAATGATCTGGGCAATAATTTTATAAATCAGTTGATTTTTCGAATCCAAGGTGGCAACCATTGCGACCAATTGACGGATTGATCTGATAGATCGAAAATTGATCGGTATGGGCGTGGACGAGACTACTCAAATCCGGACGGCGGACAACGAGGCGGCGGCGACCCGGCTGCGCGCCTTCATCGAGGAGCGCAATTTCGGTCCGGGCGACCGTCTTCCGTCCGAGCGGGCGCTGCTGCACGAGCTGGGCCTGAACCGTGCGGCGCTGCGCAACGCGCTTCAGGACCTGGAAGACGAGGGAAAGATCTGGCGGCACGTTGGCAAGGGCACCTTCATGTCCGACCCCGACAGCGCGGAAGAGCAGGCGGACACCACGCTGGCCCTGTCGCGGCGCACCACGCCGGTCAAGATGATGGCCGCACGTCTGGCAATCGAGCCGTCCATCGCGCGGGAGGCGGCGATGAATGCCTCGGCCGAGGCCCTGGACCGGATCGCCGCGGCAGAGCGCGCGACCCATGCGGCGGGCGACTGGGACGCCTACGAGGCCGCTGACGACGATTTTCACCGCGCGATTTCTGAGGCCACCGACAACATCCCGCTGGTCGCCATCTTCGACAGGCTCAATTCGATACGCCGCTCGGTCACGTGGGGCGCGGTGCAGCGTCAGACGCCGAAGCCGTCGCGCGATCATGGCAGCTTCGACGAGCACAGGTACATCGCGGAGGCGATCGCCAATCACGACCCGGACGCCGCCCAGGCGCTGATGCGCGCGCATCTCAAGGCGGTCTCCGTCCGGTTGTTCGGAGATTTCTGAGTTTCCTGCCGGGTCTCTGGCGATGCCGGGCGGGACGCTGAATACGATCGGTCGTTCGTGCCGATCAGTCAGGCGGCTCGAAGGGGCCGCACAATGGGAGGAGTGAAACACCATGAAGAAACTGCTGGGAGCCGCGCTTGCGGCGATGATTGCGACCGGCGCGGCGGCGCAGGAGGACTATCCGAACCGCGCCATCACCATTCTCGTGCCCTTTGCCCCGGGCGGCGTGGTCGACCTGGCGTCGCGCACGATCGGCGAGGGGCTGTCGCGGCGCCTGGGCCAGGAGGTTATCGTCGAGAACCGCGCGGGGGGCTCGGGCTTTATCGCGGCGAGCGCCGCGGCGCAGGCGGAGCCGGACGGATACACCTTGTTCATGGGCGAGGCCGGGACGCTGACGATCAACCCGTCCCTGTTCGAGGAAACACCCTATGACGCCGAGGCCGACTTCACCACCGTCTCGACGATCACGGACACGCCGTTGATCCTTGTCGCGAACAAGAATGCCAGCTTCAAGACGTTCGAGGAGTTCCTGGAGGCCGCGCGGGCCGAGCCGGGGGCGATCACCTACTCGTCGGCGGGGATCGGTACGCTGAACCACCTGGCGCCGGAGTGGATGTCGCTGGAAGGGGATATCCAGATCCAGCACATTCCCTACAAGGGCGGTCGCCCTGCCGCGACGGCCGTGGCCAGCGGCGAGGTGGACGTCAGCGTGGTGTCGTATTCGTCGACCAAGCCGTTCATCGACAGCGGTGACGTGATCGTTCTGGCCACGACCTCGGCCAAGCGGATCGACCCGAGCCCGGAAACGCCGACGATGCAGGAAGGCGGCGTGCCGAATGTCGACACCAGCCAGTGGACCGGCCTGATGGCGCCGGCCGGAACGCCGGACGCGGTGCTGGACAAGCTCAACGCGACAATCGCCGAGATCCTGGCCGAGCCCGACGTGGCCAAGACCCTGACCGATGCGGGCGCGGCACCTTACCCGTCGTCGCGCGAGGATTTCGATGCAATGCTCGACCGCCTGCGCGGTCAGTTCAAGACGATCATCGAGACTGCGGGCATCACCGCGCAGTAACGCATGACGCCACGGGCGGTGCGTGTGACACCGCCCGCGGCACGACGGGAGGACCATCATGCAGACCGGAATGCGCAAGGATATCGGCGCCGGACTAATCGCGTTGGCCATCGGCATCGGCGTGTGCTGGATCAGCCTGGGCTATCGCATCGGCACGCCGTCGCGGATGGGCCCCGGGCTGGTGCCGCTGGCGCTTGGGATCGTCCTGATCCTGTGCGGGATCGGCGCGGCGGTCAGCGGGCTTCGGAGCAGCGAGACAGCGCGGCCAATGCGGGCGCGCCCGATGGTCATGGTGACGCTGTCGCTGGTCGTGTTCGCGCTGACCATCGAGCGGCTGGGCTTCGTTCCCGCGTCGGCATTGCTGATCGTGCTGTCGGGCCTGTCCGAAAGCCCGCCGAAATGGATTGCGCTGGCGGTGTTGTGCGTGGTGCTGATCCCGGCCGCCTATTTCCTGTTCATCGTTCTGCTGGGCATCCCGGCGCCCGCCTTTGCGTGGAAATTCTGATGGGAGTCGTGGACAACCTCCTTTTGGGTCTGGAAACGGCGCTGACCTTTCAGAACCTGATTTATTGCCTGATCGGTGTGACCGTCGGAATGGTCGTCGGCGTGCTGCCCGGGATCGGGCATTTGACCGCCATTTCGCTGCTGCTGCCCCTGACCTTCTATGCGCCCGTGACGGCCGGGCTGGTGATGCTGGCTGGCATATACTACGGCGCGCAGTATGGCGGGTCGATCGCGTCGATCATGATCAACATGCCCGGCACGGCGTCGTCCGCCGTGATCTGTCTCGACGGGTATCCGCTGACGCGGCAGGGCAAGGCCGGGACGGCGCTGATCATCACGACGATTGCATCCTTCGTCGGCAGCTGCATCGCCATCTCGCTGCTGATCATGTTGTCGCCGCCCCTGGCGCGCGCCGCCCTGTCGTTTCATTCCGCCGACTATTTCTCAATGATGGCGCTTGGCCTTGTCGCGGCAGGCACGCTGATACAAGGATCGAAGTTCATCGGTGCCGCGAGCGTGACCGTCGGCCTGTTGCTGGGCATCGTCGGAACGGATGTCAGCTCGGGCGCGATGCGGTTCACCTTCGGAGCGCCCGAGCTTTTCGACGGAATCAGCATCGTCGTCATCGCGATGGCCTTTTTCGGCGTCACCGAAGTCATGACGAGCATCGGCCTCGCCCGCGATCACGCGCTGAATGCCAAGGTCACACTGCGAAGCATGATGCCCAGTCGCGCCGACCTTGCCGAAAGCCGCAACCCGATCCTGCGCGGCTCGATGGTGGGATCGGCCGTGGGCATCCTGCCGGGGGCCGGTGGCGGGTCGATGGCGGCGTTCATGGCCTACGCGGTCGAGAAGCGCATATCGAAAAAGCCCGACAGCTTTGGCAGGGGGGCCATTCCCGGCATCAGCGCGCCCGAGGCGGCCAACAATGCCGCGGCGCAATCCGCGTTCATCCCGACCCTGACGCTCGGCATTCCGGGGGATGCGATCATGGCGCTGATCCTGGGCGCGCTTCTGGTGCACGGGATCACGCCCGGCCCGCAGGTCATCGCGGACAGCCCCGAGCTGTTCTGGGGGCTGGCGGTCAGCTTTCTGGTGGGGAATTTCATCCTTCTGATCCTGAACATCCCGATGATGGGGGTCTGGGTCCGATTGCTGAAGATCCCGCCAACCTACCTGTTTCCCGCGATCAGCCTGTTCATTGCCGTTGGCGTCTACAGCGTGGCGAATATCAGCTTCGACGTCTTCCTTGTCGCGGGACTGGGTCTGGCTGCCTATGTCATGGTGGCCTTCGGGTTCGAGCCGGCGCCATTGCTTTTGGGATATGTCCTGGGCCCCCTGATCGAAGAGAATTTCCGGCGTGCATTGCTGATCAGCCGGGGGGATTTCATGGTGTTCATCGACCGCCCCATCAGCGCCGCGTTCCTCGTCATGTCGGTCTTGCTGGTGATCTGGGTCGCGCTTGGCGCCCGAAAGAATCCTGCCCCCGTAAAGGAGAGTTGAACCATGCCATCAGGCCTTGTCATCAGTGCCCACGCGGCCGATTTCGTCTGGCGCTCGGGCGGCGCCATCGCACTTCACGCCAGGGAAGGCTGGGACATGCATGTCGTGTGCCTGTCGCTCGGTGCCCGGGGGGAAAGCGCGAAGCTGTGGCGCCAGGAGGGCATGACGCTCGACCGGGTGAACGCGGAACGTACCGACGAGACCCGCCGGGCGGCGGACGTGCTGGGTGCGGACCTTCGGTTGCTGGGACACTTGGATTACCCGATGCGGATCACCGAGGACACGATCCTGCAACTGGCGGATATCATCCGCGAGGTCGCGCCATCCTTCATCCTGAGCCACGCGCCGGGCGATCCGTGGAATTTCGACCACGAGCTGACCAGCCGGGTGGCGCAGGAAGCGCAGATCATCTCGCAGGCCAAGGGGCACAACCCGCAGGTGCCGTCGGCGAAGCCGGTTCCGATCTTGATGTATGAACCGCACCAGCCGGAGAATTCGGGCTGGAAGCCGGATCTCTACCTCAACATCGACCCGGTCTTCGATCTGAAACGCAAGGCATTCGAGTGCATGGACGCGCAGGAATGGCTTTGGGAGTACCACACGCGCGTGGCGCTTCAGCGGGGCAACCAGGCGTGGCTCAACTCCGGCACGCGCATCACGCATGCCGAAGCCTATCAGACGCTGTTCCCGCGCGTCGTGTCGTCCTTCCCGGAGATCTGAACGCTTCGGAACCTGTCCGGGGGCGGGCCTGCCGAAGCTCGGGCGCGGCCCGCAGGTTCGCCGGGCTGCCGCGCGGAGCGACCCACGGCGCGCTCGACGTCGCGCAGGGCGGACCAAAGGTCGATGTTCTGGCTTGCGCCGTGGTCGCCGAAAAGCATGGCATCGACCGATCGCAGGGCAGGGTGCGTGGTGGTCGGCGGCGTGGCCGCCGGCGGAAACAGAAGGCGTGCCGCCAGCGCCCGGAAGCGTGAGACATCCTTGCGCCGCGCATGGCCCCGCAGGTGTCTCAAGTCCCGTCGGATAAGCATCCATCGGCGGAGCCGCGCGGCCGGGGCCGAGACGCCCGAGCGGCCGTGCAACCCCAGGATCACCGCCGCCACGGCACTTGCGCCAAGCACGGCCAGGTGCGGCCAGCCCACGCCCGGATCCCCACGCCAGCCGGAGGCCGCATTGTCGGCAAAGCTCGCGTAGCCGATCGTCGCCGAAGGCAGCGTCGCGGTCTTTGCCGTGCGTGAGGTCGTGTCGAAATAGGGCAGGCTCACCTGGGAAAGAACGCCCGGCTCGCCGGTGATCGGGCGCAGTTTCCAGACCCAGACCAGTGTCGTGACCGGGCCCTGCGCGGTGACCTGAAAGTTGCGTTCGTCGGGCGGGGTGAAGGTGATCAGCCAGGGTTCGCGCAAGGCGGGCTGCTGCGGCATCATCTCGGGTGTCGCCCCGAGCGCGCGGACCACGACCCGGCGCGTCACGCTTTGCCCGTCCTCCAGTTGGGCCGGGTCGGCGTCCCAGGTGTCGGAAACCTCCAGCGCGCGGACCGGGAACCATGACTGGTCAGCGCCTGCCGGCTTTTCCCCGACCTCGATGCGCACCGGATCGGATCGGACGAGGACGGTCTCGCGCTGTCCGCCGTTGCCGATGATCTCCAGCTCATGCACGATCGGCAACACCTCCAGATTTCCCGCCCGCTTCGGGTAGAAGGCGATGCGCCGCTCGAACACCCGCGCGGTGCGCCCGTCGATGCGCTGGTCGCTCCAGGCGTCCTGGCCCAGGCGCGTCCAGTCGAAATCGGTCATGCTGCGCAGCTTGAGGTCCTCGTTGGTGATGGTCTCGCGGTAGGTGCCGCGGATGGTGGCAAGGACCATCTCGCCCTCCAGCGGCGCGGTTTCGCGCGGATCGAGCACCAGTTCCAGCTTCAGCGTATCGGGCGCTTGCGCGGCCAGGGATGTCGCCAGCAGAAGCAGAAGGGCCAGCAACCTCACCATTGGTCCCGCTCCTCGCCATGGGCTTCGCCGTCCTTGCGCCGGCGCTCCATTTCCGCATCGAGCCGACCCTTGAGGTATTCGCCCGGAGCGTCCGCCAGCGTGTCGAGCCAGGCGGTGTCCGCGGCCACGTTGCGTTCCCCCGTGACGGCCCGGTTGAGATTGCTTTGCTCGGACCTGCGTGCCGCCGCCTCGACCGGCTGCGCGGGCGCATCGGGATCGAACGCGGCTGTTTCGATGCCGTTCTGCGACAGGATTGTTTCTATCCGCCCGTGGCCCCGGGCTTCGCCGATCACCGGCTCGATCAGGCTTGATACGACCTCGCGGTTGTGCCGGGCGTCGGCATCGTATCGGTCGGCGAAGAGCACGGCATCGAAATAGGCGACCGAGAGATCGTAGTCGCCTGTCGCGGCCAGTGTCATGCCCCGGTTGTAGGTCGCGCTGCGGCCAAGCTCGGCGAAGACGGCGTCGGCTTCGGCGGGGCGCCCGGCCTGGTAGAGCGCCGCGCCGCGTGCGCCGGGCGTCTGGATCAGCGGCAGGGCCAGGTCGGGAAAGCCCGCGCGCCAGATCAGTTTCGCCCATGCCTCGGGGCCGGCGGCGACGGCGCATAGCAGGGCCGCGGCAAGGACGGAGAGGGACACGCGGTTCATGCGTCACGCCTCCGGCGGAGGAGGAATGCAAGCGGCAAGAGGGCCAGGGCGACGAACCAGCGGCCCTGGTCGGAATAGCGGAGGTTGCGCAGCGTGTCGTTTGTCTCGGCGGCGCCCTGGCGCTCGCTCAGGATCGTCTCGACGCCCGCGATATCGGACGCATCCACGATCACGCCGCCGCCCGCGCTTGCGACCGAGGCAAGCGCCTCGCGGTCGGCGGCGGGCATGCCGTAGGGCGGGGCGTCGGGCGCCACGAACACGGCCGAGACGCGCAGGCCCGCCGCCGCCATCTGGCGGGCCCGGTCCTGCGCCTCGGGGCCGGCGCCGCCGCCGTCGGAGACGAGCACCACGTCCGGATGCGCCGCGGCCGCGTCGGCCAGGGTCTGGCGCGCGAGGTCGAGGGCGCGGTCGGGGCGGCTGCCGCCCACCGGCATCGTCTCGGTGTCCGCCACGGCGATGACCGTTTGCAGGGCGGCCGGGTCCTCGGTTGGCACGCTGACCAGAAAGCTTTCGGCGGAGTAGACGCCCAAGGCCACGGGCCGCGTGCCGTGACGGTCGATCAGGCGCGACACGGCGGCCTGGGCGTCATCGAAGCCGCCGCCTTTGGTCACCGACGGGGACAGGTCCATCAGGATCATGACCGCGTCGAGATTGCGCAGCCTCGGCGCGTCGGGATCGCGGGTGGCCGGCCCGGCCAGCCCGAACGCGGTCAGGGCGCCGGCAACGGCCAGCAGCCATGGCCCGGAGTCGCGCTGCCCGTCCACGACATGGCCCAGGCGGCGCAGGGCAAGCAGCAGGTCCGGGTCGACGACGCGGCGCCATCGGTCCAGTCCGCCGCCCCTTAGGGCGACGGCGGCCCCGGCCAGCAAGGACAGCGGAACGCCGATCAGCCACAGCGGGCGCAGCAGGATGATCTGCCACAGGTCCGTCACGCCGCCTCCCGCGCCTGCAACCCGAGCGCCGTCGCCAGCATCGCCAGCGCCGCGCCGGCCAGCCAGGGCCAGTAGTTCTGCCAGCCGCGGATCGGGGGGGCGTCGGCCAGGCTGGGCTCGAGCCGGTCGATGGCCTCGGTTACCGCCACGAGGTCCTCGGTGGTGCGCACGCGGAAGGTCTGGCCCTGCGCGGCCTCGGCAATGCGGCGCAAGGTGTCGCTGTCGACCGCGTCGCGGGCCGCCGGGGCGGTTTCGAGATCGGCCGGGCCGAGTGCAATGGTGTAGATCCGCACGCCCAGCGTTTCGGCGGTGACCGCAGCGGCAACGGGATCGACCGTTCCGGTGGTATCCTGCCCGTCGGACAAAAGCACGATCACGCGGCTTTCGGATTCGCGCGCGCGAAGGCGGCGAAGCGCCAGACCAAGGCCATCCGCGATGGCCGTGGCCTTGCCGGAGACCCCGATCTGGGCGGTTTCGATCACCTGTGCGACAGCGGAGACGTCATGCGTCAGGGCCGCCGCGACATAGGCGCGGTCGCCGAAGACGACCAGCCCGACACGGTCGCCCGTCCGGCCGCGGACGAAACGCGCGCCCGTGCGCTGGACGGCGGCGAGGCGCGAGACCTGTGCGCCGTCCAGGACGAAATCCTCGCGTTCCATCGAGCCGGAGAGATCGAGCGCGAGGACGATGTCGCGCCCCGAGGCCGGCACCACGTCAAGCGTGCGTTCCATGCGCGGGCCGGTCAGGGCGGCGACCAGCAGGAGCCATGCCAGGACCAGGGCGGTCATGACCGCATGACGCCGCACGGGCGCCGCATCGACGGGGCGGAAGGTTTCCGCGATGGCGGGTGGCAGGCTCAGGGCGCCGGTCGCGATCCGGCGTCCTGGCAGAAGGTGAAAGAGCAGAAGTGGCAGAGGCAACAGCAGCGCGGCCCAAGGGAAAGCGAAACTCATCGGTGTGCCCTTTGCCGGGCAGCGGCCATGACGGCGGTTTCCAGCGTGGCCGGATCAAGCGGGTGGCGCGGGTTGTAGAGCGCCTCGCGCAGCTCGTCCGGGGGCGTGCCGCCAAGATCCCGCAGAAGGGCGGCAAGTCCGGCGAGCCGGGCCTGGGGATCGGCATCGGACAACCGGGCGATGGCGGCGCGGGCCGTCTCGGCCGGTCGCGTCTTGCGGATGGTGGCGACCCTTGCCAGCCGTGCAATGAGCAGTCCCGCGATCAGGCCGAGCGCCGCCGCCGCCAGCGCGTCGTGCAGGCCGAAGCGGGCAAAGCCTTCGGGGATGCGGATGTCGGCGAGACGGGCGGTCAGCTCCTCGGGTGTCATGCGGCCTCCGCCTGCACCGGGTCTGCGGCGTTCAGGATCCGGTGCGGTATGGCGTGGCCTGCGAGGCGATCAGCAGAGGCGGGGGGGCCGAAGCGGCCGGGTCTGACGCGCCCGTCGATGCGTGCCGAGAACCGGCCCTTGGGCGGCGCGGTCTCGACGCTGTCCTGCACCAAGAGAACCTCGAACGGGCATTTCCGCATCAAGGCCGCCACCGCCATGCCGAAATCCGCGCCGGGCGTATCGAGCCCGGTCGCCAGGCAGACGGCGGTGCCCGGCGCGGTGCGCGTGGTCACGGATTCCAGGATTGCCGCAAGGCTTTCATGGCCGGCATCCGGAGCGCCGAGCGCCGCCGCATGCGCGCGGGACAAGGCACCCGCCAGGCGCAGCATCGCGGCTTCGCGCGGGCGCGGATCCAGCATCTCGATGGCGCTGCCGGTGACGATCATCGCGCCGACGCGTCCCCCGGTCAGAACCGCACGCCAGCCTTCCACGGCCAGCGCCTCTGCGGCGGCGACCGAGCGGAAACGTCCGCGTGTGCCCCAGAGCATCGGAGGGCGGAAATCGGCGACCAGCAGAAGCGTGCGGTCAACTTCCTCGTGCCGGCTGCGGACCTGCGGCCGTCCGCTGCGGGCCGTTGCGGCCGGGTCGATCCGGCGCGGATCGTCGCCGTCCTGGAACGGGCGCAGGTCGAAGAGATCGCCACCCTCGCCGCGGCGCGGGCCGGAGAGACCACCCGCGACCCCCTGGGAGAGACCGGGCGCAGGTTTGCCCGCGACGAGGCCGCCGATCGCGACGAGACGGTCGAGGGAGACCTCGGCCCCGGAGGCCCGGGGCAGGGTCATAGCGGCGGAACCGCCGAAAGGATCTCGGCCAGGATCGTCCGGGAGGTGTGGCCTTCGGCCTGCGCCCGCCAGGTCGGCGCCATGCGGTGGCAGAGCACGTCGGGCGCCAGGGCCACGATGTCTTCGGGCACCGCGTAGTCGCGGCCGTGCAGCCAGGCGCGGGCACGGGCGCTCGACGCCAACGCAAGGGTGCCGCGCGGGCTGACCGCGTGGCGAATCCGGTCGGTCAGGTCGACGGCGTCGCTCGCACCGCGCGTCGCCATCACCAGCGCCACCATGTAGTGTTTCAATGCGGGCGACAGGTGGACCTGAAGCACCTCTTCCTGCATGGCGGCGAGCGTCGCGTGATCCAGCGTCGGGGCGTCGCGCCCGGCATGGGTGCGCAGTTCCGTCTCGACAAGGTCGAGAATTTCCATCTCGGCGGCCTCATCGGGCAAATCCAGGACGACATGCATCAGGAATCGGTCAAGCTGTGCCTCGGGCAGGGGGAAGGTGCCTTCCTGCTCGAGCGGGTTCTGCGTGGCGATGACCATGAAAGGGTCAGGCAGGGGGCGCGTCCGGCCGCCGGCGGTGACCTGGCCTTCGCCCATTGCTTCGAGAAGGGCGGATTGCACCTTGGGTGGGGCGCGGTTGATCTCGTCCACCAGGACAAGGTTGTGAAAGACCGGGCCGGGCAGGAATTCCATCGCCCCGCTGTCCTGCCGGTAGATCTGCGTGCCGGTGACGTCCGATGGCATCAGGTCGGGCGTGCATTGAATGCGGGCAAAGCTGCCCTCGACCCCGTCGGCCAGACGCCGCACCGAACGGGTCTTGGCAAGGCCCGGTGCGCCTTCGATCAGGACGTGCCCGCCGGTCAGGAGCGCGATCATCAGCCGCTCCACCAGCACCGCGTGCCCCACGAGGCCCGCTTCCATCCGGGCCGCCAGCATTGCCGCGGGATCTGTCTGCTCGATGGTCGTGCTGTCCGTGATATCCTCCATGCGGTCCTCCTGTTGCCCGGATCACAGAAGCACGTCCGGGACATGCAAAAAAGATTTCGCAGGCATTTTCGGCGCATGTCGGGCAAATTGCCCGAGACAGGACGGCCGGTTTGCCCGATCCTTGGAGGCAGCCCGTTCAGGGAGGAAACGACATGAGCCTTCGATTTCGACTGGTCTTCACGCTTTGGCTGGTGACGGCGCTGGCGGCCGCGATCACGCTTGGCCTGGCGGCGGCCGATGCGTACCGGACCGCCCGGAGCGACACCCAGACGACGCTGACGCGGGCCAGCTATGTGCTGGAGCGGAACTATCACATGGAGCCGCGCGTGGGCGACCCGCTTTATGCCGAGATGACGTCGATCAAGCTTCTGGGCGTGATGGCGCCGGGCACCTGCATCCGGTTCGACCAGCGGATGATCTCGGAGCGCCGTCTTTGTGCCGGCTGGCAGGTCTTCGGGCAGATCGCGCCCGGCTGGTTTCGCGACCTGGCCGGACGGATGTTCGAGCCGCCCGCGTCGGTCGTCCGGTCCGGCTCTGCCTCGCAAAGCGGCGCGTTTCGCATCGAGGCCTCGTTCGATCCGGTGGCGGCGGCGACCCTGGCTTGGCAGCGTACGCGGCTGGCCCTGTGGCAGACATTGGCGATGGCGGCCGGCGTGCTGCTTCTGGGCTCGGCGGCGATTGTCTGGCGGCTCGGTCCGGTGCGCGGCATCGTGTCCGGGCTCGACCGGCTGGCGCGCGGCGACCTGGATGCGCGGGTCGAACTGGGCGGGGCGCGGGAGTTCGGCCAGATTGCCCAGGCCGTCAACCACCTGGCCGAGCGCCTGAAGGCCAGCGCCGAGCAGAGCCGCGCGCTGACCCGCAAGTTGATCGAAGTCGAGGACGTGGAACGGCGGCAGCTGGCCCGCGACCTGCATGACGAGTTCGGCCAGACACTCACCGCGACGGCTGCGCTTGCGGCCTCGATGCGCTTTGCCGCCGCGGGTGACCGCCCCGATATCGAGCGCGACGCGGCGGACGTGGGGGCCAATATCCGCAACATGATGGATTGCCTGCGCGGGGCCTTCGCCCGCCTGCGGCCGCCGGACCTGGAGGAGGTCGGCCTTGCCGCCAGTCTGCGCACGATGTTGAACGGGTGGGAAACGCAGCGCGGCACGCGCCTGACACTGGACTACGACCTGGACGAAGGCGGGTTGACGGATGCCGTGGCGCTGGACCTTTACCGTATCGTTCAGGAATGCGTGACGAACGCGATGCGGCATGGCGCGCCGAAGCATGTCCGGGTGATCCTGCGCCAGAGAGAGGACGACATCACGCTCACGGTCGAGGACGATGGCGGCGGGAAGCTGGCCGGGGAGCGGCGGGGCCACGGCATCCTCGGCATTACCGAGCGCACGGCGGCCATGGGCGGTCGGTTGAACATGCAACAGACGGTTGACGGTGTCAGGGTCGACGTGACCGTTCCCGGCGCCATCGTGCGAAGCGCCGCATGATCGAGCACCGCATCATGATCGTCGACGATCACCCGGTCGTGCGCGAGGGGTATCGCCGCCTGATAGACCTGCAACCGGGCCTGCGCATCGTCTCCGAGGCCGAGGATGCGCGCAGCGCCTACATCCGCTATCGCGAGACGAAGCCGGACGTGGTGGTAATGGACGTGACCCTGCCGGGCGCAAGCGGCATCGAGGCGATCCGCCATATCCGGCAATACGACGAGACCGCCCGTGTCGTGGTTTTCACCATGCACCAGGGTTCGGCCTTCGCGCTGAAATCCGTCGAAGCCGGGGCGGCGGGATATGTCACCAAGAGCAGCGATCCGGCGAACCTGATCAGGGCCATCCTGGGGGTGCTGGAAGGGCGGACCGTGATCTCGCCCGACGTGATCGAGGCAATCGCGCAGGACCGGATTTCCGGCACCGGCTCGGGCCTGGATGAGCTGAGCACGCGCCAGACGGAAATCCTGCGCCTGCTGGCAAGCGGCTGGCCGGCTGAAGAGATTGCCGACGCGTTGTCGATCAGCGTCAAGACGGTGCGAAACAATCACTACCAGATCAAGAGCGTGCTGGGCCTCGAGACCGACGCGCAGATGGTCTGGTTCGCGCTTGGGGCCGGTCTGGTGGAAACGTCGAGGGCCAGCGACGTGTGAACGTGTGCAATCTGGCGTTCGGTGACGCTGGAGCGCCGGTTCCCGAACCCGCTGGTGGCGGAGGTGCTGGGCTAGCCGGAGGTTCAGGTTGGACGTCGGCCCCCGCGCGGGGCGGGGACCGTTTCGCGATCAGCCGTAGATCAGCCTGGGCAGCCAGGTGATGATCTGCGGGAAGACCATGCAGAGCACCAGCCCGACGATCTGCAGGAACAGGAAGGGCAGGGCGGATTTGAAGATGTCCGACATCGGGATTTCCGGCGGCGCGACCCCGCGCAGATAGAAGAGCGCGTAGCCGAAGGGCGGCGACAGGAAGCTCATCTGCATGTTCACGAGGTAAAGCACGCCGAACCACAGCACCAGGTCCTCGGGGCTGTCGAGGCCGAAGGCGGCGGCCCCCAGCGCCTTGATGATCGGTACGAAGATCGGCACGCAGAGGAGCAGGATGCCGACCCAGTCGAGGAACATGCCGAGGATCACCAGCAGGATCTGCATCAGGATCAGGATGCCCCAGGGGCCGAGGCCGGTGGCGGCAAGCGCGTCCTGCACGAATTGCTGCCCGCCTTCCAGAACGTAGAGGCCGACGAAGATCGTGGCGCCGAACATGATCCAGATGACCATGGCCGAAGCCTTGAGCGTGGTGGTACAGGCCTCGCGGATGGTGGGCCAGTCAAGCTTGCGGTGGATGGCGGCGACGATGAAGGCCCCGAAGGTGCCGATGCCCGCGGCCTCGACCGGCGTGGCGACACCCGAGAAGATGATGCCAAGGACAACCGCGACCAGCGTGATGGGGGCCGCCATCTTGCCGATCAGCTGTACCTTTTCGCGGTTCGAGACGCGTTCCTCGACCGGGATCGCGGGGCCGAGCGCGGGGTTGATGTAGCTGCGCATGACCACGTAGGCGATATACATCCCCGACAGCATCAGGCCGGGGATGACCGCGCCGATGAAGAGCTCGCCCACCGATTGCTCGGCCACCACGGCGTAGATGATGGCGAGGATCGAGGGCGGAATCAGGATGCCCAGCGTGCCGCCGGCCATGATCGAGCCCATGGCGATCTTGGGGTCGTAGTGCCGTTTCAGCATGGCGGGCAGGGCGATGATGCCCATGGTGACCACCGCCGCGCCGATCACGCCGACCATGGCGGCGAGGATCGTGGAGGCGATGATGGTGGCGGCGGCCAGCCCGCCCTTGAGCCCGCCCATGACCTTGTAGATCACGTCGAACATGTCGTTGATGATGCCCGCCCTTTCCAGCATCGCGGCCATGAAGATGAAGAGCGGGATCGCCGAGAGCTGATAGTTGGTCATCAGCGGGAAGATGCGGCTTGGCACGATGTTGAGCGCGCGTTCATCGCCGAGGATGAAGAGGAACACGCAGGCCAGGCCGCCGGTGACGAAGGCCAGTGGCAGGCCCGCCATCAGGAGCGCCAGAAGGCTGCCGAACATGATGAGCGTGAGCCACGCGATGTCGATTTCAATACCCATGTGCCTCAGTTCCCCCGTGCGATTTCACGGATGTCTTTCGACAGTTTCGAGATGCCTTGCAGGACGAGCAGCAGCCCGCCCATCACCATGACCCACTTCATCGGCCATAGCGGCACTTCCCATTCGTTGAAACTGATCTCGCCCCAGCGGATGTTGGGGTTGGTCCACTGGTCGATGCCGAAGCCCGAGACCATCTCGCCGAAGGTGATCTGGCCGCGCGCCCAGTCGGAGATGACCGCGTTGCCCGACGGCACGGCAATGGCGTCCATGGCGAAGATCCAGGAAGTGACCAGCAGGGTGCCGGCGAAGATGAAGAAGAAGATCGAGGTCAGCAGGTCGACCCATGCCTTGTTCTTCTTGCGCATCGGGGCATAGAAGATGTCCACGCGCACGTGGGTTTCCGTCAGCATCGCGTAGGCGCCCGAGATCAGGTATTGCATTCCGAACATCAGGTACATCGCCTCGTGCGCCCAGTTGGTTGGCGAGCCGAACACGTAACGGGCCAGCACCTCATAGTAATAGACGAAAACGGCGATGACGGCCCAATAGGCCACGAATTCACCGCAGAAGAGCGACAGGCGGTCGATCCAGTTCTCTGCATAGTCGCTGTCGCGCTTGGGGCTTTCCTCTGCCTCGTGTGCGGCAAGGGCCTTTTCTGTCTCTGACACCTCCTCGGGCGGGATCTGCTGGTTGGCGCGGCGCACCAGCATGGGCATCAGCAGAAGGTCGATCGCCAGAAGCGCGAGGATGGCGTAGAACGCATAGCCCGCGGCATTGTCCCACCAGGCGCGGGTGCGGAACGCCTCGATCTGTTGCGGGCGGATCTCTTCCAGCGAGGCCTGGGCCTCTTCGAGGCGGGCGGCGCCGTTTTCGAGCGTGTCCTGTGCCCGGTTCAGGCGGCGTTCGGCGGCGCGCTGGGTGAAGCTGCCCTCCTCGGCCTCGTCATAGGCGGCCTGAAGGTCGGGCAGGTCGGCCCGGGCCTCTTCGACGCGGCCCTGTTCGCGGTCGATCACCCGCTGGGCCACGCGCAGATCGTTGTCGAAGCCCGACAGGATGGTGCGGGCGTCCTGGGTCTGCGCGTTGGCGTAGAGAATGAACAGGAAGATCGGAATGAAGACCAGGCCCCACAGGCTCTTGAGGTAAAAGCGGTGCAGGCCGAGGATGCCGCCGGTGACGGCGATCATGTAGGCCAGCGGCAGGGTGTAACGTTTCTCTTCGGGCTGTGGTCGGCGCGACAGGATCATCGCGATGATGGGAAAGACGATCAGTCCCACCCAGTACAGCCAATGCGGCAGCGTGAAGCTGAGCCCCGGCATTGCGGTCCTCACTCGTTGAAAGCGTTGGAAAATGCCGCCCGGGAGCACGCGGCCCCCGGGCGGCGGATCGGTCGGGGGATCAGAGCTTGAGCTCGAGTCCCTCGGTCAGGGCCGGATCGACATAGCCCAGCGAGCCGGACTGCATGTAGTCGAGCTGGATCTTGAAGACGCGCGCGGCCTGCGGATCGCGGTTGGCGTAGTCGAACCAGATCGGCACGGCGACCTCGGTCATCAGGGCCACGTCGTCCTGGCTGAGGCGGGTGACCTCGGTGCCGTCGGCCTCGAACTTTTCCCAGGCTTCCTGGTCGGCGGCCTGGATCGCGGCGTGGTGCATGTCGGAATAGACATGGGTTTCCATCTCGACGAATTTCTTCATCTCGGGCGACAGGGCTTCCCAGGCGTCCATGCCCACAGTGATGTCCATGGTGTCGACCGGCTGGTAGAGCGACATGAAGCCCGGAGGGCCCATGACGATGTAGTCGGTGACCTGGCTGAAACCGAGGGCGTAGTTCACGGCGGGGCCCACATAGTCGGCCACGTCGATGGTGCCTTTCTCCAGCGCCGGGAAGATTTCCGAGCCGGGCAGAACCGTGGTTTCGGCGCCGATCTCGTTGAAGATCTCGGCGACCATGCCGCCGGGCAGGCGCATCTTGCGGCCCGCGAAGTCGTCGATCGAGCGGATTGGAACCTTGGAGTGGATGATGTTGGGGCCGTGGTGGACGGGGCCGACGAAATGCAGGCCCTGTGCGGCGTAAAGTTCGCGCGCGATGTCGATGCCACCGAGGCCGTAGTAGAACACGTCGAATTCATGCGGGTTGCGCATCCCGAGCGGGATGGACGTCAGGAACGTGGCCGCCGGGATGATGCCCTGGGCGTAGATGGTGAAGGGGTTCACCGCTTCCAGCACGCCGTTCTTGACCGCGTCGTAAAGCTGGAAGTCGCCAACGACGTCATTGGCGCCGAAGGGCTGGAATGTCAGCTCGCCGCCGGTCTTTTCGGCGATGCTGCCGCACCAGTCCTTGAAGATTTGCAGGCCGGCGCCGCCGGGCCAGCTTGTCTGGATTTTCCAGGTGGTGCCGTTGGCCTGCGCCCCGGCGATATGCGGTGCGGCGAGCGTGGCGGCCCCCGCACCGGCAATGGTGCGCAGCGCGTTGCGCCGCGTGGTCAGTTTGTTGGTCATGTGTTTCCTCCCATTCGTGCCGGTCCTGTATTTTCAGGTTTCCGACGCGTCCGAGCGTAATGGCAAACCGGCAAATTGGTAAAGTGATATTTCCAATATGTGGTAATACCTAAGTCCCGGCCGCCCTGATCAACAGGCCGGCCTGGCGTGCCCGATACGCGGTTTCATAGCCGTGCCTGAAGCAGCGGATGCGGCGCTATTCCGCCCGGTGGCAGGCGACGCGGGTCTGGCCCAGCAGGCGCATTTCGGGGCGTTCCTTGCTGCATCTGTCGATGGCGATGGGGCAGCGCGGGTGAAAGGCGCAGCCCGACGGCGGGTTGATCGCGTCGGGGATCTCACCCTTGGGCGGGTCGACCTCGCGCCCGAAGGCATCCATGCGGGGGGCGGCATCAAAGAGCATCTGGGTGTAGGGATGCTTGGGATCGGTGAAGAGCGCATCACGGGGGGCCTCCTCGACCAGCCGGCCCAGGTAGAGCACGCCGATCCGGTCGGCCATGTGGCGCACGACGGTCAGGTCGTGGCTTATGAAGAGATAGGTGAGGCCAAACTCCTCGCGCAGGTCGGACATGAGGTTGAGGACCTGGCTTTGCACCGAGACGTCGAGCGCGGAGGTGGGTTCGTCGCAGACGATGATCTTGGGTTCGGAGGCCAGCGCGCGGGCGATGCAGATCCGCTGGCGCTGGCCGCCGGAGAACTCGTGCGGGTACTTGGAGGCGTCGGCGGCGGAGAGACCGACCTGTTCCAGCAGGCGTTCCGCGAGGCCGGAGGTGTCGCCGCCCTTGGCCGCGACGGGCTCGGCGATGATGTCGCGCACCCGCCAGCGCGGGTTGAGCGAGGCAAAGGGGTCCTGAAAGATCATCTGAATCTCGTCGCGAACGGCCTCGATCTTGGCGGCGTCGGTTTCGGTGGCGAGGTCCGTGCCGTTGATCTTCACGCTGCCCTCGGACGGCGGCGTGAGGCCGACGACGATCTTGCCGATGGTGGACTTGCCAGAGCCGCTTTCGCCCACCAGCGCGTAGACGCTGTTTTCCTCGATATCGAAGGAGACGTCGGAGACGGCGGTCAGGTAGGCCTTGTTCAGCCGCTCGATCACGCGGTTGAGCCAGGGTTTCGAGACGTCGAAGCGGCGGGTGAGGTTGCGGATGGAGATCAGGGCGCTCATGCGACGGTGTCCTCCTTTTGCGTGGTGCCGAGCGGGAACCAGCAGGCGGCGCGGCCGTCGCAGGCCTGAAGGCTGGGGCCGGGATCGCGGCGGCATTTGTCTTGCGCGTATTCGCAGCGCGGGTGGAAGGCGCAGCCGTCGGGCAGGGCGCCCAGGCGGGGCATGGCGCCGGGGATCTGTTTCAGGCGCTTCTGGCCGACGCTGGCCAGCGGGGTCGAGGCCATGAGGCCCGCGGTATAGGGATGGTGGGCGTTGGTGATGACTTCGCGCACCGGGCCAAGTTCGGCAAGGCGGCCGGCATACATCACGGCGACGCGGTCGGCGGCCTCGGCAATCACGCCCATGTCGTGGGTGACCAGCATGACGGCCACGCCGCGTTCGCGGCAGAGGCGTTTCAGAAGCGCCACGATCTGGGCCTGGACGGAGACGTCGAGCGCGGTGGTCGGCTCGTCGGCGATGACCAGTTCGGGCTCGGCGCAGAGGGCGAGGGCGATGACGACGCGCTGGCGCATCCCGCCGGAAAACTCGTGGGGGTAGCTGCCGATGCGGGCCGAGGCGGCGGGGATGCCGACCTCGTCCAGCGCCGCGATGGCGCGTTTGCGGGCCTCGTCCTGGCCCACGTTCAGGTGCTCGGTGATGGTCTCGGTCAGCTGGTCGCCGATGGTCAGAAGCGGGTTGAGCGATGTCAGCGGGTCCTGAAAGATCATGCCCATATGCTTGCCCCGGAGGCGGCGCAGTTTGGTGCGCGGAATGTCGTGGATCGGCTCGCCCTTCAGCAGGACCTCGCCGCCTGTGATGCGGGCGGGCGGGTCCAGAAGGCCGATCACGGCGTTGCCGGTCATGGATTTGCCGGCGCCGGATTCGCCCACCACGCCAAGGATTTCGCCGGCGCGGATGTCGTAGCTGACCTGGTCGACGGGGCGCAGGATGCCGTGGCGCGTGGGGATTTCCACGGTCAGGTCGCGAACGGAGAGGACGGGAGTGTCTGTCATGCGGTTGCGTCTTTCGGCTGTCTCACGGGCATGTGTCCATGTTTTTCGGGACAGGAGGGGAGCGTGCTGTATCTTAAGGAATGGTCATGCAGCGCGGCTGCATGATGGTGACGCGCAACGGGCCGCCGCGGAGAGGGCGGCCGCGCATGCGAAGGAGATCGCCCATGTGTCTGAGCGCCGAAGCCCTTGCCCTGTTCCTGACGATGATCGGGGCGGATGTGGTGACCTCGGAAACCGCGAGGATCACCGTGCACGCGACCGAAGGCGACGTGGAATGGCGCAGGGTCGACGACAAGTGGTGCACCGACGCGCGCGAAGTCGCGGGCGAGGGCGGCGCGGACTGAGCGCGCGGGGCGGCGGCGTGTGTCGAGGGCACGGGGGGTCATCTCAGCCTCGGGTTCAATGCGTCGCGCAGCCAGTCGCCCAGCAGGTTGATCGACAGGGCCAGCGCCAGGAGCGTCCCGGCGGGGAAGAGCAGGATCCACCATTCGCCGGAGAACATGAACTCCTGCCCGATGCGGATGAGCGTGCCGAGCGAGGGTTTGGTGGGCGGGGCGCCGACGCCGAGGAAGCTGAGCGTGGCCTCGGCGATGATGGCGAGCGCCAGCGAAATCGTGGCGATGACCAGCACCGGGTTCAGCACGTTGGGCAGGATATGCCTGAGCATGATGATGAAGGGCGAGCGGCCGATCAAGCGGGCGGCCTGGACGTATTCCTTGTTTTTCTCAACCAGAGTGGTGCCGCGCACGACGCGGGCGAACTGCACCCAGTCCGAAAGGCCAATGGCCAGGATCAGCACCCAGAGCGCCATCTGGTCGCGATAGGCGGGGGGCGTGATGCCCTTGGCGATGCCGAAGATCAGCATGGCCACGAGGATCGCCGGGAAAGTGAGCTGCACGTCGGCGATGCGCATGATGATCGTCTCGGTCCAACCGCCGACATAGCCCGCGATCAGCCCCAGCGTGACGCCGATCAGCATGGCGAGGAAGACCGCCGCGAAGCCAACGAACAGCGAGATGCGCATCCCGTAGAGGATGGTCGAAAAGACGTCGCGGCCCTGGTCGTCGGTGCCCAGGATGAACGTGTCGCCGGTAAAGGCGTTGGCCTCGCCCGGCGGCGTGAAGCCGTTCATCAGGTTCAGAGACGCGGGGTTGAACGGATCGAAGGGCGCGATGAGCGGCGCGAAGACCGCCGAGAGGATCAGGATCAGCACCACTGCGAAGGAGGCGATGGCGACCGGCGCGTGCCGGAAGGACCACATGAAATCGCTTTCCCAGATGCGGCGGAAACGGCTGTCGCGGACTTTCGGCGCCGGGGGTGTGACGGGGGTATTGGTCATCAGTGGCCTCCTGCAGCGCTACGGTCCACGCGCAGGCGCGGGTCGATGGCGAAATAGAGCATGTCGACGATCAGGTTGATGCCGACGAACATGACGGAGATCATCATCAGGTAGGCGGCCATGACGGGGATGTCGACGAACTGGATCGCGTTGATGAACAAGAGCCCGACGCCGGGCCACTGGAACACCGTTTCGGTGATGATGGCGAAGGCGATGATGGAGCCCAGCTGAAGCCCGGTGATGGTGATGACCGGCACCAGCGTGTTCTTCAGCGCGTGGCGGAAGTTGATGGCGCGTTCACGGATGCCGCGGGCGCGGGCGAAGCGGATGTAGTCCATGCGCAGCACCTCGAGCATCTCGGTGCGCACCAGCCGCATGATTAGTGTCATCTGGTAAAGGCCCAGCGTGATGGCGGGCAGGATCAGCGCCTGGAGGCCAGATTTCGTCAGGAACCCGGTGGACCAGCCGTTGACCCAGGTGACCTCGCCGCGTCCGAAGCTGGGCAGCCAGCCAAGCTCGACCGAGAAAACATAGATCAGCAGGATGCCGATCAGGAAGGTGGGCAGCGAGACCCCTATGAGAGAGGCCGTCATGATGATGTTCGCCGAGACCCCGCGCCTTCGGATCGCGGTGTAGATGCCAAGCCCGATCCCGCCGATCAGCGCCAGAAGCCCCGACACGAAGGCCAGTTCCAGCGTGGCGGGCAGACGTTCGATCAGGATATCGGCGACGGGGCGCCCCTGGCGGTAGCTGAGGCCGAAATTGCCCTGAACGGCGTTGGTCAGGAACTTGTAGTACTGGACAACGAAATTCTGATCGAGGCCGAGTTCGGAGCGCAGGCGCTCGATATCGGCGACGGTGCGTTCCTGTCCCAGCATGTTGTCGACCGGATCGCCGACAAAGCGGAACATGGCGAAGGCCACGAGGCCCACCACGAGAAGCACAAGCGCGGACTGGGCCACGCGCCGGATGATGTAAGCTAGCATGTTTCGTCCCCGAAGCGGTCGTCACGCGCGGTTGTTTTGCTGGCTGTGACGGCAGGCGGGCGGCCCCGGAAGGCCGCCCGCGATTGGCTTAGTTCATCTCGAAGAACTTGAACTTGGGATCGTCCTCGGGGCTGACCTCGGTGCCGACCGCGTCGGTCATGCCCCAGTTCAGCACCTGGTGGTGGATCGGGATGTAGAGCTGTTCGTCCTGAACCACCTGCCAGATCTCGTTGATCGTGGCGTTGCGCGCCTCGAGATCGGTTTCCGAGGCGAGGCTGACGATCTTGGCGTCAAGGTCGGAATTGGAATAGCCCGTGCCGTTCCAGCTGCCGCGTTCCTCGCCGCGGGTGTGGACGAGGAAGTTGAAGATGTATTCCGAATCGTAGGTCGGAACGCCCCAGCCCAGCATGTAGAAATCCGTCTCGCCGTTCTCGATCAGCGGGAAGTGCTGTGCCTTGGGCTTGGCATCGAGGTTCACGGTGACGCCGATCTGCGCCAGCATGCCCACGGCGGCCTGACAGATCGCCTCGTCATTGACGTAGCGGTCGTTGGGGCAATCAAGCTGGATGCTGAAGCCGTCGCCATAGCCGGCCTCTTCCATCAGGGCCTTGGCGGCCTCGATGTCGGTGGTGGCGCTGCTGTCCATTTCCTCGTTCCAGCCGTTGACGAAGGGCGGTGCGATCATGCCCGCGGGCTGGGATTGTTCGCGCATGACGACCTTCTTGATGGCGTCGCGGTTGATGGCCATGGACATCGCCTTGCGCACCTTGGCGTCGGCCAGGGGGTTGGCGCCATCGACATCGTCATTCTCGATATCGTCGGGGCCCATGTTCATGCCGAAGAAGATCACCCGGTTCTGCGGCGCGGTCTTGACGACGAGGCCGTCAGTGTCGCCGACGCGGCCCAGGTCCTGCACCGGCACGTCCTGGATGAAGTCGACCTCGCCCGAGAGAAGTGCTGCCACGCGGGTGGCGGCGTTCTGGATCGGGGTGTAGACGATTTCGGTCACGTCGAGGGGGAACTCGTCCTTGCCCCAGTAATTCTCGTTGGCTTCCAGCACGGTCTTCACGTCGGGTTCGCGGCTGACCAGGGTAAAGGCGCCGGTGCCGTTGGTGTTTGACGAGGCGAAGGTGGTTTCGCCGCCTGCCACGTCCTGCACGGCGACGGCGTCGTTCTCCTCGGCCCAGCCCTTGTCCATCATGAAGAGGTTGGTGAGGTTCGCGGGCAGGATCGGGTTGGGGCCGTCGGTGACGAATTCGACGGTGTGGTCGTCAACGGCGCGCACCTCTTTGATCGAGGTCAGGAGTTCCTTCATCGCGGAGGTTTCGGACTTGGCACGGTTGATCGAGAACACCACGTCCTCGGCGGTGAAGTCGGCGCCGTCGTGATAGGTGACGCCCTGGCGCAGGGTGAAGACCCAGACGTTCGGGTCGTCCTCTTTCGGCGCCCAGTCGGTCGCCAGAGCGGCCTGGAACTCGCCCGAGTGGTCGCGGATGATCAGCGGCTCGTAGATCTGGTGCGAGAGCGTGTGCGTCGGCCCTTCGTTCTGGGCGTGGGGGTCGAGCGTCAGCGAGTCGCCCGCGCGGGCCCATCGCAGCGTTTCGGCCGAGGCGCCGGTCATCGTCGTGGAAGCGAGAAGTGCGGCGGCAAGGACTGTCTTGGTTTTCATGAATATCTCCCTGGATATCGCCCGGGTTGATCCTCGGGCTGATCCCGAAAACATAACTTAGTGTTCCGGCTCTGCAAGCAAACGAATGGGAAGATGCCTTCACGTCACTTGAAAAACGGAAGGCGAAACCGGCAGGACGGGCGTGGATGCGGGGTGACGCGCGGGCGATACGGGCTATCCTTGGCCTGCGGGAGCCCGGTGGAAGAGGAACGGTGAAGACCATGAAGATGCGGCGGAAATCGGACCTGCCCACGAAAGTCTGCGCGGCCTGTGGGCGGCCTTTCGCCTGGCGCAAGAAGTGGGAGAAGGTCTGGGACGAGGTGCGCTATTGCTCGGAACGCTGCAAGCGGGAGCGGGGCTGAAATCAGGCGAAACGCGCAAGGATCGGGTCGAGATCGACCCTGGCGCGGAGCCGTTCGGCCAGCAGATAGCAGCCCAGAACCTTGCGTTGCAGCAAGAGCGTGTCGGTGGGCGGCGCGTGGATGTCGACCTGTTCATCGGCCAGCAGAAGCCCCTCGCGGCGCAGGCGGGCCAGCAGGCCGGAGGTGGCGAAATCGAGGCTGCCGCCCGCGCGAAGCGGTTCGGCGGCGAGTTCGAAAAGCCGCAGGATATGGGCGCGGTCCGTGGCGGAGGTGTCGGTGCCGATGAGGCCGATGGCGATCATTGCGTCCCAGGCGGCGTCGTCGTCCCCGGTCAGCGCGGCGTTGAAAAGGGCGCGGTAGCTGTCCACGCGCCCATCGTCGAATTCCACCGTGGCGCCGAAATCCAGCAGGACGATCCGGCCCGTGTCGGGCTGATAGCGGTAGTTGGCGAAATTGGGGTCGGTCTGCATGTCGTGCAACTCGAACAGCTCACGCAAGGTGAGCGTGATGAGCGCCGTGGCGATGCGGTCGCGGGTGGACTGGTCCATGTCGGCGGCGGCGTCGATGCTTTGGCCTTCGACGTAACTCATGGCGAGGATGTCCCGTGTGCTGAGGTCGTGCTGGACCTCGGGCAGTATGAAATCGCTATCGTCGGCAAGATGGGCGCGGAAACGGGTGAGGGCGGCGGCCTCGCGCGTGTAATCCGTTTCCTCGTGCAATTGCGCCGCCGCGTCGGTCAGCATCCGGTCGGTGTCGAAGCTGGCGGGCATCATGCCGGAGCGGCGCAGGATCAGGCCGAGGTTGCGCATGTCGCTGTCGATGCTGTCGCGGATGCCGGGATATTGCACCTTGATCGCAAGGTCGCGGCCATCGCGGGTCTGGGCGCGGTGGACCTGCCCGATGGAGGCGGCGGCAATGGGGTGTACGTCGAACCGCCTGAAATGGCGCAGGAAATCGCGGCCCCAGTTGGCGGTCAGCACTTTCTTCAGCTGCGCGGGTGGCATGAAATGCGCGTCGGCGCGCAGGCGGGAGAGGATTTCGGCCAGCTCGGGCGGGAGCATGTCGGCGGTTTCCATCGACAGAAGCTGGCCCGCCTTCATCGCCGCGCCGCGCATGTTGGCCAGGTGGTCGGCCACGCGGGTGACGTTGGACGGGGTCATCAGCAGTTCCTGCAGGCGGGGTTTGCGGCCGCGCAGCAGGTCCAAGCCGCCGCGGGTGGCGATATTGCCGGCCAGCGCGGTCGCCATGCCGCCGGTGCGGGCCATGCGCGAAAAGCGCCCGGTGGGAACCCGCGCGGCGCGCTTGCGGTCAGGCGGGTTCTGATCGTTCATCGCGTCCCCTCGGTGCGGTCTTCCAGCCGGGGGCCGAGGAGACGGACAAGCGCCGGGCGCAGCCGCAGGAAGGCGCGGTAGGCCAGTTCGGCCACGGGCACGACGCCGGGGATGCGGGAGAGCCTGGCGAGGTGGCGCCAGCCGGGCAGGCGCTTCCAGACCTCGAAGAAGCCGGCGGCGCCGGACACGAGTGTGCCATCGGGCCGGCGGGTGTGGAACCGGCCCATTGCGGCCTCGCGGTCAAGGTCGGGTGCCGGGTCGCCAGCGCTGCGCGAGATATCGGTGAAGGCGATGCGGCCTGCCCGGTCGCGTTTTCGGTAGAAACCGATCTCGGCACGGCAGAGCGGGCAGGAGCCATCGTAATAGACCGTCAGTCGGGGATCGTTTTCGCCCGTCACGGTCAGCCCGCGTCCTTGCCCAGATCGGGCGCGCGCTTGAGAATGCGCTGGAGGGTGCGGCGGTGCATGTTCAGCAACTCGGCGGTCTTGGTGATGTTGCCGTCGGTGCGTTCAAGGAAGCGTTCGATGTGCACGCGCTTGGCCTCTTCGGGCGAAATCGGGTTTTCCGGCGCGGGGGGCTGGACCCCTTCGGCGGCAAGCAGGGCATCGACGATCTCGTCGCCGTCGGCGGGCTTGGCGAGGTAGTCGACAGCACCCAGTTTCACGGCGGCGACGGCCGTGGGCGTGTCGCCATAGCCCGTCAGGACAAGGGCGCGGGCGGAGTTTCGCTGTTTCTTGAGCATCTCGATCACCTCGAGCCCGGAGCCCTGGCCGAGATGCAGGTCGATGATGGCGAAGGCGGGCTGGCGGGTCTCGATCGCGGCGGCGGCCTCGGCCACGGTGCCGACCGGGATCGGATCGAAGCCGCGGCTGGCCATGACCTTGGACAGTTGCTCGCGGAAGACGTCGTCATTCTCGACGATCAGGAGCGTGGTGTCTTTGGGTAGCTGTTTCATATCATCCTCTCTGCACGTGATACGTGCGGGCGGCGCGGTTGGATGACCGCCGGGGCCGGGGTGCGACAGTTTGCGCAGGGTGTGGCCCGAAATGCCGACGGCGCCCCGGGGGAACCCGGAGCGCCGTCTGTTTTTGCACGTTATGGCAATGGTTTAGCCCGGTTGCACCCGGTCGGCATCCATCACCTTGGCCCATGCCTTGACGAAGTCCTTGACGAACTTGCCGCCATTGTCGGCCTGGGCATAGACCTCGGCCTGGGCGCGCAGTTGCGAGTTGGAGCCGAAGACGAGGTCGCAGCGGGTCGCGTCCCACTTCTTGTCGCCGGTCTTGCGGTCCTTGCCGACAAAGGTCATGCCCTTGTCATCGGTGGCTTCCCAGACGGTGCCCATGTCCATCAGGTTGACGAAGAAGTCATTGCTGAGCGTGCCCGGACGGTCGGTAAAGACGCCATGCGCGGTGCCGCCGTAGTTGGTGCCCAGCATCCGCAACCCGCCGATCAGAACGGTCATCTGCGGCGCCGAAAGGCCCAGCAGATGCGCGCGGTCGATCATCAGTTCCTCGGCGGAAACCGTGAAGTCGCCGGAGAGGTAGTTGCGGAACCCGTCGGCCTGCGGCTCCATGATCTCGAAGGACTCGGCGTCGGTCATCTCGTCGGTGGCGTCGGTGCGGCCCGGGGTGAAGGGCACGGTGACTTCATGGCCGCCCGCCTTGGCCGATGCTTCGACCGCCGCGTTGCCGCCGAGAACGATCAGGTCCGCGAGCGAGATCTTTGTCCCGCCGGAGGCCGACGCGTCGAAGTCGGCCTTGATGCCTTCGAGCACCTTCAGGACCTTCGCCAGTTGCTCGGGCTGGTTGACCTCCCAGTCCTTTTGCGGGGCCAGGCGGATGCGGGCACCGTTGGCGCCGCCGCGCATGTCAGAGCCGCGGAAGGTCGAGGCCGAGGACCAAGCGGTATAGGCCAGTTCGGAGACCGACAGACCGGAATCGCGGATCTTGGCCTTGAGCGTCTTCACGTCCGCCTCGTCGACCAGCGGGTGATCGACCTCGGGCACCGGATCCTGCCAGATCAGCACCTCGTCCGGCACCTCGTTGCCGAGATACATGTTGCGCGGGCCCATGTCGCGGTGGGTCAGCTTGAACCACGCGCGGGCGAAGGCATCCGCGAACTCGTCGGGGTTGGCGTGGAAATGGCGCGAGATCTTCTCGTACTCGGGATCCATGCGCATCGCCATGTCGGCGGTGGTCATCATGATGTGCTGGTTGCGGGTCGAGGGGTCCTCGGGATCGGGGGCCATATCCTCGGGCTTTTGGTCCTTGGGTTGCCATTGCCACGCGCCGGCGGGGCTTTTGACCAGTTCCCATTCGTAGCCGAACAGCACGTCGAAATAGCCCATGTCCCACTTGGTGGGGTTGGGCGTCCAGGCGCCTTCGATGCCCGATGTGATGGCGTCGCGGCCCTTGCCCGAACCGTAGGTGGAGAGCCAGCCGAAGCCCTGGGCCTCCATCGCGCCGGCCTCGGGTTCGTTGCCCACGTGCGAGGGATCGCCCGCGCCGTGCGCCTTGCCGAAGGTGTGGCCGCCGGCCGTCAGGGCGACGGTTTCATAGTCGTTCATCGCCATGCGCGAGAAGGTTTCGCGGATGTCGCGGGCCGAGGCCAGCGGATCGGGCTGGCCGTCGGGGCCTTCGGGATTGACGTAGATCAGGCCCATCTGCACGGCGGCCAGCGGGTCTTCCAGCTTGCGCTCGCCGGAATAGCGGCTGTTGGGCTTGTCGGAGGTGGCGAGCCACTCTTTTTCCGAACCCCAGTAGACGTCTTCCTCGGGTTCGAACACGTCCTTGCGACCGCCGCCGAAGCCGAAGATCGGGCCGCCCATGGATTCGATGGCGACGTTGCCGGCGAGGATCATCAGGTCGGCCCAGGAAACGGCGTTGCCGTATTTCTGTTTCAGCGGCCACAGAAGACGGCGGGCCTTGTCGAGGTTGCCGTTGTCGGGCCAGCTGTTGAGCGGGGCAAAGCGCTGGGTGCCCGAGCGCGAGCCGCCGCGACCATCAGAGGTGCGGTAGGTGCCCGCAGAGTGCCACGCCATGCGGATGAAGAAGCCGCCGTAATGGCCATAATCCGCCGGCCACCAGTCCTGGCTGTCGGTCATCAGGGCGTGCAGGTCTTTCTTGAGCGCGTCCATGTCGAGGCCCTTGAAGGCTTCGGCATAGCTGAAGTCCGGGCCCATGGGATCGGATTCAGGGGTGTTCTGATGCAGGATCTTGAGGTTCAGCTGGTTCGGCCACCAATCGCGGTTGGACTGGACGCTGAACCGCGTCGCACCATGCATGACCGGGCATTTGCCGGAGTTTTCGAGATCGTTGCCGTCCATAGAGTCTCTCCCAGGGTTTGCTGTCTGACGTTGCCGGATGCGCGTGATCCGGGCCGATTGCTTCGTGAGAAGACGTAAGCATTGCCGCGCGCGATGCAACGCGGGAATCGCTTCTCCGGGCGGACCATAGCAAGGCAATGCAATGAGAATAAGTTGCATTTATTGATTAGATTGATAAATATTTCTTATGAAAAACCTTTCGCTGAAACAGTTGCGCTATTTCGAGGTGCTGGCCCGGGTGGGGCATTTCGGGCAGGCCGCCGAGATCTGCGCGGTGACCCAGCCGGCGCTGTCGGTGCAGATCAAGGCGCTGGAGGCGGCGGCGGGGGCGGCGCTGTTCGAGCGTACCACGCGCGAGGTGCGGCTGACCGGGTTCGGCGCGGAGTTCGCCGAGCGGGTGCGCGAGATCCTGCGGTCGGTCGATGAGCTGTCGGACCTTGCGCGCAAGGCGCAGGAGGGGCTGAGCGGGCGGCTGCGGCTGGGGGTCATCCCGACGATTGCACCTTACCTGCTGCCACGATTCCTGACGCGGCTGGGCGCGGAATTTCCCGACCTGGACGTGCAGGTGCGTGAAAGCATCACGCCGCGCCTGATCGCGGAACTGGGCGAGGGCGGGCTGGACCTGGCGATCGTGGCGCTGCCGGTGTCGGAGCGGTCGCTGGAGGAATGCGCGATCTTCGAGGAGCCGATGATGCTGGTGCGGCCCGAGACCGAGGCGGAGGCGCCGGTGCCGGAGGTGACGGCGCTGCACGAGCGGCGGCTGTTGCTGCTGGAGGAAGGGCATTGCTTTCGCGACCAGGCGCTGGCCTTTTGCAACATTCCGGGCGGCGGACCGCGCGACGGTCTGGAAGGCACATCGCTGTCGACGCTGGTTCAGATGGTGGGCGCGGGCATGGGCATCACCCTGATCCCCGAGATGGCGGTGCCGGTGGAAACCCGGTCGGCCCCGGTCTCGGTGGCTCGGTTCCGCGACCCGCAGCCCAAGCGGCAGGTCGGCATGGTGTGGCGCAGGACCAGCCCGCTGGCCGATCGGTTCCGGGCCATTGCGGAGTTGCTGGCGCCGGAGGCGTCCGAACCGCCCGAGGCGGCTCAAAGCGTTTCGCCTTTGACCTGAGCTATCAGCGAAATGCTAAACGCGTGCGACGATCGGCTGTCATGCTGCGTTTCGCGAAAAGCTGTGATTCAGGTTTTGCGCGAAACGCTTTAGTAGTCCTTTTCGAAGAAGATGCCGACGCCGGTATTGCCGGTGGTGCTGGTCGAGCCCTTGACCGTGACGTTCCGGCCGATGTCGAGGTTCAGGTTGATCTCCTGGTTGCCTTCGCTGTCGGCAGTGACCTCGGAATACAGGTTTTCCGACAGGTAGGCGCCGGCGGTGACCTGGGTCGCACCGTCCTCGGAGGTGGACACGTCGAGATCGCTGAGGCCGAGCGCGCCGCGAATGTCCAGACCGCCCGAGCGCTGGCCCGACAGGGTGGCGGCGGCGGCGACAAGCTGGGCCGCCTGGAAGGCCGATATGTCGTCGAGCCCGCGTCCGAAGAGCAGGCGCGCAACGGCCTCGTCCTGGGGCAGGTCGGGGACGGATTCGAAGGTGACGGAGGGTGAGCTGGCCAGCCCCTCGATGATGGTGCGCACCAGGATGCCGTCGTTTTCCGTTTCGGCCACGAAGCGCAGGTAGGGGTCGAGCGCGCCGCGCAGGTCGATGACCCCTTCCGTCAGCTCGAGGCGGCGGCCGAGAATGTCGAGCCGTCCGCGAATGAGCTCGAAGAGGCCGCTGGGCACCACATCGGCCGTGGTCCCCTGAAGGCGGACGCGGCCGCCCAGTTCGGCGTCGAGGCCGCGGCCACGCACGAAGATCCGGTTGGGGGCGTTGATCACGAGGTCGAGCGGAAAGACCACGGGAGCGCCGTCGCGGTCCTGGCCGATGATGCCGGCGCGGGCCCGGGTCCGGCGCACGGCGGCGGGCTCGCCGATATGCGTGATCTCGGGGATGTCGCCCGGCGAGCGCGTACCGCTGCCCGAGGGGACCCGCAGTTCGGTGCGGCCCAGGTTGACGATGCCGGCGATGGCCGCGCCGCCGGTGAGCGGGCCGTTGATGCCGACCTGGCCCGACAGGGTGGTGCTGTAAAGGTCGGGGTCGGTGACGACAAGGTCGTTGAGCGCGGCTTCGAGATTGGCGTTGAAGGGGGCGGACAGGGTGATCGGGCCGCGCACGCGGAAATTGCCGCCGGTGCCCATGGAGGCTGTGATGTCGGTCTCGGCCCGGCCCGAGGCGAGGCGCACGGCGCCGCCGATGCCGGTGATGGCGGTCGAGAGGCTGGGCAGGGCGAACCGGCCGTTCGAGACGTTGATCACGCCCGACAGGGAACTCAGGGCGGGCGGGCCGTTGACGCTGAGGTCGAAGTTGGCGAGGCCGTTGATGGACCGTGGCGCAAGAAACGGGTTGGCCAGCGCCAGGGGCGCGGAGCCGTTGACGTCGATGTCGAGACTGTTGCCGTAACCGTTGATCGACCCGTTGACGCGGGCATTGGTGCCGCCCGGGCCGGATGCGTCGAGCGACAGGCGGATCTGTTCGCCGGTCCGGTCGACGATGGTGACCGTGCCGTTGGCCGAGACCGCGCCGGAGAAATCGGGGACAAAAATGCCAAGGTCTGCGAGACGGGCAGACAGGTTGACGGGCGCGCCGGGGCCGCTGCCTTCGGCGTCGACGGTCACGCGGGGTGTCTGGATGTCGATGTAGCGGATGCCAGGCGCGGATTCGCCCAGGGCGACGGAGGCGCGGGCGTCGATGCTGCCGGCGATCAGCTGGTCGAGCTGGGCGATGCCGGTGCGCAGGTTCGAGCCGTCGATATCGGTGGTGATGTCGAGGGTGCGGCCACGAACCTGTCCCGATCCTTCGAGGGTCATGTCGAGGCTGCCGGTTAGCGGACGGTTCAGGAGCGGCGCGAGGCGCGACAGGTCGCTGGCGTTGAGGGTCATCTGGCCTTCGACCGGCAGCAGCGTGTCCTCGGGGAAAAATGCGCCGGTGGCCGAGAGCGTCGTTCCGGCGCCCGAGGCGTCGAGGCGCGAGATGGTGACGGCGCCGCCCTTTTCCCAGGTCGCGGCGGCGTCGAGGGTGGCGGGGCCGGACATGCGCGGCTCGATCCGGGCAAGTTCGGCGATGGCGGCCTTTACGGTCAGTTCGCCATCGTCGGAATCAAGCCGTCCCGAGGCGTCGGCCTCGAGCGCAGGAGTGCGCACCGAGAAGCGGTCCAGAACGGTGCCGTCGGTGTCGCGTTGCGCGGCGATGGACAGCGTGCCCGCGCCGGCCATCAGAGCGTCGACACGCGGCTCGCCGATTTCGACGTCGTTGGTTTCGGCGTCGAGCACGATGTCGAACGCGCCGCCTCGGATGCGGCCGGAGCCTTCGAGCACAACGGTCGCGGCGCCGTCCAGATCGCGGCCGGCGAGTTGGGCAAAGCGCGACAGGTCCGTCGCCGCCAGCGTGACCTTGCCCTCGGCAGGCAGGTTGGGGTTTTCGGGGAAGACCGCGCCGCTGCCCGTCAGCGTGGCGTCCGCCAGGGTGGCTTCGAGCGCCGAGATGTTGAGCGCGTCGCCCGAGCTCCAGTTGATCGAGGTGGTCAGGGTGGCCGGGCCGGAGAGCGTGGGCTCGACCTGGGCCACGTCTTGCAGCCGGGCCTCGATATCGAGCAGGCCTTCGTTCGAGTCGAGCCGGCCCGAGGCGTTGGCGGCGAGGGCCTGGGTCTGGATGGTCAGGCGTTCCAGCACGGTGCCGGTGGTGTCGCGCCGCGCGGCGAGCGCCAGCGTGCCCTGGCCGGTCATCAGGGGATCGAGGCGGGGCTGGCCGATGGCAAGGTCGTTGGTTTCGGCCTCGAGTTCGATGTCGAACGCGCCGCCCAGAAGCGTGCCGGTGCCTTCGAGCGTGGCATTGGCGGCACCGGAAATGTCCTGGTTCGAGATGGCGGCGAAGCGCGAGAGGTCGGCGGCGTTGAGCGTGGCGCTGCCGGTGAAGGGGAAGCCGTCTTCGAGGCTTTCCAGTTCGCCATCGGCGGTGAGGGTGACGTTGCCGCTTGCGACGTCGAGCGCGTCGATGACCAGCGGCTGGTCCTGTTGCCACGCAAGGGTCATCGTGCCCGAGGGCGCGGTGCCGATGGCCTCGGCCAATGCGGGATCGGAATGATCCACGCCTTCGGCGTTGAATGTCAGGTCGCCGGAAAACGATCTGTCCGGGGCGTCGGTGATCCGGCCCGTCCCCGAGAGCGTGGCGCGATCCACGCTCAGCCCGTCCTGCAGCAGATCGACAATCTGGACCTCGGCCTGCCAGGCATCGTCCTCGGCGGCGTCGAAGCTGGCGTTGAGTCGGGCGTTCTGAAGGGTGGTGGGCGCGCCGGACACGGGCAGGCGAACCACCTCTCCGTCGTCGCTGCCGATGCGGCCCCGCAATTGCAGGGTTTCGGGCCAGCCAGAGGCGGAGAGGGCGAGGTTGCCCTGAAGCTCGAGCGCCTCGGACCGGATGGAAAGCTCGTCGAGCACGAGACGTCCGCTGGACTGCGACTGGCCGGAGACGGCAAGCGCGGTGGCCTCGCCGAAGAACGGCTGGAACTGCTCTTCGAAGAGCGGGCGCAGGTCGCCATCGAGGTCCGCGGAGAACATGTAACCCTGGGTGTCGTCGCCTTCTATGGCGCCGACATTGACCGTGCCGCCGAAGCGTTCTTGTCCGTCGGAGCTGAGCAGGATGCGGGCCGAGAAATCCGACAGCGGGGCGTCGCCGGTCACCTGCAGGCGCAGGGCAGGCGTATCGGGAATGCCGAGCAGGGTGGAGACGATGCCTTCGGGGCCTTCCTGGAAATCGAGATCGAGGGCGAGGACGCGGCTTTCGTTCTCGAACGAGCCTTCGAAGGTGAGGCTGTCTTGCCGGTCCAGTCGCTGGATGGCGAGGTTTGCGGCGCCTTGGCCGTCGGAAAGGTTGGCGCTGCCTTCCAGCGACAGCCGGGCCGGTTCGCCGATCACGGATTCGCCGAGTTCGACCGTTTCGATCTGAACCAGTTCGACATTCACCGAGACCGGCAGTTCGGGTAGGGCGAACTGCGTCGCCTCGGCATTGTCGGGGCTGACGGTTTCGCCGGTGTCGGGCAGACGTTCGAGGATGATTTCGGCGGCGGTCAGTTCGTCGACCTCGAGCCGGCCGCTCAGCAGGGCGGACCGGGACCACACGAGCGAGGCATCGCGAAGGGTCAGCCAGACGCCGTCCTCGTCGGCGATGGTCAGCGATTCCAGCGTGGCATTGGACGACAGCGCGCCGCGAAAGCCGGTGACGGTCACGTCGCGGCCGGCGCCGGAGAGATTATCCTGCAGCCAGTCCTCGATGAAGGATTTGTCCTCTTCGGCCTGATCCTGTGCCAGGGCGGGTGCGGCCAGGCCAAGCGTGAGGACCATGAAAAGAAGAGAAAGCAGAGCGCGCATCAGAATGCCTGACCAATACCAATGTAGAACTCGTAATCCTGGCCCGCGTCCCCGTCGAGCGGAGTGGCCACGTCAAAGCGGATCGGGCCGATGCCGGTATCATAGCGCACGCCGAAGCCCGCGCCGGAGTGCCAGTCGCCGGTGCCGTCGCCAAAGCTGTCGCGGCCCACGTAGCCTGTGTCGGCAAAGCCCACCACCTGCCAGTTGTCGGCGACGCGGGCGCGCAACTCGCCCGAGACGGCGAGGAAGGACCGTCCGCCGCTGGTGTTGCCGCCGCCGAGATCCACGCCGAGGGATTGATAGGATTGGCCGCGCACGGTGTTGGACCCGCCGGAGAAGAACAGCATGTCGGGTGGTACGTCCACCAGCGATGCGCCGGTAACCGAACCCAGCTGGGTGCGCCCGGCCAGCACGATTGTATCGTTTTTGCCGAAGCCGACGTATGTCCGCGCGTCGGCGTAGAGGCGGAAGGCGGGATCGCCTGCGTCGAGGGCAAGGAACGGTGTGGCCTCGAGGCCGACATAGACCCCTTCGGTCGCATCGAGCGCGTCGTCGCGGTTGTCGAAGGTCAGCTTGGCAGGGAGCAGCAGAAGTTCATTGGTGCGCGAGCCGAGGTCGTCGTCGATTTCGGCATACTGGTAGGCGATGCCAAGCTCGCCCTCCAACTCGTCGGAGAAGATGTGCGAGACACCGCCGCCGATTTCGAAGGTGGTCTGGCGGTATTCCTCTTCGTCCAGTTCCTCGATGCGTGCTTCGAGAAAGGCCGTGGTGTCGGGCGTGAAGGTTGCGGGACGTTCGAACCGGGCAGACAGGCGGTAGTCGATACCGCCCGAGTCGCCGCCGATGCCGCCGACCTCGCCCTCGATCCGAAAGCGTTCGGCGCCTCCCAGGAGGTTGCGGTGGAGCCAGAAGCCGCTGAGCGTCAAGCCTTCGAGCGAGGCGATTTCGGCGCCGAAGCCGATGCGGCGCGGCTTGGCGTCGATCACTTCGGCCTGGATGTCGAGCGTGCCGTCGGGGTTGGGCACGGCGGCTTCGTTCAGCACGACCGAGCGGAAGGCGCCGGTGCGGCGCAGGCGCTGGCTGGCGTCCTCGAGTTCTTCCGGCGAGAAAACCTTGCCCGAGGGCAGGCCGGCGATGGCGCGGATGCGGTTGGCCCGCACGGCGCTGGGGCGGGTGATCACCAGATCGCCGAAGCGCAGGCGCGGGCCCGGCGAAAGACGGATGTCACTGGCGAGCGTGGCATTGCGATGATCGGCGGTGATCGACTGGCCGCTGAGTTCGACCTTGGCGTGGCCGGCCTCGCGCCAGCCGGTGACGCCGGCCTCGGCTGCGTCCGAGATCACGGTGGCGGCGGCGGGCTGGCCGCGCGCGTAGCCTTCGGGAAGTTCGGTTTCGGGGGCCACAGGGCCGATAGCGGCGCGCGAGAAGGTGAAGGGCGGGCCGGGCTGAACGATCACGTCGACGCGGTTGATGCGGTTGGGACCGGCGATGGGCGAGATGTCGGACGCCTCGCGGCCGTCGACGCGAATGCTGACGACTCCGCCGTAAAACCCCGCGTCATAGAGGGCGCCGACCATGCGGGCATAGTCGGCACGGGCGGCCGCGAGAATGTCTTGCGCCGTGGCGTCATCGGAGTCCGCGGTCTCGACCGTGAGGGACGACCTGCTGAGATACTCTGCGATGTCCTGAGGCGCACCGCGGACCTGGACGGTGGCCTCGGTGGCCAGGGCGGCACGCACGCCGAGAGTCAGACAAACCAGCACGAACCAGGGCGTAACGCTACGAGACGGCAACAACAGGGCAGCTCCATTTCCGGGGCCCGTTTCAGCCCCACGTCAGTGAAGACGGGAAAAGGTTCGCGCAGGACCTGTCGATCGCCAGACCGCTTCCCCCATCAGGCAAGAGACTAGAACGGGTTTGGGCATATTCCCACCCGCGAAGTTCATTTATAGAGCACATTTACGCCATGGCATTGGGTATCGGCGGAAAATTTCCGAACTGCCGTTGACGTTGCGGCAGGCCCGAGGGCTTTCTTGCCGGAGGGGGCCGCCGCGGACGAGGAGGTCGGCGCAGGGGCGCGTGAAACGGTGTTCGGGCGGCTTGCAGCACGGCGGTTGCAGGCATGGTCGCGTGTCGCAGGGACGTTGCCCATCGGGGGAAGAGGGAATATGAAAGCGGATAACCTTAAGGAATTCGAGCCGTTGACGCGCCAGTTGGTGGACACGCCGAAATATTCGCAGGTCCGGACGGTTGCGCTGGTGATCATCGCCTTCGCCGTCGTTCTTTTCCTGCTGGTGCAAGCCAGGTTCATCCTGATCTCGCTTGCCGTGGCCGTGATTCTGTTCACGCTGACGTCGGACGTGATCCGCCTGATCGCGCGGCAGAGCATCGGGCGGTTCCGCATTCCCAACTGGCTGGCGTCGCTGGCCGCGCTGATGATGATCTCGACCGCGTTGCTGATCCTGTCGTCGATCCTGCTGGCGCAGCTGAATACCGTTCTGGGCACGACGTTGTCCTATGCCGAACGCGCGCCCTCGGCTGTTGCGTCGCTCTTTGCCTGGATGGGCGAGGATGTGGAGCGCGCGGTGCTGAATTCGCTCAACAGTGTCGAGGTGTCCGGCTATGTCCGGACCGCGGCAGGGCAGGCGGGAAACCTGATGCAGGGGACGGTGCTGGTGATCCTGTTCTTCGGCTTCCTGTTTGCCGAGCGCATCTGGTTCGGCACCAAGATGTCCAACTTCTTCGGCGATCCGGCGCAGGCGGAACGGGCCAACAAGATCTTCACGTCGATCATCCACCGGGTGAACTACTATCTTCTGATCAAGACGCTGGTCAGCGTGATCACGGGCGCGATGGTGTACCTGGTGGCGCTGGCCTTCGATATCGAACTGGCCCTGTCGCTGGGCATCCTGACCTTCATCCTGAACTACATTCCCAATATCGGCTCGATCATCGCAACCGGGATGGTGGCGCTGGTGGGGTACGTGGAAACCGGAGAGGCCTCCGTGACCGCGGGACTGTTCGTGATCACCGGCATCATCCAGTTCGTGAACGGCAATGTCATCGACCCGTGGCTGATGGGCCGGGCGCTGCGGTTGTCGTCCTTCGGGATCATCATCAGCCTGGCCTTCTGGGGCGCGGTCTGGGGCATTCCCGGCATGTTCCTGTCGGTGCCGATCATGGTGATGATGCTGGTCATTTGCAGCCATGTGCCGGGCCTGAGGAAGGTGGCCGTGCTGCTGTCGCGCGAGGGTCTGCCGGAAGATGAGCGCGAGCTGGACCGGCTGAGCGAGGAAATCGAGAGCCGCAAGGGCACCTGACCCGGACGTGACGGCCGCAGGGCGCGGACCGCGACAGCCCTAGTAGATGAAGGTCTGTGAGGCCTGGCCTTCGATGCTTTGACCGCGATACATGCCTTCGCAGTTGAACGGCAGGGTGATGCTGCCATCCGCGCCGATGGCGATCAGGCCGCCCGAGCCCCCGATGGCGACGAGGTCCTTCATCACCACTTGCTCCGCGGCGTCCGTCACGTTTTGGCCAGCCAGCCGGATACGCGCGTCGATCTCGTGCGCTACGGAAAGGCGGATGAAAGCCTCGCCGTCCCCGGTGGCCGAAACGGCGCAGCTGTCGTTGGCGGCGAAGGTGCCGGCACCGATCAGGGGGCTGTCACCGATGCGACCGGCGCTTTTGGCCGTCATTCCGCCGGTCGAGGTGGCGGCGGCAATGTGGCCCGCGCGGTCGCGGGCCACGGCGCCCACCGTGCCGTGGCGGCGCGACGGGTCGTCGTCGAGCGTGCCGTCCGCTTCCATCCGCAGGGTTTCCTGAAGCGTGTCCCAGCGTTCCGGGGTGAAGAAATAGCTTGTCTCCTCGAAGGGCAGGCCGGCCTCGCGGGCGACGGTCAGCGCCCCGTCGCCGGCCATGAGGACATGCGACGTGCGCTCCATGACGGCGCGGGCGGCGTCGACCGGGTTTCGCGGGCCGCAGATGCCCGCCACGGCCCCGGCGCGACGGTCGCGCCCGTCCATGATGGCGGCGTCCATCTCGTGCGTGCCGGCGCGGGTGAATACCGCACCGCGGCCCGCATTGAAAAGCGGTTCGTCCTCGAGCGCGCGAACCGCGGCGGTGACGGCGTCAAGCGCCGTGCCGTCGGCTGCGAGAACGGACTCGCCGGCCGTCAGCACCCGCGCCAGGGCGGCGTGACAGGCCGCTTCACGCTCTTCGCTCATCTCGGCCCGGGGCAGGACCCCGGCACCACCGTGAATTGCCAGTGCGAATCCGTCGCTCATGTCTGGTTCCTGCCATGTTTTGCACCGTTTTGGCGCGGTTTGGTTGCCAAGAATCCCACATAGCGCGGGAATCGTGACGTTGCGATCGCTTTTGCAGTTGCGGACTGTGGGTTACGTGACATTCTTGTGAACGGGATGGTAACATCCACAACATATAGATAATAGTCCAGCGATGGATGGAGTCGTTCGATGGATATGTCCGTGAAACCGAGGCCCCGAGGCAAACTGGTCGCGATTGGCGGCGCCGAAGACAAATCCGCCAAGGCGGCGATTTTGGGGCGCGTGTTGAAACTCTCTAACAAGGAGAGTCCGGTGGTCGGCGTGATCACCACGGCCAGCAGCATCCCCGACGAGGTCTTTCCGGCCTACGAGGAAGCCTTCGACGCGCTGGGCGCGTCCGAGGTGCTGGACGTGCGCATCCGCGAACGGCGCGATGCCGACGACCCCAAGATGGTCGAGATGATCCGCAAGAGCGACGTGCTGTTCATCTCGGGCGGCGACCAGATGCGCCTGACCAGCATTTTCGGCGCCTCCAAGTCGCTGGAGGCGATCCGTGGCATCTACCACGAGGGGGCGGTCATCGCCGGTACCAGCGCGGGTGCCGCGTGCCAGTCCACGACCATGGTCTATGGCGGCAGCGCGATCGACAGTCTGCGCAAGGGCGCGGTCAAGATGAGCGCGGGTTTCGGCCTGATCGAAGGGGTCATCATAGACACCCATTTCCTGGAGCGGGGACGGTTCTCGCGGCTGATGGAAGTGGGGGCGACGAACCCCGAATACCTCGGGATAGGCCTGGGCGAAGATGCCGCCGTTCTGTTCGAGGGCGGTATTATAAAGGCCTTTGGGCCGGGTCACGTAATCCTCGTTGACAGTTCGAGGATATCCAGTTGCAATGTATTCGACTTGTCAGACGGTGAGGCGGTGAGCGTCCACAACGTCGTGATGCATGCGCTGGTCGAGGGTGACGGATACAACCTGGCGGACCGGCAGGCCCTGAGTGCCAGACAGCTTGGGGCCGAGAGCCTGGAGCTGAAGGATGCGTATACTTGAACACCGTGCGCTGCGCGGACCGAACTATTACAGCCGCTACCAATCGATCTACATGCGGCTGGACATCGAGGAACTGGAAGACCGGCCGAGTGACAAGGTCGACGGCATTGCCGACAAGCTTCAATCCCTGATCCCCACGATTTACGAGCATCGCTGTTCTGTCGGAGAGGCCGGCGGATTCCTGTCCCGGGTCAAGGACGGCACCTGGGCCGGTCACATGGTCGAGCATGTGGCGATCGAATTGCAGAACATGATCGGCTTCTCGGTGGGCTACGGCAAGACCGTCGACAGCTATGACAAGGGGGTCTATCACGTCGTCTATCGCTATCGCGACGAGGCCTCTGGCATCGCCTGCGGCGAGGAGGCGGTGGAGATCGTCCAGGCGCTGTATGACGGCAAGGACGTGGAGCTGGAGCCGGTCATCGACCGCCTGAAGGAGGTGCGGGACGCCAACGCGCTGGGCCCGTCGACAGGCTCGATCGTGAACGCGGCCAAGGCGCGGAACATCCCGTGGTACAACCTGACGGAGGGCACCAGCTATACCCAACTGGGCCACGGCGTGAAGCAGCGCAGGTTCCAGGCCACGGTGACGGATGCGTCGGGCATCATCGGCCACTCGATTGCCGACGACAAGGAGTGGACCAAGCAGGTGCTGGACGACGCCGGCGTGGCCGTGCCCAAGGGCTATATCGGCTACAGCTGGGACGAGGTGAAAGACGCCGCCGAGTGGATCGGCTGGCCGGTCGTGACCAAGCCCTTGTCGGGCAATCACGGGCGTGGCGTGACCACCGATATCACCAACGAGGAAGAGCTGAAGTCGGGCTACGAGGCCGCGCTGGCGCGGTGCCGCGATGATTACGGCGCCGTCATCGTGGAAAGCTATATCAAGGGCGAGGATCACCGTATCCTGGTGGTCGACGGCAAGCTGGTGGCCGCCGCACGCCGCCGCCCCGCGCATGTCGAGGGCGATGGAAAGTCGACGATCCAGCAGCTGATCGACGAGGAAAACAAGGACCCGCGGCGGGGTGTGGGCCACGAGAACCTGCTGACGCAGATTCACGTGGACGAACAGACCCTGCGCCTGCTGGAGCAGGCCGAACTGACGCTCGAGTCGGTGCCGGAGAAGGGCGAGATCGTCTATCTGAAATCCACTGCCAACATCTCGACCGGCGGGACGGCGACGGACCTGACCGACGAGGTGCATCCCGAGATCAAGTTCGCGATGGAGCGGATCGGCCGGCTGGTGGGCCTTGATATCATCGGGATCGACCTTCTGGCCGAAACGCTGTCCAAGCCGCTGGATCAGCAATCGGCGGGCGTGGTCGAGGTCAATGCCGGGCCGGGCTTTCGGATGCATATGGCGCCGACCCATGGCAAACCGCGTGCGGTGGGCGAGGCGGTCGTCAACATGCTGTTCCCCGATCTCACCGATGACGGGCGCATTCCGATCACCGCGATCACCGGCACCAATGGCAAGACCACCACGACGCGCCTGATCACGCATATCCTGCGGCAGGCGGGCAATTCGGTGGGGATGGGCTGTACCGGCACGATCGAGATCGACAACCATGTCATCCTGCGGGGCGACTATTCCGGCCCCGCCGCCGCCCATGCGGTGCTGCGCGAGCCCACGGTGGAACACGCCGTGCTGGAAGTGGCGCGCGGCGGGATCATGCGCCGGGGCCTGGGGTTCGACGAATGCGATGTGGGCGTGTTGCTGAACATCGCCTCGGACCACCTGGGCGAACGGGATATCCACACGCTGGAAGAACTGGCGCGCTGCAAGACCGTGGTGGTCGACGCGGTGAAGAAGATCGGCGGGTTCTGCGTGCTCAATGCCGACGATCCGCTGGTGATGGACCAGGGCACCTACTGGGCGCGGGGTGAGATCATCTATTTCACGATGGATCCCGACAACCCGGACCTCAAGCAGCACCTGGACGACCACAAGATGGTGATCACAGTGCGCCAGGGCCGGATCGTGCTGTTGCGCGGTACGGTCGAGGTCGAGGTGGCGGCGGTCAACGATGTGCCGATCTCGTTCGAGGGGCACGCGCCCTTCAACGTGCAGAACGCCATGGCAGCCACGGCCGCCGCGCTGGCGCACGGGCTGGAGATCGACGACATTCGCGCGGGGCTTCTGAGCTTCCACCCGACACCGGCGCAGATGCCGGGGCGGACCAACTATTTCGAGGCCGACGGCGTCAAGTGCCTGATCGACTATGGCCACAACGTGCCGGCCCTCGAGGCGCTGGAGCCGCTGGTCAATGGCCTGGGACAACAGCGCAAGATCGCCGTCGCTACCGCCCCGGGCAACCGCCGGGACGAGGATCTTGCGGCGCTGGGCGCGCAACTGGCGAAGATGTGCGATGCGGTCTATGTTTATGAAACGGATGCGCGCGGACGCAGCGAAGGCGAGACAGCCGGGCTGATCGAGAAGGGTGCCAGTGACGCCGGATCCGCCGGAACGGTCGAGATCATCATGGACGAGCAGGCCGCGATAGATCGCGCCATCGGCGAGGCGAAACCGGGTGATTTCCTGTTGCTGCTGGTCGACGACATCGAAGGCGCGACCGAGCGCCTGAAAGGCCGGAGCTACGGAGCGCAGTCGGACCTGGGTCAGACGTAAGCCACGTTCGCGCAATTGACAGGGAACAACGCCGTCGCAACGGCGTTGATATCCGGGGGAGCGATATGACAAAAAACGTTTTCGTTGTTGGACTGAACGATCTTAATGCGGAACGATTGAAGCGCCTTCGCGGCGTCGAGGACGTGAATTTTCACCCGCTGCTCACGTCTGCGGAAGTATCCGATACCCAGATTTTCGACATCCCTGACATGCTGCGCCGGGCCGAGGAGACGCTGGACGCCTTCGACGGCTCGATTGACGCGATCGTGGGCTATATCGACTTTCCCGTGTCCACCATGCTGCCGCTTTTGTGCAAGAAATACGGTGTACGGAACGCGTCGCTGGAATCGCTGCTGAAATGCGAGCACAAGTACTGGTCGCGCAAGGTGATGGCCGAGGTCATCCCCGACCACGTGCCGAACTTCACTGCTTTCGACCCGTTCGACGACGAGGCCTTGTCCAAGATCGGCGAGGCCGGCCTGCGGTTTCCGTTCTTCGTGAAGCCGATCAAGTCGTCGGGTTCGCGCCTGGGGTTCCGTATCGACAGCCCCGAGGACTTCGCCTATGCGACCGAGGCCTTCCGCGCCGAGATCAACGAGATTTCCGAGCCGTTCAACTATGTCCTGAACCAGGCCGACCTGCCCGATGACGTGAAAGCCGTAGAGGGCCATTACTGCATGGCCGAGCGGGTGATCGGCGGGCGCCAATGCACCGTCGAGGGCTATGTGCATGACGGCGAGGTCGTGCCTTATGGCGTGGTCGATTCGATCAGGTATCCGCAGGTTCTGAGCTTTTTCTACTATCTTTACCCGTCCACCCTGCCGCCGCGGATCCAGGAGCAGATGGCGGAGATCACCAAGACGGTGATGAAGCACATTGGCTACGACAATGCCGGGTTCAACATCGAGTATTACTGGGACGAGGTGCAGAACCAGATCTGGCTGCTGGAGATCAACACCCGCATCGCGCAATCGCATTGCGACCTTTTCGAGATGGTCGACGGGGTCAGTCACCAGCAGGTGACGGTGGACCTTGGCCTGGGCCGCAAGCCGGACATGCCCAAGGGCGAGGGGCCGGAAACCGTCGCGGCGGAGTTCTTTTATCGGGTGTTCTTCAACGATGCGACGGTGGCCCGCGCGCCATCGCGGGCCGAGGTGGAGGTCGCCGCCGAGCAGGTCGAGGGCACGCGGATCACCTCCTATGTCAGCAAGGGGTCGAAACTGTCGGAACTGCCGGAGCAGGACGCCTACAGCTATGCGGTGGCGTCGGTCTGGATGGGGGCGCAGAAACAGTCGAAGCTGCTTTGGAACTACGAGCAGGTCATGAAAAGGCTGAACTACGAGTTCACGGATATCGTGGAGTAGGGCGGCAGAGCGTGCGCCGTTTCAAGCGGTTTCGCCAGCCCGGTTTCTTTGAATATCCGGTTGATCGTCGACAGATCGGGTTCCGCGCTGGCTTGGGATCTTCCCTTGCCCGGTGGCGGCTGGACATCGGGCAGTAGAGGCAGTAGCCCCACGCTGCATACCTCCCTGAAGCCGCTTTCCGGACGCTGACATGAAGATCGATCATCCGCTGCCGCAGACCATCCAAGAGATCGAGCATCTGGAGATTCCGATGCCCGACGGCACGCGGCTGGCCGCCCGCATCTGGATGCCGGAAGGTTCAGAGGACCTGCCTGTGCCGGCAATCCTGGAATTCATCCCTTATCGAAAGAATGACAAGACGTTGGAGCGCGACCACGCGCGGGCGCCCTGGATGGCGGCGCAGGGCTATGCCTATGTGCGCGTCGACCTGCGAGGAACCGGCGAATCCGAAGGGTTGATGACGGATGAATATACCGACATCGAGCTGCAGGACGGATGTGACGTGATCGCCTGGATCGCCGGACAGGACTGGTGCGATGGCGGGGTCGGGATCGTCGGTATTTCCTGGGGCGGATTCAACGGCCTGCAACTGGCGGCGCTGCGCCCGCCGGCATTGAAGGCGGTGGTCACGATCTGTTCGACCGACGATCGCTATGCCGACGATATCCACTACATGGGCGGCACGCTGCTTGGGGATCACCTGTCCTGGGCGTCGGTGATGTTCGGTATCAACACCCTGCCGCCCGACCCGGCGCATGTGGGCGACCGCTGGCGGACGATGTGGGAAGAGCGACTGGACGGATCGGGCCTGTGGCTGAAGAACTGGATGCAGCACCAAAGGCGGGATGCGTTCTGGAAACACGGGTCGGTCTGCGAGAACTTTTCGGATATCGAGGTGCCTGTCTACGCCGTCAGCGGCTGGGCCGATGGGTACTGCCGGGCGGTCTTCCGGCTCGTCGAGAACCTGGAAGCGCCGGTCAAGGGGCTGGTTGGCCCATGGTCGCATCGCTATCCGCATCTGGGCGAACCGGGGCCGGCCATAGATTGGCTGACGGAAGAGACGCGATGGTGGGACCAGTGGCTGAAGGGACAGGACACAGGGATCGCCGACGAGCCGAAGCTGCGCGTCTTTCTGCAGGATCACGCCAAGCCGCAAACCCATTACGAGGAACGGTCGGGGCACTGGATCGACCTTGCATCATGGCCCTCGGCGCAGATCACGCGGACGTCCTTCGCTCTTTCGTCGGATGGCGGGCTGGGCCGGGCCGGGCCGGGTGAGCCGCTGAAGCTGTGTTCACCGCTATGGGTCGGGCGGCACGGAGGCAAGTGGTGCTCCTACGGTCATCCGGGCGACCAACCGGGGGACCAAAGGCGCGAAGATGCGGGAAGCCTGACGTTTGAGACCGCGCCGCTGGAAGACGACCGGCACATGGTCGGCGACCCGACGTTTTCGATGACATTCCAGGTGGACCGGCCCGTGGCGCAGGTTGCCGCGCGGCTGATGGATGTGGCCCCGGACGGGGCGGCAACGCGCGTCAGTTATGGGCTCTTGAACCTGACGCATCGCGACAGTCACGAGCATCCCGAAACGCTCGAGCCCGGACAGACCTATACCGTCACCGTGCCGATGAAGCATGTCGCCCAGACATTCCGAGCAGGACATCGCATCCGTCTGGGGCTGTCCACGAGCTATTTCCCGATCGCGTGGCCGGCGCCCGAACCCGTGACGCTGACGGTTCTTACGGGTGAATGCCGGCTTGACCTGCCACTTTGCAACGCGGCGCCGGTGCCGGTGGAGTCGTTCGGTCCGGCAAGGGCCGCCGAGCCGCTGGAACTCGAGGTGGAAAGAGCCTCGTCCGCGTCATGGTCGATATCGGAGGATGCGGACACCGGACGGCTGTTGATCGAGGTGGTCGACGATGAGGGGGCGGCGACGATCCGGCGGCAGGGGTTTTTCCACGCGGCGAAAGCCGCGGAACGCTACACCATCCTTCCCGATGATCCGACGTCCGCGGAGGGAGAGGTGACCTGGACCCACGAGATGCGGCGCGACGAATGGATGGTTCGCACGGTGACGTGGACAAAACTGACCGCTGACAAGAGCGAGTACCGGATCGAGGCGCGGTTGCAGGCATTTCTCGACGACACCTGCGTGCGCGACCTTGACTGGGACGTGCGCGTTCCGCGTGATCACAATTGACGGCGCGGCCCGAACGGGTCGACGTGGCACCTGACCGAAGACGCCTTTGCGGATCCCTGCGGCCGGCGTCTTTCTGAACGTGAACCTCGGGCTTTCCAAATGCCGTGAGTTGCCGCCAAGCCTCCACAACGGTGTCTTGAACGACCCGTAATTCAGCACTGCTGAAACCGGCGTGAAGGCGAGATGTTCCGAGAGTCTGGGATCAGAGAAGGGGAGGGCGGTTGCCGATCGGGTCATGTCAGGTCGGCAAGGGCCTAGAACAGCTGGATATCGCCCTGCGATGGTGTGTTTTTGGGCTTGTTTCGGACGGGCGATGCGATGATCGGATCGCTGATGTTCGACATGAAGCATCGTTGGACCCGACCGGACGCCGACCAGAACCTGATCTTGCGCCCGCGGGATCCACCAAGGCAGCTTCCTGTGATCTTGAACCCTTCGTTCGACAGGTACCATTCCGCAAAGCTGGCATTCTTCGCACCGATTTCGGCGCCGCCTTCGAACATCTTTGCGCCGCCGAAGATCTTGACATTCAGGCGCGTGCGGTCCGCGCCTTTCTTGAGCAGGCCGTTGACCAGAAGTTCCATGGCATTGACGCCGTAACGCATGTTGGTCCCGCGATCTCCGGTGTCGCCCGGAAGCAGAAAATGGTTCATGCCTCCGACACCGGCGACGGGATCCCACATGCAGGTCGCGATGCAGGAGCCCAGAATGGTGGTCATGACTTCTTCCGGGCGGTCTGAAATTCGGGTCTCGCCCTGAAACAGAGGAACGAAGACGGCGCCTTCGATCGAACCGGGACCAGATGCGTCGGTCATGTTCGACCGCGATCCTGCGCGGTTGCCAAGATGTGTCATGAGACCTCCTCGCACGGTGCCGAAGCACACGCGCGATCAGAATTCATGCCAGTCTTCCTGTCCGTTCACAGCGGCGGAGGAGACGGCTGGCGCGGTAACCTTGGCTACCGACATGTTCTGCGGTTCCGTCCTTGCGATTTCGTCTTCCCAGCCTGTCTTTTGCGCGGATGCGGAGGTTTGGAGCGCGGACGGGGCTGTGCCTTCGCTCAACTCGTCGAGACTGAATTGGCGCAGGATGTCCGTCATGCGCTGCGCTTCATTGCTCAAGCTGCGGCTGGCTGCGGAGGACTCCTCGATCACCGCAGCGTTCTGTTGCGTCACCTTGTCGAGTTCCGTCACGCTTTCCTTGATTTCCGCCAGGTTTGCCGCCTGTTCGCTGGATCCGGTGGCAATCTGAGAAACCAGGTCGGACACATGGTTGACGCCATCGATTATGTCGCTCAGCGCAGCGCCGGCCTGGTTCGCAAGATCGCTTCCCTCGGTAACGTGTTCGCTGGAACGCATTATCAATTCCTTGATTTCATTGGCCGAATCCGAGGCGCGCTGTGCAAGAGCGCGGACTTCGGAGGCCACAACGGCGAATCCGCGGCCGGAATCGCCCGCCCGGGCGGCCTCGACGCCTGCATTGAGCGCCAACAGGTTCGTCTGGAACGCGATGTCGTCAATGACACCAATGATCGCGGTGATCTGTTGAGACGACTCCTCGATGTCGCGCATAGCCTTGACTGTCTTGCCCACGACGTCGCCGCCAGTGGCCGCACGTTTCTTGTTGTCCGCGATACGTTCGTTGGCATCGACAGCGAGTGTGGCAGTTGTCTGCACGCTGTTGTTCAATTCCTCGATGGCCGCAGCGGACTCTTCCAGCGTCGCGGCCTGCGCCTCGGACCGTTTCGACTGGTCCTCGGCGACCTCGGAGATTTCCTGCGAGCTGGTGCGTACGCTTTCGGCGGTGGACACGATCGTCGTGAGCATCTTGCGAAGGCTGGCCACGACTTCGTTGAAATTCTTGCCGATTTCGATGTGATCGGAGTCGAGCCCCTCGAAGTCGCCGAGATTGATCGAGCAATCCGTCCGACCCGATGCAAGGTGGGACATGCGCTCTCCAAGGTGATGCAAAAGCTTCTGTCTCAGAGCCGTCGACTCGTGCCTGGCCCGGGTTTCTGCTTCGTCGCGGGCCAGCGTGTCACGGAATTGCTGAAGCCCTTGTGCCATGACACCGATTTCGTCCCCACGGTTGATCCCGGGGATATCCGCGGTGTAATCGTGGCTCGCGACCGCGCGCATTGCGCTGCTCAGCGACTTGATTGGCCCGGTCACCAGATGAGAGATGGCGAAAAAGATTGCCACGAGGCCGCCCAACGCGACCACAGCGCTGGTTCCCAGGACCTGCAGGATCTGCATCTTCTGCGCGGCAATGAACGTGCCATTGTCCCACACGAAGCCGACCGCGCCAAGAAGCGTCACACCATCTTTGGCCATGACCGGAACTGCAACGGCATGCGTATCGCCTTCGCCGGCATGTGCAAGTTCCTTGTCGGCCAGGGCCCTTGCAATCACTGCTTGGACCTGAGGCGATTTTGTACTTCTGGCCGCGTATTCGGCCAACTGCTCACCGGATACATGAACGACCTCGACTGCGATCAACGAGGCATCACGTTCTGTTGCGGATGCATACACTTCGGCAATCCGGTCCCCGTCCTTGAACTGGATCGGGGCTCGCATCTGGTTGGCCAGCATGTCGGCGATGAAGACCTCGTCCTCAGCTTGTTGCTCCATGCTCATGGACTTGAGATTTAGATCGAGCAGGACGAAGCTGACGGTGAAGGTTGCGAGAAAGCCCAAGGCAACAGCGATGGCAAGTTTCGCGCGGATGCTGAGCGCCGCGAAAGCGGTCTTGATCCGGCCGGGATTGGTGCCGGCGATAGGGGCGGTCATGGTCATCTCGGGCTCCCGTGAGAAGGGTGATTCAGTTGGCAGAAGCGAGCATCTCGAGGTCGACGCCGACGGTGATCACCCCGACGAACGCCCCGTCATCCATGATCGGAAGGCTGATCTGGCTCTGGTATGCCTGCGATGACTCGTCGAATTCGGCGGGACTGATGTGAATACCGGACGTGGCGTGGGGCACTTGCCACTTGTCTTCGTCGCCCTGCCAGTAATCGGAGGTCACGTCACTCTGGCCAACATTCAGTCCACGGGCATCGGTTATGAAGATTTCGGTGTAACGTCCGGCGCCTTGCGCCTGTATCTCCCGAAGGTGGGAGGAAAGGCCGTTCGACAGGATGCTGTCGACGAGGGTGCCGCCAGAGATGACCTGTTCTCGCCAAGTGGCATCGAGCGCAATGATCTCGCCTTCTGTAAGGTTCTCGTGCGCGACATTCTGAATGCGAAGTACCTCGAGCACGAGGGGGTCTGTTACCCATTCTGCGATGGTATTGTTCGCGAGATCCTTGAGCGCCGCGTCATAATCGCCGGACGCGGCAGCGCCAGAAGCGAGCATGCAGGCGATTGCGATGTTGGTGACTGAATGTTTCATTATCCCTCCGGATTCTGGAAAGTGGTCGGATTGGTCCGTATGTTCGTCGATAAGATTTAATATCCTCTGAACCCGCGCGGTTCAGAGGGCCGTTGACGTTGAATCAATCTGAATTGCGGTCGCGGACAGGGCGGCCAGATGACGGTCGGTCTGGTGATGCGCGTGTTCCAGGCGGTGGATGATGCCGAGCAGTCCACTGTCTATGTCGCTCATTCTGCCGCTTTCGACCCGACAGAGAAGCTTGACCAGATCGAGCCCGTTTATTCGACGTCGCAATTGGCGACAAACGTCCGGGATGATCTTGCCCAGGGTGGCGACATCGGAGACAGCGGCGCGGCTGATCTCGGAAAGGGACTCGGCCTGCGCATGAAGTATCTCCCGACCACCGTGCCCGCGACTGGAGGAATTGTGCTTCAACGCTGACTGCTTCGCGGTCAGATCCATCAGCGCCGACATCTGCGACGCGCTGTGGGCATGGGCGAGGGCGGCCCGCATTCGCACCAGCAGTCCGGTGTCGTCACAGCGCAGCCTGTCGACCATTTGGTACATGTCGTCCGACATCGTCTCGTAGTTCTTAGAAATCGTGCCGATCGCCACACCTGCCCCCTCCAGCCGGCTGGAGAGAATCCGCAAGTTGATGGGCTCGCCCCGAACTTGCTGAAAAATCGAGATTATCTTGTGCACGAGCGCCTCGGCCTCAGTCATCATATCGGTCAGTTTCGAGATTTTCCGAAGGTCCGCATCGGCGGTCTCGTCGATATCCTCGCGCAGGGAGAACTCGGCATTCAGAGCTGCGAATGCGTATGATTCAAAATCGGGGAAGTTCTTTTCCGACAGGCGCTTCACCAGATATTCGGCGCTTTTGTCCGGCGGAAGGCCGCGTGCTTCTTCGGCAAGCGCGTCTGTGTAGATGTCGCGCGTGAACTCGAAGAAATCGGACCCGGGTTTGATCCTTACCGACAGGTAACCGTCCCGGGTCGGTGTGATGGATGCGAAGACCCAGTAGTAGCGGCCGTCGGCGGACGCATTCTTGACATAAGCGCAGACCGGAAGCCTGGATTGAAGCCGTTGCCACATCAGGTGGAACAGGCCGCGCGGCATCTCGGGGTGGCGGACCACCTTGTGTGGGGCGCCGACCAGTTCCTCTTTCGACATTCCCGCAACCCTGCAGAATTCCGAGTTCGCGTAGCGTATGACGCCGCGTGTGTCGGTCGCGGAAGCCAGGAGCTGTTCGGGCGGAAAATCGACCTCGCCGCCCGGCACGGTCGCACGGTCGCTTGTTTTTGTTGTCTGTTGCATGGCGTGGTCCTCTCAGAGGCAGGCGGTTCACTTCCACCGCGGGGGTTTCAGAACAGGATCGGCTGGCCATCTCCCAGCCCGAGAGCGGGTTTCACGGGATCATCCAGAAGCCGATGCCGGAAATAGTCGAGCCGGACCTGAGCGATCAGGGGCGCGAGTTCGACGGGCGCGTCGGCCGCCGTCATGCTTGAGAGCGTCTGGAGAACCCGGGAAATGTCTCTCAAGTGCTGCCAGAGAGCATCGACGCGCTGCAGGTCGCGCAGGTCGGAGGTGCCATGCTCTGGAAGATGTGCGACCAGTTCGGGGATCAACGCGTCCAGCCTTTCCGCGATGGCCGCAAGATCGTCCGTCTCGTCGGCGAGAATTTCGAGAATGCGGGCGATGGAAGAAAAAGACACGGAACGCTCCTGCTTTCGGGAAATCTGGCTCAAAGGCGACCGACGACTTTTTCGATGCAAGCCTTCAACTGTGCGGTCTGGAACGGCTTCTTGAGATAGTTGTTCATCCCCAACCGTGTCCCGCGCTCGAGGATCTCCTTGTCGGCGCGACCTGTCACGAGGATGAAGCCGGTCCTCGCGATGGCGCGGTGCGAGCGGATCGCTTCGAGCAGTTGGAGCCCGTCCATCCGCGGCATGTTGAAATCGGAAATCACGAGGTGCACCGGCTTGGAGGCGAGGCTGCTCCAGGCGGTGTGGCCATCCGCCTCGGTTCGGTAATTCTTGATCCCGAGTTCGTCGAGGGCCTGAGTGAGCAGCCCGCGGCTGGTCGACATGTCGTCGACGACAAGGATATGCAGTTTGTCTTTCAGGCTCATCCGAGGCCTCCATTTATGTCTGGGCGATGCCCGTCGGCGTCCTTTGCGACCCTGAGCATTGACGCTTGTCGGGACACGGCGGCGGCAGGGCGGCAGAAGGCGCCACGCTCTTGTTGAATGAACGAGGTGGCGATGTGTTCGGGCAGGTTTTCGGAATGGCCAACATAGAGGGCGCCACCGGCCACTACGCGGTCTGCCAAGCGCTCCCACAGGCGGATCTGGGTCGCCTCGTCGAAGTAAATCGTCACATTGCGGCACATGATGACATCGAACCCGCGCTGAAACGGCCATTCGGCGTTGAGATTCAGGCACCGGAACGTGATCAGGTCTCGGGCTGTGGATGCAACACGCACCATGCCGGAGGGGGAGTCCGCGCGGTCAATGTAGCGATCGGCAAGCGACGCGGGCAGGTCCGACAGGCTGGACGTCGGATAGAGCCCGGCACGCGCAGTGCCGAGGGCCGATTTGTCGATATCCGTCGCAAGGATGCGCAGGTCGAGGCGCGCCGCCTCGGGGCAGATCTCGAGGAGGCGAAAGGCAATATCAAATGCCTCTTCGCCGGTCGAACAGGCGGCGGACCAGAAGCGCACCCGGCGGCCGGACCGTGCGGCCTCCGTCAGTCGCGGAAGAACATGTTCGGAAAGATGGTTGAAGTGGTGTTCTTCGCGATTGAAGCGCGTCATGTTCGTGGTCAGCGCGGAGACAAAGGCATCCTGCTCGGCTTCGTTGCCGGGGGTCTGCAGCCAGTCGCAATATGCCTCGACCGAGCCGATGCCCAGCGCCTTCAGCCGTTTGGCCAGGCGACCGGACACCATTGCCCGCTTGTTGCTTCCGATGTGAATGCCCGTCATCCGCTTGAGCAGGTTGGCGACGATGTTGAAGTCGCCGGGACTGATCAAGGGCGGTGCAGTGACCTGCGGTTCGTCGCTCATGCGCTCAACGGAGCCTCTTGTGGCAGAACCTCTCGCACATCGATGGCGCGCACGAGCTTGTCATCGAGCGAGTGGACCCCGCGGATGAAAGCCTGGGTGCGCGAGGAGGACACGTCGGGCGTCGCCTGCATCTGGGCTTCGTCAACGGTGATGATGTCGGAAACCGCATCGACCAGGAAACCGACGATCTTGTCGTCGATCTGGGCAATGATAATGACATGTCGCTTGCCGGGCTCGGTCTTGCCGAAGCCAAGTCGCAACGAGAGGTCGACGACCGGCAGGACCGTTCCGCGAAGGTTCATCATTCCGACCACGAAATCCGGAGCGTGAGGCAATGTCGTGGTGCTGGTCCACCCCCGGATTTCCAGCACATGCGAGATCTCGATGCTGAAATCCTGGTCCTCGACCGTGAAACATACGATCTCCACCCGGTTGGCGGTCTTTGTTTCGGCTTGGGCTTCACGCATGATGAATATCTCCTGTGGCGTCTGGCCAGGCGCGATCGACCCATCCGCCCTGACCCGGTGGTGCAATCATCTGGTCGGTGTCTACGATAAGTGCGATCTTGCCGTCGCCGAGGATCGTTGCCGCCGCGATTCCGGGTATTTTCTGGTAGTTCTGTTCGAGGCCCTTGATCACCACCTCGCGCTGCTCGGCGATGCCATCCACGGCGAGCGCGTAGCGGTGTCCCGTCTCTCCCTCGATCAGAAGAAGGGACTGACTGTCGAGGCCGACAGGCGCGGCGCGAAAGCCCAGCGCGGCGCCGAGATCCTTGATCGGAACCATTTCGCCATTCAGCGACAGGACGTTGTCGCCATCACACAGCGTGTGCACCTTGGCCTGGCCAGGTTGCAGCATCTCGCGAAGCGGCAAAGTCGGCACGATCAGGGACTGATCGGCAACCTTTACGACCATGCCCTCGAGAACCGCGAGGGTAAGTGGCAGCGATACCGTGACGGAGGTGCCGCGCCCGGGCACCGATTGCAAGCTGACCCGGCCGCCAAGGGACTGGATCTCGTTGCGGACCACATCCATACCGACCCCACGGCCGGAGAGATTGGAGATCTCGCCCGCGGTCGAGAAGCCGGGACGGAACAGCAAGTTGTCTATGTCGGAGTCGCTGAGGTCGTCCTCGGCGCGTATCAGACCCTTCTCGATGGCGATCTGGCGCACTTTCGGACGGTTGATGCCTGCGCCGTCATCCTTGATGACGATGACCACCCGGCCCGATCTGTGGCTGGCTTCGAGCGTAACCGTCCCGCGGTCATCCTTGCCGGCGTCGCGACGCGCCTGGGGTGTCTCGAGGCCATGGTCGATGGCGTTGCGGATCATGTGCGTCAACGGCTCGACCAGGCGTTCGGTAACGGTCTTGTCGACCTCGGTCGCGTCGCCCACTGTCACGAGGCGCGCCGATTTCCCGGCCTCCCGGGCTGTTTCGCGGACGATACGGGACATGCGTTGAAAGAGACTGCGCACAGGCTGGGCCCGGATCGCCATGACACTTTCCTGGATCGCACCGGAGAGTGTCTTGAGCTGGCTCATTGCCTCGTCGACGCCACCGTTGCCGGAACCGGACATCTCGTCCATCGATTGCCGCAGCATGGCCTCGGCGATGACGAGTTCGCCCACGAGGTTGATCAGCCGGTCGACCCGGTCGAGGTCAACGCGAATGGTGCTGGTGCGGGAATTGGCCGTTCTCGGGGCGCCGGTAGGCGGGGGTGCCGCCCCGCTGTCTGCAGGTGGTGCACCAGCGGCAACGGATGTGGCCCCGTCATTTGAGGGCACCACGCCTGGCGCGTCGGGGTCGGTGGCGTCCGGGCCGGCGGAAACCGGGTCCGACAGTTCCGGCAGGGAAGGCAAGGCGGATGTGAGGTCGAGCGGCGCGGAGATTTCGAGCTCGCACAAACCTTCGACGAACTCGAAAACTTCGCGAATTGCGGCCTCGTCGACCGCATCGTCGGCGCGGAAGTCAAGTGTCCAGCTCAAAGCCGGGACGGACCACGGCCCATCGGAAAGTGGTCGCACCGCGTCGAGCTCGGCTTCGATCCGGAGCGTTCCCAACGCCTCCAGGCTGCGGAAAAGGATTGCGGGATCGTGGCCGTTCGCGAAGAGCTGCGGCGATGCCTTGAAGCGAATGGTCACCGGCCCGCCGCTGTCGGACGATCCCATGTCGTCCAGGGAAGGCAACTCGCCATCGATCGCGAGGAAGGTCGGCTGAAAGTCCGGTTCAACGGACTCCTCGGCGCTTTCCTCACCCGAGCCGGAAGCGCCATTCGCCGCTAGGCTGACCTGTTTGAGGTCGTTCAGGATGGACGCGCCTTGTTCGGCGGACAGCACCGTTCCCTGGCTGGCCGCCTCGACCAGGTCGGCGAGATGGTCGCTGGCCGTGAGAAGGAGATTGACGACACTGTCGCCCACAGCCAGCCGGTTGCTGCGCATATCATCGAGCACGTTTTCGAACGCGTGCGCGAAGGAAACCAGCTGATCAAGACCGAAAGCGCCGGCGCCACCCTTCATGGAGTGCACCGCGCGGAACATGCTGTTGATGGTCTCGTCGTCGCCCGCCCCGGCCTCGAGGTCGTTCAGCCCGGCAGAAAGCTGTTCCAGCAGGTCGTCACATTCCTGAAAGAACATCTGGTTGAGATCGTTCATGGTTCGCGCCCTCCTTCAGACCACAAGTCGACGTATGATCTGGACGAGTTTTTCTTCGTCGAAGGGCTTCACGATCCAGCCTGTAGCGCCGGCCTCGCGGGCGCGTTGTTTGAGCGCATCGCCGCTTTCGGTTGTCAGTACGAGGATCGGCACGCTGGACACATGCGCGCCTTTGCGAACCCCGTCGATGAAACCGAACCCATCCATCCGCGGCATGTTGATGTCCGTGATGATAAGGTCAGGCGTGGCGGCCGGGAGGCGTTCGAGACCATCGACACCATCCTCGGCCAGTTCCACCTCGAATCCGGCGCCGGTCAGCGTCTGTTGCAGCATGCTGCGCATGGTTCGGGAATCATCGACGGCAAGGATGCGGGTCATGCGGAATCCTCTTGCATCAGGGCGTGTCGGGGAATGCCGAGGCGGTCCAGCCCCTGGAGGAAATCGGGAGAGGGATCGGCAAGATCGAACGCAGCGCCATCGTGCTGCCATTGCAGTCGCGCGCGCAGCAGGATTTCCGCCGCCAACGCGCCGAGGAAGCCGACCTGGCCTGCCTGCAGGCGCAGGTCCGATCCGCGCCGGGTTTCGAGGCTTGTCGCCAGCGTTTCGCAAGCGGCAAAATCAAGTCGTTCCGGAAGGTCAAGCGGTGCTTCTCCGACCGAAGTGTCTGTATCTGTCATGCGGGGCCCTTCACACTGCAAAAGAGGTGTTGGCGCGATGCTATGGGGTCGGGTTTAAGATGTAGTTAAGCTGCAAGGTATTGAACTTACGCGTAAATCAAGTCCGGCAATTGCCGTTCTTCGAGAGAGCGACGCGAGTCGGTACCGTCGGAATCGGGGGCGATGGCGAGCCGTCCGGAGCAGAGGCGCAGAAAGCCGGGTCACGCAGGACGGGACCCAGCCGCTTGCCGTGTCATGTGCTGCTGCCCCAAGGTCCGGCGAAGGGCTTGGCCTTGGTGCGGCGGCATGGTTTAAGCCAGCCGCAACGGGCACGGAAACGGCGGAGGAGCAAGCGGCGCGCATGTCGAGCATTCTGATCATCGAGCAGGTGCTGAACGGGGTTCAGTTCGGAGTCATGCTGTTCTTGATGGCGGCGGGCCTGACGCTGATCTTCGGGGTGATGGGGTTGATCAATCTCGCGCATGGCTCGCTTTACATGGTCGGCGCCTTCGCCGCGGCTGCGGTCGCCGCGGCGACGGGGAGCTTCCTGCTGGCGCTGGGCGCCGCACTGGCCGTCGCGGCGGCGGTTGGCGCGTTGGTGGAGGTCACGGTGATCCGCCGCTTATATGCCACCGACCACCTGGACCAGGTGCTGGCGACCTTCGCGCTGATCCTGATCTTCTCGGAAGGGACGCGGTATCTTTTCGGGTCCTTTCCGCTCTATCTCGATATTCCCGAAGCGCTGTCGGGACCTGTGACGCTGCCCGGAGGCATCCAGTATCCGCTTTACCGGCTGGCGCTGATCGGGATCGGGTTGGCGGTCGCCATTGGCTTGTGGCTGCTGATCGAGCGGACGCGGGTAGGTATTCGCATCCGCGCCGGCGAGAACGATCGCGAGATGATCGCGGCGTTGGGCGTGGATATCTCGAAGCTATACACGCTGGTCTTTGCGCTGGGCGCGGCACTTGCGGGGCTGGCGGGCGCGCTGGTGGGCGCGATCCAGTCGGTGCAGGTGGGCATGGGCGAGCCGGTGCTGATCCTGGCCTTCGTGGTGATCGTGATCGGCGGGATCGGGTCGATCAAGGGGGCCTTCGTGGGCGCGATCCTGGTGGGGCTGACGGATACGCTGGGGGGCATTTTCCTGCCCGAGTTCTTCAAGCTTTTCATGGAGCCGGCGGCGGGCACGCAGGTGGGCGCCTCGCTGGCGTCGATGGCAATCTATATCCTGATGAGCGTGGTGCTGGTTTGGCGGCCCACGGGCTTGTTCGGGGCCCGGGCATGAACGGGGCCATGAACAGGGAAGCCTGGTTGAACCTGGCCGTGCTGGCGGGGCTGGTGGCGGTGCCGCTTTGGGCCCTGGCGGTTGACGAGCCATTCACGATCACGCTGGCGACGCGCGTGGCGATCCTGGCGCTGGCCGCTGTCGGCTTGAACATCGCGCTGGGACTGGGCGGGCTGGTGAGCCTGGGGCACGCGGTGTTCTTTGGCATCGGAGGGTATGCGATGGGGATCCTCGCGCATCACGCGCAGACCTATACGGCTGTCGCGGAATGGCCGGTGCTGATCGAAGGCACCAAGTCGATGCCGGTGATCTGGGTCGTGGCCGTGGTGACCTCGGCGCTGGCGGCGCTGGTTATCGGTGTGCTGAGCCTGCGGACGAGCGGCGTCTATTTCATCATGATCACGCTGGCTTTCGGGCAGATGTTTTTCTACTTCGCGATCTCGTGGAGCGCCTATGGCGGCGAGGACGGGTTGTCGATCTATGTTCGCAACGGGTTTCCGGGACTGAACACGCTGGTGCCGATCCAATTCTTCGGGCTTTGTTTCGCGATCCTCTGTGCGGTCTTGTGGCTGAACGCGCGGCTGATGCGGTCGCCTTTCGGTTTGGCGCTGAACGCCGCAAGACAGGTGCCGGTGCGGGTGGAGACTGTGGGGTTGAACCCGGTGCGGCTGAAGCTGGTGGCGTTCGTGATTTCGGGCGCCATCACCGGGCTGGCGGGCGCGCTTTTTGCCGACCTCAACCGCTTCGTCAGCCCGACGATGTTCAGTTGGCAGTTCTCGGGCGAGATCATCATCCTTGTCATCCTTGGCGGTGTCGGGCGGCTGTTCGGCCCGGTGGTGGGCGCGGCTGTGTTCGTTCTGCTGGAGCACTGGTTGGGCGGACTGACGGAGTTCTGGCTGATCTGGCTGGGGGTGATCCTGCTGTTGATCGTGCTCTTTGCGCGGGGCGGGCTCGTGGGGCTCCTGGGGGGGCGGAGCGTGGCGCATGACTGAGCCGGTTCTGGAGACGCGGGGCATCACGAAGAGCTTTGGCGCTCTGACGGCGAGCGAGGACATCGCGCTCGACCTGAAGCCGGGGGAAATCCATGCGGTAATCGGGCCCAATGGCGCGGGCAAGTCGACGCTGATTCAGCAAATCTGTGGTCTTCTGCGGCCGGATGCGGGGCAGGTCCTGCTGGGCGGTCGGGATGTCACGCGGCTGGGCGCGGCGGCCAGGGCGAGAGCCGGGCTGGCTCGGACGTTCCAGGTGTCGCAGCTGGCGATGGAGGACACGGTTCTGCAGAATGCGCTGCTGGGCGCGCTTGGCGCCACCGCGCGGCCCTGGCGGTTTTTCGGGCGGGCGCTGGACGATGCTGAATTACGGGACCGGGCGGAGGCGGCGCTGGCGCAGGTCGGGCTGGCCGATGCGGCGGCGACGCTGTGCGCTGACCTCTCGCACGGGCAGCGGCGGCAACTGGAAGTGGCGATGGCGCTGACAGTCCATCCTCGCGCCTTCGTTATGGACGAGCCGATGGCGGGGCTGGGGGCGGAAGGCTCGAAACGGATGACAGGGTTTCTGAGCGAGCTGCGTGGCACGGCGCCGATCCTGCTGGTGGAGCACGACATGGACGCGGTCTTTGCCCTGGCGGACCGGATCAGCGTTATGGTCTATGGCCGGATCATCGCGACGGGAACGGTCTCGGAGATCCGGGCCGACCGGGCGGTGCGCGACGCCTATCTGGGAGAGGAGGCATGAGCCTGCTGCGGGTCGAGAGGCTGGAGGCGCATTACGGCGTGAGCCAGGCGCTGTTCGGGGTCGACCTGGAAGTGGAGTCAGGCGAGGCCGTGGCGCTGATGGGGCGCAACGGGATGGGCAAGACCACGACGGTGCGGGCGATTTGCCGGATGATCCCGAGCCAGGGAAAGTTGTATTTCGACGGTCACGACTTGCACGCTCTGCCGAGCCACCGGGCGGCGCGGCTGGGCATCGGGTTGGTGCCGGAGGGGCGACGGTGCTTTCGGGATCTGACAGTGGCGGAGAACCTTTTGGCGGCGGCCCGGCCCGGACCGTGGAATAGGGCGCGCGTGGCGGAATTGTTTCCCCGGCTGGAAGAGCGATCTGCGCAGGTGGCAGCCTCTTTGTCGGGCGGAGAACAGCAGATGCTGGCGATCGGACGGGCGTTGATGACCAACCCTCGGCTGATGATCCTCGACGAGGCGACCGAGGGTCTGGCGCCGCTGGTGCGTGCCGAGATCTGGGCGGCGCTGAGCCAGCTGCGGGACGCGACCGAAATGGCGCTGCTGGTGATCGACAAGTCAGTGCGGGAACTGGCGCAGGTGGCGGACCGTGCGGTGCTGATGGAGCGGGGAGAGACGGTCTGGACGGGCGCGATGACCGATCTGACGCCGGATGTGTCGGAGCGGTACGTGGGAGTGTAAGGGGCCGCTCCCGCTGCCGCTTTCCTGTGCGCCCCGGTTCCCGAGCCGTGGCCTTTTGTTTTGAGCGGGGAGGTCCCGGGTCAGTCCCGGGACGGGATTCCGGAAGGCGCTCCCGGAATGGTGAAAGCGGCGTGCAGGGCGGCGCCGGGACGTGCTGTCAGCGGTTCGCCGGTTCGAGGATGTCGGCGAGTTTCAGGCGCTGGATCTTGCCCGATGGACCCTTGGGCAACTCGTCGAGAAAGTGGATCTCGTCGGGGGATTTGAACGCGCCGAGGCGGTTGCGGCAGATCTCGATCAGGTCCGCGCCCTTGAGAGCAGAGCCAGCGCGGACGCGCACCGCCGCCTCGACGGTTTCGCCGTAGGTGGTGCAGGGCCGGGCGAAGGCGGCGGCCTCGATCACATCGGGATGGGTGTAGAGCGCTTCGTCGACCTCGCGCGGGGCGATGTTCTCGCCGCCCTTGATGATCAGCTCCTTCAGGCGGCCGGTGACGAAGACGTAGCCTTCGGCGTCCATGCGGGCGAGGTCGCCGGTGCGCAGCCAGCCGTCGCGGAAGGTGTCGCGGGTGGCATCCGGATTCTTGAGGTAGCCCTGCATCACGTTGGGGCCGCGCACGGTGATCTCGCCTTCGGTTTCGGGCGGCAGGGCGGCGCCGGTGCTGTCCTGGATCTGGACCTCGCAGCCATAGGCCATGCCGGACGAGCCGATCTTGCGGGTGGCGGGGGGCAGGGGGTTCGACAGGATCTGGGCGGCGGTTTCGGTCAGGCCCATGGTCTCGATGATGGGCACGGAAAAGCGGGTCTCGAAGGCCGATTGGGTCTCAATCGCCAGCGCCGAGGATGCGGAGCGGCCGAAGCGCAGGCGCTCGCGCACCTCGGGGTCGGGTTCGTCGGTGCCGTGGAGCAGGTGTGAGATGATCGTGGGGACGGCGGAGAACCAGGTGACCTGCGCGTCTGCCGCCTGATCCCAGAAGCGGGAGGCTGAGAATTTCGAGGTGACGGCGAGGGAGCCGCCCGAGACAAGGCTGCCCATGACGGTCACGCAGAGGCCGTTGATGTGGTAGACGGGCAATACGCAGAAACCGCGATCGGCCTCGGAAAGATCGTGCGCGATGGTGGTGGTCCAGCCTCCGGCCAGTAGGCTGGCATGAGTGTGCAGCACGCCCTTGGGTCGGCCGGTGGTGCCGGAGGTGTACATCAGGAGGGCGTGATCGTCGGGGGTGACCGGGTGCAGGTCGGCATCGGCCCGCTCGGACAATGAGACCGGGGTGATGCCGGTTGTGTTGGCGGGCTTGAACTGGTCCGTGCAAGCGTCGTGGACGAAGGCGAAGCGGGCCTCGGAATGCTCCAGCGCGTAGGCTATGGCGTCTCGGCCCGCGGCGAGGTTGATCATGGTGGCGCGGAAGCCGCCGGCAAGGGCGCCGTAGAGGGCGACGAGGCCGTCGCGGCTGTTGGGGGCGACGATGGCGACGCTTTCGCCGTGCGCCGCACCACGGGCGGTGAGGGCGCGGGCGAAGGACAGGGCCGCGTCCTGGAGGGCGGGCCAGTCGAGATGGGAGCCGTCCTCGGGGAAGACGCAGGCGGTGCCCTCCCGGTCGGCGCGAGCGGCGAGCCAGTCGCGGACGGTGCCCTCGGGCGGTGTGTCGCGGCTGAGCTTCATTGGCCGGTGGCCTTCCAGTAGTCGGCGAAGATATCCTCAAGCGTGGGCTCAACGGCGGGGATTTCGCGCACGATCTTGGTGGATTGCAGGAAATGCTTCCAATGGACGTTCTCGTCGATGGAGTTGCCGCCCCAGCTGCCGCAGCCCATGGAGAGCGAGAAGGGCATGCCGTTGGTGAAGGCGCCGCCGGTGGCGAATGTATGCGCCTGGTTGACGATGATGCGGCTGGTGGGAATGGCGCGGGCCAGCGTCATTGGGCGGGCGTCGTCCGTGCTGTGCAGGCCGACGGAATGGCCCGCGCCCTGGAACAGCTGAATCTCGCGGGTGATGCGGATGGCGTCGTCGAAATCCTTGGCTGAATAGAGCGCGAGGACGCGGCTGAGCTTTTCGCCGGAGAGGGGATGGTCGGGGCCGATGCCGGTGGTGGGAACCGCGATGTATTCGGTGCCTTCGGGCACCTTGCCCGACAGCCCCAGCGCGTCGATCATCTTGTCGGCGTCCTGGGCGATGACAGCGCGGTTCAGATGCCCGTCGGGCCAGAGGGCGGCGACGACGGCGGCCTCGTCCTCGACCACGGCACCGCCGGCGCGGGCCATGGCGGCGATGAAGGCGTCGCGCACGGCCTCCACCACGACGACCGAATTCTCGGACGAGCAGGAGGTGGCGTTGTCGAAGGTTTTCGACGCGCGGATCTTCTCGGCGGCGGCGTCGAGATCGGCGGTTTCATCCACGATGACGGTGACGTTGCCCGCGCCGACGGCGACGGCGGGGGTGCCGGAGGTCTGGGCGCGGTGGACATTGTTCTGGCTGCCGGTGGCCACGACCATGTCGCAGGTTTCCATCAGGCGCTGAGTCTTGTCCTTTGAACCCGGCGCGGGGACCATGCTGACAAGGTCGGGGTCTTCGCCGATCTTTGCGAACTCGGCGTGGATGAATTGGAGCAGTTCCTCGCAGCTGGGCACGCCCTTGGGCGAGGGGGCCACGACGATGGCGTTGCCGCATTTCAGCGCGTTGATGATGTTGTTGGCGGGCGTGGCGGCGGGGTTGGTCGAGGGCACGATCGCGGCCACGACACCCTTGGGGCGGGCGATTTCGGTGATGCCAGTGGCGGGGTCTTCGCGGATCACGCCGAAGGTGGTGACGCCCTTGATGTCGCGCATGAGACCGAGCGTCTTGCGGTGGTTCTTGGTGATCTTGTCGGGCACGTTGCCCAAGCCCGTGGTCCGGACGGCCAGTTCTGCCAGTTCCCGATTGCGGCCCGGCTCCATGATCGCCCATGCGACAGCCTGTGCGGCGCGGTCGTAGCGCTGTTGGCTGCCCTCGGCCTCGTACCGGGCTTGGGCGGCGCGGGCGCGGGCGATGATGGCGTCCAGGTCTGCGATGGGGTCAGGGGCGTTCATGGTGCGAAACCTTTCTGGTCAAGGGCGCGCAATTGATGGTGCGCGCCCCGGTGGCATGGCGGTTCAGAGACCGGAGAGCAGTTCCTTGAGGGTTTCCTCGCGGGCGGCCCACATCTCGATCACCTCGTCTCGTGTCATGACGTGCATGGGCGAGCCGCCCGCTTCCATCTTGCCCTTGACGCGGTCGTTTTCGAACATGGCGGGGACGATCTCGGCCAGCTTGTCGATGATCGGCTGGGGCGTGCCCTTGGGCACCATCACGCCGCGGAAATTGACCGAGGCGTTGTCGATGTCATAGCCCTGTTCCTTCATCGTCGGCACGTCGGGCAGAAAGTCGCTGCGCTCGTTGTCGAAGACGCCGAGGATCTTGACGTTGCCCGCCTTTTCGGCGCGGAACGCGTCGGAGAGGTTGTTGACCCCGCCCAGCACGTCGCCGGCGATCACGGCCTTCATGGCGCCCGCACCCCCCGCGTTGTTGGGGATGTAGGCCAGTTTGACGCCAGCGGCCTTTTCAAGCTGAAGCGCCGCGATGTGGTGGCCGACGTAAAGACCGGCGCCGGAAAAGGTGAGGCCGCCTGGGTTTTCCTTGGCGTAGTTCACCACGTCTTCCATCGAGTTGAACTGGCTGTCTGCGCCCACGACGAAGACCGCCGGGTCGGCGCCCCAGTTGGCGATGGGCTCGAAGCTGTCGGTGCTGTACTCGACGCCGCCCTCGATGGACTGAGCGATGAAGTGGGGGACGTTGTAGGCGCCCAGGGTGTAGCCGTCGGCATCGACCTGCGTCGCGAGCCAGTTCCAGCCGACGCGGCCGCCCGCGCCGGGCTTGTTGACGATGGCGATGGGCATTCCCAGAGCGTCCTCGTTGCCCGCCGTCATGGTGACGATGCGGGCCTGGAAATCGGTGGCGCCGCCGGCGCCGTAGCTGACCATCAGCATGACGGGGCGTTCGGGGTAGTTGTCCTGGGCCCCGGCGGTGCCCGCCAGGCCCATGAGCGCAATGGATGCGGCTGCAATCAGGTTCTTCATTCTTGGGTCCTCCCTTGGAAAGTTGTCTTTCGCTTCTTGGTTCTCAGAAAAGGATCTCTCGCGGGGTGAATACCCCCAGCAGCAATGCAAAGAGACCGTACATCACGGCCAGGAAACCGGCGGTGATCAGCACCCGTTTGACCCATGTGCGGCCCGCGCCGTGAGGGGCGGGGTCGTAGAGGGACAGCAGGATGAAAAAGGCGATGGTGGACGCGGTGTAGAAGCCCAGAGCCTGAGCGGCCCAGAAGACGTAGATCAGCAGGACCACGATGCCGGGCAGGATGTTTCGCATGGCGATGGCGCTGAGGCCGGGGCCGACGCGGGTCTTGCCCAAAAGCGCCTTGCCGAAGGTCCAGAGGGCCAAAGCCACGAACACGACCGAGATGATGCGGGGAAACAGAAAGGCGCGGGCGGGCGTGCCGGTGAAGCTGAGCCAGGCGACCCAGATGCCGACAAGGGCGACCAGACCGCTGGCGAGTATATGCTGGGTGCGCGGGCGGTCGGTCACGAGGTCTGCTCCTGTTGTTCGAGGGTGTCTTCCTTGCTGAGGAAGCGGCGCTGGCGCAGTTCCATCCAGACCGAGTAGGCGATGGAGGCCACGACGATGCCGATCAGCGTGAGGTTCAGTGCGCCGGTGAAGAAGTAGCTGCCCATGTTGGACGTGGCGTTGGCGATCATGGCGCCCTGCACGAAATTGGCCTCGGCGATCGGGCCGAGGATAAGGCCCAGCACCAGCGGTGCTGCGGAAAAGCCGAAGCGCTCGAGGAAATACATGCCGGTGCCGAGGGCGGCCATGATATAGACATCGCCCATGGAGTTCTGCACCGAGTAGCTGCCGAAGACGGCGAGCGCCAGCACCACGGCGGCCATGACCGCGTTGGGCACCTGGGCCACGCGGGCCGCGAGTCCGGCCACGTAGAGGCCGAAGACGCACATCAGGATCTGGCCGATCAGCATGGAGTTGATGAAGGTCCAGGCGACATCGGGGTAATTCTCGAAGAGATCGCTGCCCGGAAAGATGCCGTGGATCAGCAGGCCGCCCAGCAGCACGGCGGCGGTGGGCGAGCCGGGGATAGAGAGCGTCAGCAGTGGCACCAGCGACGGGCCGACCATGGCGTTGTTGGCACTTTCGGCGGCGATCACGCCCTCGCTGTGGCCGGTCCCGAATTTCTTGCGCTCGGGGCTGGCCTTGCGCGACTGGTCATAGGCCACGAGCCCCGCGATCTGGCCGCCGACGCCGGGGATGAGGCCGATGAAGGAGCCGGTGAGCGTGCCGATGCTGAGCGCGCGCGAGCGGCGGAAGACCTCGCGGATCGCGTCCATGATGGGGCTTTTCTCGACCTTGAGAACCTCGGCGTCGTGCTGGTGCCGGCCCTTGGCGAACATGGTGATGACCTGCGGAATGGCGAAGAGGCCGATCAGGGCGGGGATGATATTGATGCCGCCCGATACGCTGGAATGGAAGATGAAGCGTTGCGCGCCCATCACGTCGTCGAACCCGATGGTGGCGAGCCAGAGCCCGATGCAGCCCGACAGCAGCCCCTTGACCACCGAGCTTGAATCGAGCGAGCCGATGACGGTGACGCCGAGGATGGCCAGCCAGAAGAGATGCGACGGCCCGAAGGCCAGCGCCCATTCGGCGAGTACCGGCGTGAGGAAGATGAGCAGGAGCACGCCGAAGACCCCGCCGATGGCCGAGGAGATGAACGACAGTTGCAGGGCGCGGGCGCCCTGGCCGTTCTTGGCCATGGTGTGCCCGTCCAGCGTGGTGGCGATGTTGGCGGGCGCGCCGGGGATCTTGAGCAGGATGGCGCTGACCGCTCCGCCCGCGACAGTCGAGGTATAGGCGGCGCCCAGCAGGATCAGGCCCTGCGTGGCGTCGAGCTTGAACGTGAACGGGATCAGCAGGGCCACGGCCATGGTCGGCGACAGGCCCGGCGTGGCACCCAGGATCAGCCCGCCGATGGTTCCGATCAGAAGCAGCATGAAGTTGAACGGCGTGAACACGTCGCCGAAGTAGAACAGGAACTCCAAGCCGTATCCTCCCATTGGCTTGTCGCGATTGACCTGAAAGGGTATGGGATGAAAACAATATTACAAATGTTTTCATTATTGGCAGCAATAGGCTGGTCAAGTGGCTGATAAATCGAAAAGAAAAGCCGATATCATTGCCGTCGCAAAGGCGGCGCGCGTGTCGCCTTCGACGGTGTCGCGCAGCTTCAATCATCCGGACCTGGTGAAGGCCACGACTCGGAAAAAAATTGATGCCGCGGTGCGGCGGCTGGGCTATATCCGCAACCGCGCGGCGCAGACGATCCACGGCATTCGCAGCGGCACGATCGGGCTGATCGTGCCCACGGTGGACCAGGCGATTTTCGCCGAGATGATCCAGAGTTTTTCCGAGGCGGTGGAGGAGTTGGGCTTCACGATCCTGCTGGCCTCTCACGGGTTCAACCTGGACCGGGAATACAGCCTGACGCGCAAGATGCTGGAGCATCGGGTGGACGGCGTGGCGCTGATCGGGATCGAGCATACGCAGGACACGCTGGACCTGCTGGCGCAGCAGGAGATGCCGACGCTGCTGTTGTGGAGCTTTTCGCCCAACGCGCCGTTTCCGTGTGTGGGGTCGGACAATTACGCCGCCGGGGCGTTGATCGGGCGGCACGTGGCAGGATTGGGGCACCGGCGGGTGGCAGCCATGTTCCCGCCGGTGGAGGGGAACGACCGGGCGTCGCTGCGTTTTGCCGGGGTGAAGGATGCGCTGGCCGAGGTGGGGTGCAGTATCCCCGAGGCATGGCAGTTGGTGGCGCCCTACAGCGTGGCGACGGCGAAAAGCGCGGTCGAGGCGCTGATTGCGGAGGGCGACATGCCGACGGCGATCATCTGTGGCAACGATGTATTGGCCTGGGGCGCGCTGCATGCGCTGAACCGGGCCGGGATCGACGTGCCGGGGCGGGTGACGGTGACGGGGATCGGCGACTTCAAGGGCTCGAAGGAGTTCGAACCATCGCTGAGCACGGTGCGCATCCCGGCGCGAACGATCGGGGCGCGGGCGGCAGAGGCCATCGTGGAACTGACCACCTCGGAGGGGGTGGTGGACGTGGCGGCGCTGATCCCGCCCGAGATCATGGTGCGCGCGACGAGCGGGCCGCCGCGCGAGGACTGACTATTCGCGCACCGACAGGACGATCTTGCCAACGTGACCGCCGGCCTCGAGCTCTGCATGGGCGTCGGCGGCGCGGGCGAGCGGATGGACGGAATTGATCACCGGCCTGATCGCGCCCTGTGCCAGAAGTGGCCAGACCTGCGCCAGCAGGTCAGCGGCGATGAGGCCCTTTTCCTGCGGCGATTGCGGACGCAGGGTGCTGCCGCAGAGGGTCTGGCGCTTGCGGATCATGCCTTCGATGTCGATTTCGGTCTTGCCGCCGCCGAGAAAGGCGATGATGACCAGCCGCCCCGCGACGGCGAGGGAAGCGAGGTTGCGGTCGAGGTAGTCGGCGCAGATCATGTCGAGGATGACGTCGACGCCGCGCCCTTGGGTGAGGCGGGCGATTTCCTCCTCGAACCGGGCCGTGCGGTAGTTGATCGCCTCGGTCGCGCCGAGGTCGCGGCAGGCCTGGCACTTTTCGTCGGTGCCGGCGGTGGCGTAGACGGTGGCGCCCATGGCGCGTGCGATTTGAATGGCGGTTGTGCCGATGCCACTGGCGCCACCGTGGATCAGGACGGTTTCGCCCTCTGCCAGGCGGCCGATGCGAAAGAGGTTGGTCCAGACGGTGAAATACGTCTCGGGCAGGGATGCGGCCTCGACCGCCGAGAGGCCGGAGGGCCAGGGCAGGACCTGTGGGGCGGGGGCGACGCAGTATTCGGCGTAACCGCCGCCCGCGACCAGCGCGACGACCTTGTCGCCTTCGGCGAAGGACAGGACGTCGTCGCCGCAGGACACGACCTCGCCCGCCACTTCGAGGCCCAGCACCTCGGTCACGCCGGGGGGCGGGGGATAGCCGCCCTGGCGCTGGCGCAGGTCGGGACGGTTGACGCCGGCGGCGGCGACACGGATCAGCACTTCGCCCGGGCCGGGCCGGGGGATGGGGATGTCGCGGGCTTGCAAGACCTCGGGGCCGCCGGGTTGCGTGGCGAAGACGGCTTGCATTGTCTGGGTCATGTTGGTCCTAACCTTGTAGAGAGATGACTGTGGCGGTGGCGAGGAAGAGGCCAAGCGCGGCCAGCGTCAGCACGGTGAGTTTCAGGTTGCCGCCGCGCAGGAGCGGGGCCGGTTCAAGCTGCATGATCCGGGTGGTGATCAGCACGTTGGCAGTAAAGGGCGTGGAGGCCGCGGTGAGCCCCCATCCGATGATCGCGGCCAGCGCCAGCCACACCAGGGCTGGTTCGGGCACCAGCGGGTGCAGCACGCCCAGAAGGATGCTGGCCGACACGATGGGGTTGAGCGCCGACAGCCCGCCCAGCACCATGCCCACGGGCACCAGGGCAATGATCGCGGGCACCAGCGCGTCGGGGGGTGCGGGGAGGGCGCCGTCGAAGCTGCCGACGAACCAGGCGATGACCGCGCCGAGAAAGCCCGCGCAGGAGACGATGACGATCTCGTTGACGCCCGATTGCGCGGTTGCCCCCAGTTCGCGGTGCAGGCCCGGCGCGAGGCGCGCGGCGACCTGGATCGTCCACCAGGCGAGCGAGAAGCCCAGCACAGCCAGCAGTACCGAGGCCGGCATCGAAAGGTCCGCGGCCACGTGCAGCCCGAAGGCCACGGCAACCAGCAGGGCGACGCGGGCGACGACGCGCAGCAGGATCACCTGATCCGGCAGAGGCGGCATGGCGCGTGCCAAGGTCGGCTGGTCGGCGTCGGGGGGCGGGGTCGTGCGCGGGCCGCGCGACGCCAGATAACCCGCGAAGAGGTAGAGGAGTGCGGCAACGAGGCCGTAAGGCAGGATCTGGAAGTAATCGACCTCGGGCAGGATCGACAGGGTGATGATCGTCGAGAGTGCAAGCGGCGACCACATGGGCATGGCGCCGAAGCCGCGCAGCATCGAGAGGGTGAGGTCCTCGACCGCGTTCTGTTTTTCCAGCGTCTCGCGCGTTTGTGCCAGCAGCGTGGCCATCAGGCTGGCGGCGCCGAAATTGAGAAAGATGGCGAAGATATGGGTGCCGAGCGTGACGAAGAGGTAACGTGCGCCGCGCGGGCGGTTCGCGACGACGGCGGCGGCCTTGCGGATATCGGGCGCGCGGGAGGCGGCGCGGCTGAGCAGGCCAAGCGCCACCAGAAAGGCGGCAAGAAAGGTCATGCGGCCGAGGCCGCCGGTGGCGTCGATCCAGCCGCCGGCCCAGCCCCAGAGAAAGAGCCCCAGTACGAGACCGCCGATGATCCAGGCGGGGCGGTTGAGGCCGCGGTGGTTGAGCAGGGCGAGCGCCAGAAGAGCGAAGACGATGGGAATTTCCGGCACCGGCACGACGATGGCCGCGGCGCCGGTGACCAGCAGGTAGAGCGCCAGCAGCGGATTGAGCATGTCCCGGACGCGTCCGGGTATCACGGGTGCCTTAGCCATCAACGGCCTGACGGATGCTGGCCGACAGGCCGCCGTCGACCACGAGTTCGGTTCCGGTGATGTAGCCCGCCTTGTCGGAGGCCAGGAACACCGCCGCCTCGGCGATGTCCCAGGCGCTGCCCATGCGGCCGAGCGGGCATTGCGCGGCGCGGGCGGCGCGCATCTGCGCCTCGGTCCGGTCGCCGTAGCTGTTGGCCAGAGTGACGCCGATCCGGGGCGTGTCGATGAGACCCGCGATGATGGAATTGACGCGGATGTTGTCGGGCGCGAGTTCCACCGCAAGGGCGCGGGCGAACTGGTTGGCGCCGGCCTTGGTGGCGGAATAGGCGAGGTGGGGATAGCCCACGTGCCGGATCGACGCGATCGAGGAGGTGACGGTGATGACCCCGCCGCCTTGGGCGCGCATCATCGGGATGGCAGCCTGTGCGGCCACGTGCAGCGAGGTGAGGTTGGCGTCGCTGATGCGGCGCCAGTCAGCGGGCGTGGTGTTTTCGGACGGACCGCTTTTGCCCAGGCCCACGTTGCAGTGCAGGATGTCGAGACGGTCGTGCCGCGCTTCGATGCCCGAGATAAGGTCGGTGACGCTGGCGTCGTCGAGGACATCGACCGTTGCGGCCTCGGCGCTGCCGCCTGCTTCGGTGACGTGGGTCACGGTTTCGCGGGCCGATGCGAGGTCGCTGTCGGCGGCGATCACATGGGCGCCTTCGCGGGCGAGGCAAATGGCGATGGCCCGCCCGATGCCGATGCCCGACGCGATGGAGCCGGCGCCGATCACCAGCGCGATGCGGCCCTGAAGGCCGGTGTCAGGCGCGCCGCTCATGCCGACCCCGAGGCGCGCAGGGCGTCGCGTTTGGCGCGGGTGGCGCGCAGCTCGCGGCGGATGCCGACGAAGGCCGACAGGATGGTGATGACGATGAAGATCCAGCAGATCGGGCTGCGGAAGAAGATAGTGATATCCTCGGAAATGAGGAAGGACCGGCGCAGGTTGTCCTCGAAGAGAGGTCCGAGGATGAAGCCCATCAGGAAGGGGGCCGCGGCCATGTCGATCTTCATCATGATGTAGCCCAGCACGCCGAAGGCGAGCATCACGCCCACGTCGAACATCTGGCTTTGCACGGCGTAGCTGCCGAAGACGCAGAACATCAGGACGATGGGCAACAGGATATGGCGCGGGATGTCGGCGATGCGGGCGAAGTAGCGGATCGCCAGTTTGCCCGAGCCAAGGAGCACGATGGAGCTGAGCATGATGCCGATGAAGATGGCGTAGATGATGGTGATGTTGTCCTGGAACATCAGCGGGCCCGGGGTGAGGCCCTGGAGCATGAACGCCCCGAGGATCACCGCCGTCACCACGTCGCCCGGGATACCGAGCGCAAGGAGCGGGATGAGCGTGGCGCCGGCAACGCCGTTGTTGCCGGCCTCAGAGGCGGCGACGCCCTCGATATTGCCCCTGCCGAAGGTTTCGGGGGACTTGGATGTACGGCGCGCCTCGCCATAGGACAGGAACGCCGCCGCCGTGGCCCCGGCGCCCGGGATGGTGCCGATGATGACACCGATGAAGCTGCCGCGGATGATGGTGACGAGGCTGGATTTCAGCTCGGCCAGACTCACGCGGCTCTTGTCGGCGGTCTTGACCGTGAAGGGGGCGACCTTGCGCACGTAGAAGTCGATCACCTCGGGCAGGGCGAAGAGGCCGATCAGCAGGGGGATGTAGCTGACCCCGCCCATCAGGTTGAAATTGTCGAAGGTGAAGCGCTGCGTGCCATAGACCAGGTCGAGCCCGATGGTGGAGGTCAGAAGGCCCAAAAGGCCCGAGATCAGGCCCTTGGTCAGGGACGAGCCGGAGATCGAGATCACCACGGTCAGCGAGAAGCAGATCAGCCAGAAATATTCGGGAGGGCCAAAGGCGAGCGCGAGGCCAGCGATGAGGCTGGCGAAGAAGATCAGCGAGAGGTTCGACAGGAAGTCGGCGATGCAGGAGGCATAGAGCGCCATGTTGAGCGCCTTGCCTGCTTGGCCCTTTTGCGCCAGCGGATAGCCGTCGAGCAGCGTGCAGGCCGCTGCCGGCGTGCCGGGCGCGCGGATCAGGATGGCGGTGATCGAGCCGCCGAAGACGCCGCCCTTGTAGACGCCCACCAGAAGCAGGATGCCGGTGACGGGATCGAGGTTGAAGGTGAAGGGCAGGGCGAGGGCCACGGCCATGGTCGCGGTCAGGCCGGGGATCGCGCCCACGGTGACGCCCAGGAAGACCCCGGCGGTGATCGCCAGAAGGTTGCCCAGGGTGAAGAACATCTCGAAGCCGGTTGCGATATTTTCAAGCATGGATCACATCCAGTCTTCGAAGAGGCCCATCGGCAGGGGCACCTGCGCGACATGGGCGAAAAAGAGATAGACCAGCACCGGCACACCGATGCCGACGCCCAACAAGATGAGCGGTCGGCGTTCGCCCCCGATTGCCATGAGGGTGATGGTGACCAGAATTGCCGTCAGGGGCATGCCCAATTGGTCGGGCAGCAGCAGGTAGATCACGAGCAGGCCGACGAGCATGAGCACGCGGCTTTTCCAGCGCGGGTGCGTTCCGAGCGAGGCTTCGTCCTCGCCGGGGATATGGGCGGCGAAGATGGCCTCGAGCAGGTGGATCAGGGCGAAAAGGCCCACACCGGCGGTCAGGACGTAGGGCAGGAAGGCAGGCGATAGCGGCAGGTGCTTGACCGAGGCGGGTGTCGTCACCCCGGCGGGGATCACGACGAAGGCGAACACCGCCGAGGCCAGAAGCGTGAGAGCCGCGAAGACGATTTCGCGGCGGCGTCCCCGGCGGGCGTCGGTGTCTGATCTGGTGTCGCTCATGGCTGGCCCTCCTCCCGTGCCGCCCGATTGGCGTGACGGCCCCTCGTGGGGGCCGCCACCATGTAATGTGCAGGCTGAATTATTCGACCGTGACGCCGGCCTCGTCCACGACGGTTTTCCAGCTGGAGAGTTCGCCCTCGATGTACTTGGCGAAGTCTTCGGGGCTACCGCCCTCGATGCTGGCGCCGCGGGTGTCGGCGAACTTCTTGAAGCTGTCGCTGGTGATGACCTCGTCCAGCGCCTCGGACAGCGTGGCCACGACGGCCTCGTCGGTGCCGGCCGGGGCAAGGATGCCAAACCACGAGCGGGCCGCGAAGCCGTCCAGCTCGGCGATGTCCAGCTCGTCCAGCGTGGGCACGTCCTCAAGCTGATCGGAGCGTTCCGGCGTGGTCACCGCCAGCGCGCGCAGGGCGCCCGATTGAATATGCGGCATGGCCGAGGGCAGGTTGTCGAACATCACGTCCACGTCGCCCGAGAGCAGGGCGGGCACGGCCTCGCCGCTGCCGCGGAAGGGCACGTGGGTCATGTCGGCGCCGGTGCGCGCCTTGAACATCTCGCCCGAAAGGTGGATCGAGCTGCCCACGCCCGACGACCCGAAGGTCATGTTCTCGGACTTGGCGGCGTCGAGGAATTCCTGCGCGGTCTGGTAGGGGCTGTCCTTGTTGACCACCATGACGTTGGGGATCGACATGATCAGCTTTACCGGCGCGAAATCCGCGACCGGATCGTATTGCAGGTTCTTGTAGACCGCGGGCGCGATGCCGTGCGACGAGACCTGCCCCATGAAGAGCGTGTAGCCGTCGGGACGGGCTTTGGCGGCCTGGGTGGTGCCGAGCGTGGCACCGGCGCCGGGGCGGTTTTCGACCGTCACGGTTTCGTCCAGCACCTGTGCGAGGCCATCGGCCACCTGGCGAGCCAGGATGTCGGTGGCGCCGCCGGCACTGTAGGGGACGATGATGGTGATGCGCTTGGTGGGATAATCCTGCGCCATGGCCGAGCCGCCAAAGGCCAGCATGGCGGTGGCGCTGACGGCGCCGATCAGGGTTCTGCGATTGAGTTTCATCTTGGTCTCCTCCTTTGGTGAAAAGTCTTGTCTTTCGTTGCGTCCGGGTGGTCTTCAGACGGATCCGATCGTCATGCCTCCACAGACGTAAAGGACCTGTCCGGTCACGAACCCCGCCCTGTCCGAACAGAAGAACGACACGGCGTCGGCCACGTCCTCGGGGGTTCCGGTGCGTTTCATGGGCACTGTCGCGATAATTTTCTCGGTGCGCGGGTCGCCCGGCGGGTTCACCTTGTTGAAAAGTTCGGTGGCGATGGGGCCGGGGCCGAGCGCGTTGACGGTGATGCCGTGCCGGCCCAGTTCTAGCGCCCAGGTCTTGGTCATGCCGTGCAGGCCGGCCTTGGTGGCCGAGTAGGCAGTGCGGAGCTCCTTGCCCAGGGCCACGCGGCTGGAAATGTTGACGACGCGGCCCAGCCGCGCGTCCTTCATCGAGGGAAGGGCGGCTTGCAGGCATACGAGCGGGGCGCGCAGGTTGACCGCCGCGACCTTGTCGATGGAATAGGGGTCGGTCCCTTCCACGTCCGCAGGCTCGACAATGCCGGCATTGTTCACCAGCCGCGTTATGCGGCGGCCGTCGCAGAATTTTTCCAACGCGGTGCGGGTGGCCTCGACATCCGACAGGTCCAGTTCCAGCACCTCGTCGGCGTGCTCGTGTTCGGGCGCGATGCGGTCCACCACGGCGACGCGCAGACCATCGGCCTTGAGCCGTTCGGCAATCGCCGCGCCGATGCCGCGCGCGCCGCCGGTGACGATGGCGAAATCACTCATGGATCACTCCTCGAACGGCATGGCCTTGTCGATCGTCTCCCAGATGAAGCGACCGGAGGGTTTCTGTTGCTCTTCGGCGATATGCGCGACAAGGCCCGCGGCACGGGAAATGACGGCGAAGCCGCGCATCAGGTTCACGGGGATGTCCATGTCGCCCAGAAGGGCGGCAGTGGCGCCGGTGGCGTTGATGGTGATGTGGCGGTCGAATTCCGCGTCGACGGCGGCCGAGAGGGTTTTGAGCGCGCGCAGATAGCGGGGGTTGTCGGATTCTTTCTCGCCGATCTCCAGCAGCTTGAGCGCGCGGGGGTCGTCAGGGCGGTGCAGGTGGTGGCCGAAGCCGGGCAGGTGGGCCTTGCGTGCGCGATGTTCGCGCACGATCTCGGCGGCGCGGGCGGCCTGGGCGTCGGCGTCCAGATCGACCAGCTCCGACAGCAGGCGGGCGTTATTCTCGATCGTGCCGACGAACTGGCTGCCGACGGCCAGAAGACCTGCGGCCACGGCGCCTTGCAGATTCTCGGGCGCGGACATGTAGATCGACCGGGTGGTGATGGCGCTGGGGGTCAACCCGTGTTCCATCATCACGATCAGGATGGCGTTCATCACGCGCTTCTGGCTGGGGCTGACCGGGCGGTTCAGGATGTGTTGCATCATCACGGTGACGAAATCGCTGTCATCGGTCAGAAGCTCGTCCACGAGGTTGTGGTTGCGATAGAAGATCTCGGTGTCGGTATAGCGGCACAGCGATGTCGTGGGCGCTGGTTTGGACATGGGTCAGCCTTTCTGAAGTTCGTCGGCCCGCGCGGCGGCGTGCTCTTCGGCGAGTTGGTTTTTCTGAAGCTTGCCGATCGCGTTGCGCGGCAGGCTGTCACGGAAATTGACGGATTTGGGCGTATGGACCGGGCCGAGACGTTCGCGGATGAAGGCGATGATCTCGTCACCGCTGACGGCGTTCGCGTCGCGCACCTGCACTGCGGCGTGCACGGCCTCGCCCCACTTGTCGTCGGGCACGCCGTAGACGGCGCAATCGATGATCTCGGGGTGTTCGCCCATGATGGTCTCGACATCGGCCGGGTAGACGTTGAAGCCGCCGGTGATGATCATCTCCTTGGCGCGGCCGCGGATGAAGAGATAGCCGTCCTCGTCCTTCTGGCCGAGGTCGCCGGTGTGCAGCCAGCCATCGATCAGAGTCCTTGCGGTGATGTCGGGCTGGTCCCAGTAACCTGTCATCAGCAGGTCGCCGCGAATGACGATTTCGCCGGTCTCTCCTGCGGGCAGGAGATTGCCCTTGTCGTCCATGATCTCGACCCGGCTGAGAAAGGTCTCTCGTCCCACCGAAGCACGCTTGGCGGGGTCCTTGAGTTCTTCGGCCGAGATCATGGTGGCGATCTGGGGCGCCTCGGTCTGGCCGTAAGTGGAAGCAAGGCAGGGGCCGAAGATGTCCTGCGCGCGTCCGATGGCGTCGGGGCGCATCGGCCCGGCGCCGTAGATCAGGTTCTTGAGATGCGCATAGTCGGCGTTGCGGACATTTTCGAGTTCCATCAGCATGTAAAGCACGGTGGGTGGCACGAAAGTGGTGGTGATCCGGGCGTTTTGCAGGAAGTCGAGAGTCTGCTCGGGGCGCGGCCGGTCGAGCAGCACCAGGGTGCCTCCGGTGGCAAGCGTCGGCAGGATATAGGTTGAGGTGCCGTGGGTGATAGGGGCTGCGGCCAGGTAACGCTGGCCTTCGCCCAGCGACCAGGCGGCGACTTGCGTGGCGATGTTGGTGTTCCAGGCGCGGTAGGGCTGCATCACGCCCTTGGGCAGCCCGGTGGTGCCGCCTGTGAACTTGATCGCCTGTGTGGCCGACAAGGGCAGGTCGGCTTCTGCCGGGGCTTGCCCTGCATGATCGCGGTAAAGCGCGCCGGTGGTGCCTTCGCCGCCTTCGGGGTCGGAATAGAGGAGAGTGGTCTCGGCCTCGATGAGTTTTTCGGCGGTGTCCTGCTGGACAATCACGATGCTGGCGCGGGTGAAGGCAACGGCGCGAACCAGTTCGGTGGTCGCGTTCATCGGCTGCAGCGGGACCCAGACCTTGCCCGCCGCCAGAACCGCCAGCCAGCAGACCAGATGGTCGATCGTATTGTAGCAACAGATGCCGACGCGGCTGCCGGATTCGGGATCCATCCGCTGCAGCCCTGTGGCAAGCGCCCGCACTTTCGCGTGGAGTTCACCGTAGGTAAGGGCGTCGTCGCCGTGCTCTACTGCGACATGATCAGGCCAGAGTCTTGCCGCGCGGTGAAAGAAGTGAATTGGGTACATGATTTGCCTGCCTTACGTCCTGAAACCTGCCCGAGAGAGCGCACGTGTCATCACCTCGACGACTTCCGTCCGGCGCTTGGGTGCCAGCCGGGACTTCAGCGCGGAGACCGACAAGCCGGCTCTCAGCTGACCCGTGCTGTCGAATACGGCCACGGCGATGGCGCTGACCTCGGGGATGATGATGGAGTTGTTGACCAGCCACCTGTGCTCGCGCCAGTGGCGAACCATGCGTCTAACCTCGGAAACGTTCAGATCGCCATAGCGGCCGTAGACATCGCTGTTGGAGGCGATCAGCCGGTCGCATTCATCCTCCGGCAGAGCTGCCAGCATCGCCGCGCTGCCTGCCCCTACGCCGAGCGGCCGCCGGGCACCCACCTGCAACGTATTGGCCGAGAGCGGGTAGGCGGCGTTGACCGAGTCGATGCACAGCGCTTCATCCCCGAAAGGTACGCTGAGATAGGCCGTCTCGCCGGTCAGGGTGGCGGTTTCTGCAAGAGCGGGATGCAATTCCATCCGCAGCGAGTCGAACTGACGCGGTGAGCCGGGTGCTCCTGCCAGATCGAAAATGCCGATGCCGAGAGTGTAGATCTTGGAATAGGGGTCGAAACTGAGAAGCCCACCGTCGACGAGCCCCTGAAGAAGCCGGCGCGCGGTCGCTATCTTGAGATTGGCCTTGCGCGCGACGGTCGACAGGGTGACCCCGGTCGCGTTGCGCTCTGCCACCACCGGCAGAAGACGGATCGCCTTGGCGAGTGACGTCTCTGCGGTCTTGGCCTCGTCCTTGCCTTGTCGCGTGTCGTTCAAAGTTTCCTCCCGGGGCGGAGCCGTTCCGGTGCCGCCAACTGGATGCGAACTTCACGGGCGAGAGTGGCAAAGTCTAGGCGCTTTCAATCAAAATATGAAAAAATTTTACCGATATATGATAATAGTAAAAGTAATATATTGATTATAAATAATTAACATAGTCACTAAACTTGTCGCTTTGAATGCGGTTCACGGGGTGAGGTTCTCTTTTTGTTTACGCCTCGCTGCTAGACATGAGGCCGACACCCTTCGCGGAAGGAGTAGAACGCATGCCGGACCCAACATTCGCGGACCCCGAAGGAAAGATCTCAAGAAACCGGGATCAGTTCCTGCGCGAGCTTCTCAGAGAACTCGCCTTCGTGCTGGAAAACCGGATCGGCATTGAGGATGCAAAAGGCTTCATCGCGCGGGTCGGGACGCGAATCGGTGAAATGATGGATGCCGAGTATCGCGATCTTCTCGAAGTCGAAAGGCTCGATGCAAAGCAGGTTGCAGCAGCGCTCGTCGATCTGAAAAAGCGGATCGAGGGCGGGTTTGAAATCGAGTCGATTGCAGACGACCGGATCGTGTTGGTCAGCGACGCCTGTCCGTTCGGCTCCTATGTGAAGGGGCGCCAGTCGCTTTGCATGATGACATCCAGCGTGTTTGGCCGGATCACGGCGGACAATCTTGGATATGCCAGGGTGGAAAAGGCCGAGACCATCGCCCGTGGCGATCCACGCTGTCGGATTATCGTGCATCTGTTCGAGGGCAAAGTCGGCCGCGAGTACTTTGGATAAGGGGCTTCAACAGACCGATCTGAGTTGCAGCGCTTTTCATGCGCTGGCCAACCATGCTCTTGTTGTCGACCGCAAGGCTCGCGTGTGTGCAGCCAACCGAAAAGCGGAACAACTGCTGCGGGACACTATGAAGCACGCGAACGAGCCTGACGCATGGTACTTGCCTGACGTGTTTGCCGTGTCGCGGGAGGCCGCCACCAGGGAGATTCTGTTGGCTGCATCCGGCAGCGATCTTGTTCTTCCTTTGCGCAAGGCGGGGCCAAACGGGCCGCAGGACGTTCGCTTCAGGGTAAGCGCCATTCGCACGGGAAGCCGCGCGCCAGAGCATTTTGTTCTGTTGTCTCAGGGTCAAGACGTAGTGAGGGCGCCTTTCGACCTTCTCAACGCAGAACTTGAGAAAGCCGATATCGAAGCGCGGCGCGAACGTGCGCATCGTCGCTCTTTGCAGCGCGCCAACAAAGTACTGAACGCGTCCAATGCTGAGTTGAAGTCGTTCGCCTACGCGGTATCTCACGACCTGAAGTCGCCGATACAGACCGTATCGATGCTGCTTTCGGAGATGGCGCAGTGCCAAGAGGGCGGCTCGTCCGACGACTTGGCGGACCTGATACGCATGGGCCAGGAAACGCTGCAGCGCATGTCTGTCTTGATCGGGGACGTTCTGCGCTACACGCAGTTGATCGGATCGGACATGTCGATGTCGCGCTGCGACCTGAACATCATCCTGGAAGAGGTGATCTCGGATTCGCGGGCCGAGATAAAAGAGACCGGCGCCACGGTTCGTCATGGCAGACTGCCGGTCGTCTTCGGCGACGCCGTGATGCTGCGCATCCTCTTTCAGAACCTGATCGGCAACGCGATCAAGTATCGACATCCCGAGCGCGCGCCCGAAATTCTCGTGCAACCCGGCCGGAAGGGCGCGCAAGGTCATGTCGGGATCGAGGTCAGAGACAACGGCATAGGCATTGCCCCCGAATATCGCGACCGCATTTTCGATCTGTTCAGCCGCCTGCACCGGCACGACGAAATTCAAGGCAGCGGGCTTGGCCTGACCATGTGCCGCAGGATCGTCAACAGGCTGGACGGTGAAATCGAGGTTCTCGAGAACTCAAGCGGCGGCTCTGTTTTCCTAGTCTCACTGAAGGTTTTCAAGGATGATTAAGTTTGAGCACACGCATTCGGAAGCCATCGAAACGGTGCTGCTGGTCGACGATGACACGTTCTTTCACATGGCGTGCAAACGGCTCATGCAGCGCAGTGGACTTGTGAAGACCCTGATCTGCTATCCGATGGCGGTGGACGCGCTGGAATTCCTGTCGCGCTCGGACCGGCCCCGCGTGGATGTCATCTTCCTCGACATCAACATGCCGAAGATGAACGGTTTTGAATTTCTCGAAGAGGCTGTCACGCGGTTCGGCACTGATTTCTGCAGAAAGATCGTGGTTATGCTGACGTCCTCGCTGGACGCCAGGGATGTCGCGCGAGCCAAAGCATGCAGTGCCATCGACTCTTACGTGAACAAGCCCTTGTCGCACGAGCATATTGCATCCATCGCCGGCAAGCTGAAAGCAGGCCGGGAAAGGTCGGGGTGAAAGATGTGTGAGCTTGCTTTCGGCGCACATTTAACCGACGCGACTGATACTTGCGGCATGTTCCGGGCCAGTCAGCGGCGTTCAGGATGATTGCGGCAGAGATGGCGAAGCGCAATCGCAACGGAGCATGGCGATGCAAGAATACTTGTTGGAAACCACGCGTTTGGACGCGCGTCGCCAGAGCCGATCGAAGGGTAAAATCATCGAATGCACGAGTACTTTCATGCTCTTCTCTTGTGGAGTGAATCTAGCAGTTCAGAATGGAGATTCAGTGCAAAACGCTCTCGATGCCAGTAAGTTAGGCTTCAAGTATGTAGAAGATTGAACGCGAAGATGACGGGGGCTGTCGAAGCTGTGACGGTGCTTCCGAGAAAGTGGCAGCCCGTAGGGGAATCGAACCCCTCTTTCCAGGTTGAAAACCTGGCGTCCTAACCGATAGACGAACGGGCCAAGCCTTGGCGTGAGCGAGTACCTATGAAAAAGCCGCGCGCTGCGCAAGAGAATTCTTGGATATTTTTGCAGTCAATTTCAGCTGTCGGGCACGCTGTTTGGTCAGCCCGCCAAAGCCGCGTCCTCGAGGCGAAGTTGGACAGTCTGACGTCCGCCCCAGCTGTTTATGTCGAGGCGTCCCGCCAGATGAAAGCGTTGGCCACCGTGCTCTTCCAGGGTCTTTCCCAACTGGGTATCGTAGGCACCGAACGCTATGGCGTCGAGGTTCACGCCGGTGCCGTCGCCGAAGCGCAGCTTCAGGTGACTCTCGCCTACGCGTTTGGCGAAACTGATCGTCATGTCCGGGAACGCGTAGCGCGGGCCGGGGGCGCCGGCGCCGAAGGGGCCTGCGTTCTCGATTTGATTGACCAGTTCCGGGGACGCGGCGCCGGGCATCAGAACTCCGTCAAGCGTAAGATCCGCCGGCCCGGTCGATCCGGCGCCTTGACGCGCAAGCAATTCTGACAGCCGGTCCATCGCCGCCTCAAGGTTGGCGCGTGCGACCGTAAGGCCAGCTGCCATTTTGTGCCCTCCGCCTTTCAGCAACAGGCCCTCGACGGCCAGGCGTTGAATGGCGTGGCCCAGGTCGACGCCCGCAACGGATCGGCCGGACCCCTTTCCTTCGTCGCCGTCGAAACCGATCACGATGGCGGGCCGGTTCGTGGCTTCCTTCAGACGCGAGGCGACGATGCCGACAACGCCGGGGTGCCATCCGTCACCCGCGGCCCAGACAAGTGGTGCATCGAGACCGCGGGTTTCAGCTTGGTCCAGCGCCGCGGCCCGAACGACGGTTTCGACATCGCGGCGTTCGGTGTTCAGTTCGTCGAGCTTTTCAGCCAGTGAGATAGCCTCGGCCGGATCGGTGCAGGCAAGCAGGCGAGCGCCGAGATCAGCGCGGCCCACACGGCCGCCTGCATTGACACGGGGGCCCAGAACAAAGCCCAGGTGATACGAGGACGGGGCGGTATTGACGCGTCCGATATCGCACAGCGCCACAAGCCCGGGGCGAAGGCGTTTGCCCATGACCGCGAGGCCCGTTCGCACGAACGCGCGATTGACATCGCGCAACGGTGCCACGTCCGCGACAGTGGCAAGCGCCACCAGATCGAGCATCGCCATCAGGTCCGGCCCCGGTTTTCCGGCTTCGCGCAATTGGCGACCGGCCTCGACCAGCATGAGGAACACAACGGCGGCGGCGCAGAGATGCGCCAGGTCGCCGCTTTCATCCTGGCGGTTCGGGTTGACGACCGCCAATGCAGGCGGAAGAGTTTCGCCGCCCAGATGGTGATCGAGGACGAGAACGTCGGCGCTTGTGGCCGCTGCAAGCGCGTCATGACTGAGCGTGCCGCAATCGACACACAGGATGAGGTCATGCGTCGCCGCCAATTCGGTCATGGCCGGAGCGTTCGGCCCATAGCCCTCGTCGATGCGGTCGGGAACGTAAAGCGTTGCGGAGCGTCCCATCTGCCGGAGCCAGTCGATCAGCAAGGCAGCAGAACAGCCCCCGTCGACATCATAATCGGCGAAAACGGCGATCTTCTCGTTCCGCTCGACCGCGGCGAGAAAGCGCGTCGCGGCAGTTTCCATGTCCTTGAGGCTGCGGGGGTCGGGCATGAGGTCGCGCAGCTTGGGCTCCAGATAGGTCGTGGCATCGGATGGTGCCACGCCGAGACGGCAGAGTGTCTGGCAAAGCGGGCGCGGAAGTGCCGTCTCTTGCGCCATAGCTTCTGCCAGCCGGTCTATCGCCGGCGTTGGGCCGACCCAGCAGCGATCGGTCAAAGAGCGTGCGACGCCCAGAAAGCTCATTGAAGGTCGCGGAGAATCGCCGCAACGGAGCGGGCTCTGCAGAATTCGCCGTGCAGGTGCGATACGGCTGTCGCATGAATGGGCTCGGGATCCATCGGTGACAGATCAGGATTCCAGCCGGTATCGGCAGAAAAGGAAAATGCCGCGCACGCATCGTGGGCGAGCGTCACATCGTACCCCAGGTTGTCGGCCCACCGCACATTGGTGGAAACGCAATGCGGTGTCGTCAGACCGCAGATCACAAGCTCGGGGACGTTGAGATACCGCAGGTGGGACGGCAATGCGGGATCGACGAAAGCGGAGTTCGTCGATTTTTCGAAGATCGGCTCGCCGTTCAGCGGCGTCAATTCGGGCTTGAATTCGCATCCGCCGGAGTCGGGGTGCAGCGGGCTGCCGACCACCTTGCTGAGGTGCAGAACGTGACAAACAGGACCACTGCGCTCTCGCCATGCGGAGAGAAGCTGTGCCGCCCGCTCTTCGGCGTCTGGATTGTTGCGAGCGCCCCAAAAATCGGCCTCGAAACCAGTTTGAAAATCAATGAGTACAAGAGCTGGAAGCATCGGTCTCAGATCGGATGGCGGCAAGTCATGATACGGCGTTCTCCGGTAGAGGAACGCAGCAGCAGCGTTTGGGTTTCAATACTGTCGCCGCGCGGCTTGAGACCCGCGACGAGCGAACCCTGGGTGACGCCGGTCGCGGCAAAGATCACGTCGGACGACACCATCTCGTCACGGGTGTAGACGCGGTCGAAGTCGGTGATGCCGGCCTTCTCGGCACGACCACGCTCGTCATCGTTGCGGAAAAGCAGCCGGCCCCAGATCTGACCGCCGAGGCATTTCAGGGCACCGGCCGCCAGAACGCCCTCGGGCGCGCCGCCGGATCCCATGTACATGTCGATGCCGGTCGTCTCGGGGTCGGCGCAATGCATGACACCGGCCACATCGCCATCGCCGATGAGGAAGATGGAGGCGCCTGTGGCGCGCAGTTCCGCGATGGTGGATTCGTGACGAGGGCGTTCGAGAACGCAGACGGTTATCTCGGAGGGTTCCACCCCCTTGGCCTTGGCCAGAGCCGTCACGCGCTCGGCGGGAGACATGTCAAGCGAGACGACGCCGTCGGGATATCCCGGACCGACGGCCAGTTTATCCATATAGACGTCCGGCGCATGCAACATCGTGCCACGCGGCGCCATGGAAATGACTGTCAGCGCGTTGGGCATGGCCTTGGCGGTAATGGTCGTCCCTTCAAGCGGGTCCAGCGCGATGTCGACTTCGGGGCCGTTTCCGGTGCCTACCTCCTCGCCGATGTACAGCATCGGCGCCTCATCGCGTTCGCCCTCGCCGATCACCACGGTACCGGCGATGTCCATGGCGCCAAGTTCCTGTCGCATCGCGTTCACGGCGGCCTGGTCGGCGGCTTTCTCGTCGCCGCGACCGATCAGCGGGCGGCAGGCAAGTGCAGCCTGTTCCGACACGCGGGCCAGGGCGAGTGACAGGAGAGCGTCATTGAAAGAGGCGGATTTGGACATTGCGGCGTGGCCTTGGTTGAATGAGGTCGAGGGTTCTCTAAAGCGTTCGTGCGCAAACATGAAGCATAGATTTCCGGCGAGGGCGATTGCACGGCAGGATACCCCGCCCGGCCTGGTGGAGTTCAGGGCAGGATTCCGCATTGCGAATAGGCCTTGATCCCGGCCTTCCAGCGCGGCGCCATCGGAGCCTCGAAGATCAGCGCCGGCCAGCTGCGCAGGCGCGCGGCTCTGGCCCGCACCCCTGTCACCGGATCATACGCTTTCGATGCGCAGGGCGACCGGGGCTGACGCGACGACATCCACCTGAGACAACGCTTCGAGCGCGGCAACGAGAGCCGACGGCGCAGTCTTGTGGGTGACAATCAGTACCGGAGCAGTGTCTTCTTCGTGGCGGTACTGCCGCATCCGGTCGATTGACACGCCGGCATTGCCGAGGATCGTGGCCACCTTTGCCAGGGCGCCGGGTTTGTCGTGCAGCGCCATTCGCAGGTAGTAAGGCACGGGCGCGGCCTCGCATGCGGTGGCCGGGCTGGAAAGCTCGGCCGCAGGCATGCCGAAGACAGGAATGCGGATGCCGCGTGCGATATCCATGATGTCGCCCATCACCGCGCTGGCGGTCGGACCTTCGCCCGCGCCCGGGCCGCGTAGAACGATCTGCTCCACGGCGTCGCCTTCGAGCACCACCATGTTGGTGCCGCCCTCAAGCTGGCCCAGCGGCGAGTTCTTGGGAACGAGGCAGGGCGACATGCGTTGTTCCAGCCCGCGACCTGTCATCCGGGCGACGCCGAGGAGCTTGATGCGGTAGCCCATGTCCGCGGCCTGCTTGATGTCCTCGATCGTGATCTTCTGGATCCCCTCGAGACTGACGGCGTTGAAATCAACTTGAGTGCCGAAGGCGATTGAGGCGAGGATGGCCAGCTTGTGGCCCGCGTCGATGCCGCCCACGTCGAGTTCGGGGTCGGCCTCGAGAAAGCCCAGCTGGTTGGCTTCTTCGAACACATCGTCATAGGGCAGACCCGAAGCCTGCATACGGGTCAGGATATAGTTGCAGGTGCCGTTCATCACCCCCATGACGCGGGTGATCTCGTTGCCGGCAAGTCCCTCGGTCAGGGCCTTTACGACAGGAATGCCCCCGGCTACCGCGGCCTCGAAACGCAGGACGCGGCCCGCGGCCTCGGCCTGTTCGGCAAGGGCTTGCCCGTGCGTTGCCAGCATGGCCTTGTTCGCGGTGACCACATCCTTGCCCGCGGCCAACGCGGCTTCTGTCGCGGCCTTGGCGGGGCCGTCGGAGCCCCCCATGAGTTCGACGAAGACATCCACGTCATCGCGGGTGGCAAGCGCAACTGGATCATCTTCCCAATCATACGAGGCCAGCGACACGCCGCGGTCCTTGTCACGGGTCCTTGCGGATACGGCCGTGATCTCGATGGGGCGTCCGGCGCGGGCGGCCAGCAGGTTGGCCTTCTGCCGGACGATCTTGACGACACCAGTGCCGACGGTGCCGAGCCCGGCAATCCCGAGGCGAATGGGGGTGGTCATGGGCATATCCTTGAGACGTGATCGAGACAGGTTTGGCCGGGGTTTAGCCGGTTGCGTTATGCCATGCAACGCGGGTTTTGCGTGCTACACGGACGTTTTCTTGAAAAGAAAACGGAACGAAATCTGTTGCAGATTTCGGTCGCGCGGGGTGGCCTGCCTCATTGCGGAACGTCGATGGTGATCTTCCGGTCAAGCCGGGCACGCGACGTCTGGTCTATGACCGTTCCACGCAGGCGCTCGGCCCGCGCGCGCAGGTTCGCCACGCGGATCTCCAGCGCGCGGGTCGTCTGGTCGGTGACGCGCGGTTCGTCCACCCGGGCGCGCAGGTCTTCTACCGGCAACAAGGATGGATAGGGCGCGCGACGTGTCTCGGCCGAAGTTGCGCTATCCAACTCGGGAAACTGCGTGCAGCCCGCCAGGGTGACGGTCAGCAGGAAAGCGATAACGCGCGGAGGTCGGCACAGTGTCGGCATGGTGCGACCGTCATGCCACTGATCGCAGGGTGCAGGCAAGCGGGGCTTTTTTCTGAACGGGTGTTCAGTTATCCAGTTGTCATGGCACGCACACAAGGCTCCCACTCGCAATTCACCGGACCAAAGGTCCGTGACGCCGCGTTGCGGTTGTTCGCGCAGCACGGCTTTGCCGCGGTGTCGATGCGCCAGATTGCGGCGGAGGTGGGCGTCCAGGCCGGGGCGCTTTACAATTATACCCCCGATAAACAGACGCTTCTTTTCGACCTGATGCAGGAGCATATGGACGATTTGCTGGCGGCCTGGTGCGCCGAGGATCCCGGAGGCGCGGATCCTTTCACACGGCTCGAGGCGTTTACCCGGTTCCATATCCGGTTCAACACGAAGCGGGCCGATGCCGTTTTCGTATCTTACATGGAACTGCGCAATCTCACGCCAGAGAATTTCGAGACCGTTACAGCGCTGCGCGGGGCCTATGAAACCCGGCTGCAGGACATTCTGACGGCAGGCACGACACAGGGGGTCTTTACCGTGGCGGAGCCACGGATCACGGCGATGGCGGTGATCGCCCTGCTGACGGGCGTGAATACATGGTACCGCGAGGAGGGACGGTTGACCCTCGACGAGGTCGAGACGCTGTACTGGAACATGGTGCGCCGGATGGTCGGCGGCTGAGGCGCCGGCGGGTCTTTTCGCTCTCGCACGCGCGGGGCAATCGCGCTATCAGGCCGAAATCCGGGCGAGGAGGCGGGACGGATGCATGATGACGAGATACTGGCGGTGATGCAGGCCTCTACCGGCAGGCGCATCCTGGGTGTCGGATGTCTGGCGGTGCTGGGCGCATTGCTGATCTGGATCGGCCTGACGCGGCCTTTCGCGGCGATCGGCTGGCAGGTGTTCCTGATCCTGCTGGGAGCGGCGGCGGTCTGGATGGCGGACGCGATGCGGCGGGCCACCGCGCAGCGGGTCGAGCTGACGCGGGACGGCCTGCGCAGCAGCGATGGCGAGGCCATCGTGGCCATTGGCGATATCGAGACTATGGACAGGGGCCTGTTCGCCTTCAAGCCGTCCAACGGGTTCCTGCTCAAGGCGAAATCCAAGGCCCCGGCGCGCTGGCGGCCGGGGCTTTGGTGGCGAATGGGGCGCCGGATCGGGCTGGGCGGGGTCACGCCCGGGCATCAATCGAAGATGATGGCCGAGATGATCGCCGCCCTGATGGCAGACCGCGCCTGAGGCGCGATCACTTCTGCAGGCCGCAGACCCCTTCGTAGCAGATCTGTGGTGCGAAACGGATGGCGCTGAACACCCGTGTGCCGATGGTCACGTCGTTAAGGCCCACGTTGAAAAGTGGCTGGTAGGACGAAGTGGATTCGACCAGGATGATCTCTTCGCCGTCCGCCACGTCCGGCAGGGTGTCGTGCGAGTCCTTGACCTGCGCGGACGTGAGCTCGCCCATCGAGCCGGTGCCGCGCACCTTGGACCAGACGATGCCGTATTCGTCGGCGTCGGCGTCGTAGGACACGACCGAGACGCGGATCTGGTTGACGCCGTTGTCGTTGGTTATTTCATCGAACAGGACCTTGGCGTTGTCGAGGTAGATGGATGTCAGGCCCGCCGCCCGGGTTTCGCGCGAGATCATGTCCGCGATCGTGAACGTGCCCTTTTCGCGAACGCTCTTGTAACGGTGGATCTCGAAGAAGTCGAAGGTGGCGGTCATGGCCCAGAAGAGCAGCGGCATCGACAGGACGGTTTCGACCGTGATCAAGCCGCGCGTGTCTTCGAGAAAGCTGCGCAGGGAAACTTTGAGACGGGCCATAAGCATCAGTTCGGCTCCTGTACGAAGGCGGTCATGGAAACGATCTTTGCTTCGCCACTGGCATCCTTATCAAGTGCCGAACCCAAGAACTGCTTCGGGAACAAGGGCTCGTACTTGTAACAGGCACGCATCAGCATCAGCTGGTTGGCGACACCGGGGGTGAAGGTGCGCACGGGCTTGGCCGGTTCGGCCTTGTCGGTGCAGTCGGCCGTCGTATCCAGCGTTTGCAGCGCGAAGATGTTGGCCGGGCGCATTTCCAGCCGGAGCTTTTCCTTGCAGTTCAGAACCATGAACGCGTTGTCGCAGACCATATCCTTGATGTCGTCGTGCTGGGGCGCGGTGCCGGTCCCGAGGCGAACTTCGCGCACCGCCATGTCCAGGCCGCGTTCCAGCAGCGTATGGCGCATCGTCACGAATCCCAGCTCGATCGACATCATCATGAACGACAGGTAGAGCGGGAAGACCAGGACGAATTCGACAGTTGCCGAACCGGCCTCGTCGTTGATCAAGCGGCGAAAAGCCGTTTTGAACTTGGTGATCATTGCGTCAGCCTCAGAGCTTGCACGTTGCCGGCGATAGAGCCGAACGCATCGGAGATATCGAGCCCGTCCACGCTGTAGTAGTACGCGGTGCTCCCCTCGACCGGGTCGTATCCGGTGGCGCATTTCTTCAGCGAGGTCTCGGCGGTGCCGTTCTTGGGCACCTCGTAGCCGATGGTGTAGATCACCACGCCGTTGTTCTTGGCCGCGCCGCAGACATTGTCCATGCGGGTGTTTTTCTGGCTGCCGGTGACGTTCGAGGACGTGTTCTCGTATTCGTAATAGGCGTCGTAGATGCCGGTGATGTCGCCGTATTCGCGCGGGGACATCATGCCCCACGCCTCTTCCCACGAGAACCGCTTGCGGTCCACGAAACCCTCCTGCTCGGCGAGCTCCACGAATTCGCGGCCGTCAAACCATTCGCGCTCGTCGATGTTGTAATAGTACCAGTCGTCAAGCTCGTCATCGGTGTACCTGCCGTTGCTGTAATAGCGATCGGGGTCACGCATGTAGTAGTTGGACTTGGTGACGTTTTCATACACGCAGCTGTAGTTGCGATAGTTACAGAGCCACTCATAGCCGTCATAGTAACGCCTGTTGGAGTTGTGCTTGTAATACGCGTACTTGAACTGCTGCTCGATGTATTCGACCTGGAAAAGATCGGAGTCCGGGCCGCGATAGTCACTGTCTTCGGGGAAGAAGAACGTAGTCGTGTTTTCGCCGTCGCCCATCATCACGATGATCTTCATCGTCTCGCTGTCCGAGTAATCGACGGGCACGACGGTGCCGGTCACGTCACGGAAGCTGGGGTCGAGCAGGGCCGCGCCCCATTTCACGCCCAACGAGCCAGTGGTGTTGCCGTCGGCGATCATGCCGTCGATCTTGGCGTGCAGATCGGACTTGGAGGTCGAGAACTGCATGATGCGGTAGCCATCCTCGGTGTAGCAAGAGCGCCAGGACTGGTTGAGGTTCTCGAAAGTACCATAGCGCGATGTGTAGATGGCCTGCTTCATCGGAATGAGTGATAGATCGTTGTTGGCGGCCGCGTCCGTCGCAAGGGCCGTGCCATTGTAGTCGTCGTCATCGAACACGAGGCAGTTGGAATGGTCGTGGGTTTCGTCCACCAGCATGGCGTCGAAGATTTCATCGCTGGGGGCGACGGAGGTGGAGAAGGGCACGATCGAGATCGTGGCGTTGCCCGGATCGGCGGAGTCGATGATCGTGGTCACGAACTCTTTGGCCGCCTTTTGCAGGTTCTCTATCTTCGATTTACTGTTGGTGCCGTTCTGGTTCATCGAGTTGGACACGTCGAGCACCAGAGCGATTTCCAGTTTCGGCACGCGCGTCATTGCCGTGGCCTCGGCCGCAGTCGACAGGCGGTCGACGCCCGACAGTTTCATCAGGTAGGTGTCCATTTCGAATTGGGCGCTGGCCGTGACGTAGGCCGAGTTGAGGCCGATGTCGATGTCATCCTCGCCGATGGCATTGAGGTACTCCGACATGCCCGCCTTGGCGAAATAATCCTCGACAACGTGCTTGGCTTCTTCTTCGGAGGAGGCTCCGGCCCCGGCCAGAACGGCGGAGTCGAGCGTCGCTTGCAAGTGGGCGCGGTGCATCTCGTGGCGCATCGAGTCGATGCCGAGGCCGGCCATTACAAGCATGAACATGAAGATGAAGAGCGTGAGGATCATCATCGCGCCATCTTCGTCCTCGCGGAAATTCGAAACGCGGCGACGCGCCATCGCGTATGTTGGCAGACAAGTGCTTTGCAACGACCGGAATGTAAATTTCGACACGTTCATTTCTTTGGCACCTCTTTGGACGGTTTTCGCCCCAGGAACGGATTAAATCCCTGTTGTTATCAGAAAGGTCTGTGGTCAAAATAAGGCGAAACCGGGAAGAAATTGGCCGCATTGGTGACCGACAAGGGATAAATCCTTCAAATTTTCCAGACTGTTACGAAATACTCGACAAACCCGGCTTTCGCGGCGCTCCGGCACGCTGCGGTGGCCTTCGGACTGCTGCGGGCATCTATGGTGGACAATCCGGACACATCCCTTAACCATTGTGACATGCATGCAGGCTATGGGTAGTCGTGCCACATGCGCCAGAAGAGGGAGACCCGATCATGAATGCACCGATCAAGGAACCGACGTTCCGCGAAAGCGTGGACCTTATGTTCAACCGCGCGGTATCGCTGATGGACCTGCCGCCGGGACTGGAGGAGAAGATCCGGGTCTGCAACGCCACCTACACGGTCCGCTTCGGCGTACGGCTGCGCGGGCAGATCCAGACCTTCACAGGCTATCGCAGCGTGCATTCCGAGCATATGGAGCCGGTCAAGGGCGGCATCCGCTATTCCATGGCCGTGAACCAGGACGAGGTCGAGGCGCTGGCGGCGCTGATGACGTATAAATGCGCCTTGGTCGAGGCACCGTTTGGCGGCTCGAAAGGCGGGCTGTGCCTCGATCCTCTGGAATGGGACGAGCACGAGCTGGAGCTGATCACGCGGCGCTTTGCCTATGAACTGGCCAAGCGCGACCTGATCCATCCGGCGCAGAACGTGCCCGCCCCGGACATGGGCACGGGCGAGCGCGAGATGGCGTGGATCGCCGACCAGTACCGCCGGATGAACACCACCGACATCAATGCCCGTGCCTGCGTCACCGGCAAACCTGTCCATGCGGGTGGCATTCAGGGTCGGACCGAGGCCACGGGCCGCGGTGTGCAATACGCACTGCAGGAATTCTTCCGCCATCCCGAGGACGTCAAGGCGGCGGGGCTCAGCGGGTCGCTGGACGGCAAGCGCGTGATCGTGCAGGGCTTGGGCAACGTGGGCTATCACGCGGCCAAGTTCCTGTCCGAGGAGGACGGCTGCAAGGTGATCGCGGTGATCGAGCGCGACGGCGGTCTTTACGACGAGACCGGCCTGAACATCGAAGAGTTGCGCAACTGGATCGCCAAGCATGGCGGCGTCGATGGCTATCCGTCCGGGAATTATGTCAAGACCGGATCGAAATACTTGGAAGAGGAGTGCGACATCCTGATCCCCGCGGCGATGGAGGGTGTCATCAACCTTGGAAATGCCGACAGGATAAAGGCGCCGCTGATCATCGAGGCGGCGAACGGCCCCGTGACGGCGGGCGCCGACGAGATCCTTCGCAACAAGGGCACCGTGATCATTCCCGACATGTATGCCAACGCCGGTGGTGTGACGGTGTCCTATTTCGAATGGGTCAAGAACCTGAGCCACATCCGCTTTGGCCGGATGGGCCGGCGACAAGAGGAGGCGCGGCACGAGCTCATCGTGAAAGAACTTAGCCGACTGGACGATCACCTCGAAGGCGCATGGTCGATGACGCCGGATTTCAAGCAGAAGTACCTGCGCGGCGCGGGCGAACTGGAACTGGTGCGCTCGGGCCTCGACGACACGATGCGCGCGGCCTACCAGTCGATGCGCGAAACCTGGCACGGGCGCGAGGACGTGACCGACCTCCGCACCGCGGCCTATCTGGTCTCGATCGGCAAGGTCGCCACCAGCTACCGTGCCGCCGGCCTTTAGGGCAGGGGCGATTGGTCGCGACGGTGAAGAAGACCTGCCGCTGCGGCGCGGTCGAGGTGACACTGGCAGTGCCTGCTCCCGGGGCGGGCACGCGCGTGACGTGCTATTGCAAGGACTGCCAGACCGCCGCGGCTCTTTTCGGCGAGTCGGACGCCTTGCTATCGCCGGGTGGGGGCAGTGAGATCTGGCAGACGACGCCCGATCGGCTGACACTGGAGTCTGGGCGGGAGCATCTGGAAATCCTGCGCCTGTCGCCCAAGGGGCTGTACCGCTGGCACGCGCGGTGCTGCGACACGCCCATCTTCAACACCATGTCCCGGGTGCACTTGCCCTTCGTTGGCGTGGTCCTGCGGCAGGCCGAACTCGAGGGTGCAGCGTTCGGGTTGGGACCGTCGCGCTGCCGGGCCTTCACCAAACATGCAAGGCGCGACCCGGGGGCGCCCAAGGCCGATCGCGGCTTTGCAAGCGCTGGCCTTCAGGTTCTGCGCCGCATGGCCGGTGCTTGGATCAGTGGGCGCGCGAGAACGAATCCGCTTCTCGGCGGCGATGGCGCACCGATAGCGCCGGTGAAGGTCATCCCGCTGGAGCAGCGGCAGGCGGCGGTGCCTTCGCATCTGCGCCAGGGCGCCGGAACCTCGTAACCCATTGCAGTTTCCAGCGGAACTTGCTTGACTCGACCTCTGGTCGTTGGAGAGATCACGAAATGAAGTTTTCAGGGCTGCGCGTCCTCAGGGAAGGTCTGACCGGCAATCGCGGTTGGCAGGCGCATTGGCGCGATGCCAGCCCGAAAGACGCCTATGACGTGGTCATCATCGGCGGCGGCGGGCACGGTCTCTCGACCGCGTATTATCTGGCGCGCGAGCACGGGATCACGAACGTGGCGGTTCTGGAAAAGGGCTATCTGGGCGGCGGCAGCGTGGGGCGCAACACCACGATCGTGCGGGCGAATTACTTCCTGCCGGGCAACTCGGAATTCTACAGTCATTCTCTCAAGCTATGGGAAGGGCTGGAGCAGGAGCTGAATTACAACGTGATGCATTCGCAGCGCGGGCAGATCATGCTGTTTCATTCCGACGGCCAGCGGGACGCCGCGATCCGCCGGGGCAACGCGATGCGCAACCAGGGTGACGACGCGGAATTGCTGAGCGTCGGGCAACTGAAGAAGGTGCTGCCCTATCTGGACTACGAGCAAGCACGGTTTCCCATCTACGGCGGTCTCTTGCAGCGGCGGGCGGGCACGGCGCGGCACGACGCCGTGGCCTGGGGCTATGCGCGGGGGGCAAGCGCGCGTGGCGTGGACCTTGTCCAGAATTGCGAGGTGACGGGGATCGACATCGAGGGCGGTGTCGTCAAAGGCGTGCAGACCTCGCGCGGCGCGATCCGGGCGAAGAAGGTCGCCGTGATCGTCGCGGGCCGGTCAAGCCAGGTGGCGGCGATGGCCGGGATGCGCCTGCCGATCGAGAGCCATGTTCTGCAGGCCTTCGTGACCGAGGGGCTGAAGCCTTGCATCGACCATGTCGTGAGCTTCGGAATGGGGCATTTCTATATCAGCCAGTCGGACAAGGGCGGGCTGGTCTTTGGCGGCGACCTCGATATGTACGCCAGCTATGCGGCGCGGGGGAACCTGCCACTGGTGGAGCATGTGATGGAGGCCGGCATGACCCTGATGCCGATGATCGGGCAGGCAAAGGTGTTGCGCAGTTGGGGCGGGATCATGGACATGAGCCCGGATGGCAGCCCGATCATCGACAAGTCGCCGGTCGAGGGGCTCTACCTCAATTGCGGCTGGTGCTATGGCGGGTTCAAGGCGGTGCCCGGCTCGGGGCATTGCATGGCGCACCTGGTGGCGACGGACCGCCCGCACGCGGCAGCGGCACGGCTGCGGCTGGACAGGTTCCGTACCGGGCGCGGGCTGATGGACGAGGAGGGCACTGGTGCGCAGCATAACCTGCACTGAGGTGCATATGGCGGACGTCAGGCCATGAGTATTTCTGGCAAGAAAAAGCCGGCGGTGGTGAGATGAGGCTGCCCTGTCCGATTTGTGGCGACCGGGATCGCCGGGAGTTCTATTACGCCGGTCACGCAGTGGCGCTGGAACGCCCTGGTGAAGGCGCGGGCGCGGAGGCGTGGGACGATTATGTGCACAATCGCGAGAACCCTTGTGGCGAGACGCGAGACCTGTGGTTCCACGAGAGCGGCTGCGGCGCCTGGATCGTGGTGACGCGGGATACGGCCAGCCATGCGGTCCTGGGCGCAGTGCTGGCGGAAGAGGCGGCGCGATGAGGCTGGAGGGCGATGGGCTGATCGACAGGTCGCGGCGCGTGGGGTTCAGCTTTGACGGGCGTCAGCACGTCGGATTCGAGGGAGACACGCTGGCGTCGGCGCTGATGGGCGCGGACGTGCGGGTGGTGGCGCGTTCGTTCAAGTATCACCGGCCCCGTGGCATCTTTACCGCGGGCAGCGAGGAACCCAATGCGCTGGTCACGCTGGGGCGAGGCGCGGGGCAGGAACCGAACGCGCGGGCCACGATGGTGGAGCTGCACGAAGGGTTGCAAGCGTTCGGACAGAACGCGTGGCCGTCGGTGGAGTTCGACCTGATGGCGGTGAACGACCTCGGTGCGGCCTTCCTCGGAGCGGGCTTCTACTACAAGACCTTCATGTGGCCGAAGGCGTTCTGGGAAAAGCTCTACGAGCCGGTCATCCGCCGCGCGGCCGGGCTTGGGGCCCTGTCGCGGGAGGCGAGCCCGGAGAAGTGGGAGCGGGCCTTTGCTCATTGCGACCTGCTGGTGATTGGTGCAGGGCCTGCGGGGCTGATGGCCGCCTGGACGGCGGCGCAGGCCGGGGCGGATGTGATCGTGGCCGACGAGGACACGCGTCTGGGCGGGCGGCTCAATGCCGAGGTCGAGGAGGTGGACGGACAGCCGGGCCATGCCTGGGCCGAGGCGATGCGGACGCGGCTGGCGGCGATGGAGAATGTGCGGGTGATGACCCGAACGGCCGTGGTCGGTGCCTATGACGACGGGACGTATGGCGCACTGGAGCGGCTGGCGCCGCCGCGCACCCTGAAGGGGTGTTTCTGGCGGATTGTGGCAAAACGCGCGGTGCTGGCGGCGGGGGCGATCGAACGGCCCGTGGCCTTCGCCGGAAATGACCGGCCCGGGGTGATGATGGCCGGGGCGCTGAGGGCTTATGTCAACCGCTGGCGGGTCTGTCCGGGACGCCGTGTGGCGGTCTTTGCCAACAGCGATGCGGGACATCGGACGGTGCAGGACTTGCAGGCGTCGGGCGTTCACGTCTCGGCGCTGATCGACGCGCGGGCGGATGCGGTCTGTGACCTGGATGTGCCATTTTACGCGAACGCGCAGGTTTGCGGCAGCGGCGGTCGCAAAGCGTTGGACAGTGTCAGCTTTCGGCGGGGCGAAAGGATCGAGACGGTTCAGGCGGATGTGCTGGCCATGTCCGGCGGCTGGAACCCGAGCGTGCATCTCAGCTGTCACACGGGCGGGCGGCCCGTATGGGACGACAAACTGGTGGCATTCCTGCCGCGCGAGGGGGCTGTGCCGGGGATGCGCTATGCCGGGGCGGCGACGGGGGTCTTTTCCACTCACGGATGCCTTGTAAGCGGGATTGCCGCGGGCAAGGCGGTGGCGGACGACCTTGGCCTGCATGGGGCCGACGTACCTGTGCCGAAGGCGGAAGACGGCGCGTACGAGATTTCGCCGCTTTGGCAGGTGCCGGGCAAGGGTCGGGCATGGCTGGATTTTCAGAACGATGTGACGGTGAAGGACGTGAAGCTTGCCGCGCAGGAGAATTTCACCTCGGTCGAGCATATGAAGCGCTACACGACGCAGGGCATGGCGCCGGACCAGGGCAAGAACTCCAACATCGCCGCCCTTGCCGTGCTGGCCGATGCCACCGGGCGCGGGATCGCGGAGACCGGGACCACCACCTATCGCCCGCCTTACGTGCCAGTGCCGATTGCTGCGATGGGAGCGGGGGCGCAAGGCAAGGGATTTGCGCCCGAGCGGTTCACCGCCTCGCACGCGGCATCTGTTGAACTTGGGGCGCCGATGATCGAGGCGGGACTGTGGTATCGGCCCAGCTATTTCCCCAAGGCGGGCGAGACGCATTGGCGCCAGTCTTGCGACCGCGAGGTGCGGATGGTGCGGGGCCACGTGGGCGTCTGCGATGTCTCGACCTTGGGCAAGATCGACGTGCAGGGGCCGGATGCGGGTGCATTCCTGGATTTTGTTTACACCGGCATGATATCGACGCTGAAGGTGGGCCGCGTGCGCTATGGGCTGATGCTGCGCGAGGACGGGCATGTCATGGATGACGGCACCTGCGCGCGGCTGGGCGAGACGCATTTTCTTGTCACCACCACCACGGCGGCGGCGGGGCAAGTGATGCGGCACATGGAGTTCGCGCAGCAGGTGCTGCGGCCCGACCTGGATGTGCGCTTTGCTTCGGTGACCGAACATTGGGCGCAGTTCGCCGTGGCCGGGCCGAAATCGCGCGAGTTGCTGGAGCAGCTTGTCGGACATGACCTTGGCACCGCTGACTGGCCATTCATGGCCTGCGGTCCGGTGCATATTGGCGGCGTCGAAGGGCGCCTCTTTCGCATCTCTTTCTCGGGGGAACTGGCTTACGAGGTCGCGGTCCCGGCGCGGTACGGCGCGGCGCTCTTCGGTATCTTGATCGAAAGGGCAGAGGCCATGCAGGGCGGGCCTTACGGGATGGAGGCGCTCAACGTCATGCGGATCGAGAAAGGGTTCATCACCCATGCCGAGATCCACGGGCGCACGACGGCCTTCGATATCGGGATGCAGGGCATGATGAGCGACAGGAAGGATTTCATCGGCAAGGCGATGGCAGCGCGGCCGGGGCTGATGGACGAGGACCGCGCGCAGCTTGTCGGGCTGAAGCCGGTGGGCGCGGTGAAGGAGTTGATCGCAGGGGCGCATCTGTTTGCGCCCGGAGCCGATCCGGTGAGCGAGAATGACGAAGGTTACATCACATCGGTCGCCTTCTCGCCAATGTTGGGGCATGTGATCGGCCTCGGGTTTCTGAAGCGGGGCCGAGCGCGGATCGGTGAGCAGGTGCGGATGGTGGAGCACCTGAAAGGTTCGGCAACGCTATGCGAGGTGGTGGCGCCGGGTGGTTTCGACCCTGACGGAGGGCGGATGCGTGGTTGAACTTAAGCCGTCGTTGCCGCCAACGGCGCTGTTGCCGGTGGAAACCGCGGGTGTGCGGATGCGCGAGGTCGACTTCGGCCCGTTGACGCTGGTGATGCCCTATCGCGGCAGGGACGAGGCGTTGGCGGCTGCGCTGGAGGCGGCGCATGCGCTGGACTGGCCCGAGACCGGGCGGATGACCGGCACGACGGAACGCGGCTTGCTCTGGTTCGGGCGCTCGCAGGCCCTTCTGATCGGCCTCGTGCCGGATGACGGGCTGACCGCGCAGGCGGCGCTGGTGGACCAGAGTGACGCGTGGGCGGTTATCGAGATGCAGGGCGACAGGGCCGCCGAGGCGCTGGCGCGGCTGACGCCGGTGGACTTGCGGCCCGGTGCGTTCGGGGTGGGGCACACCGTGCGGACGGAGGTGGGGCACATGGCTGCCTCGCTGACACGTTCGGGCGAGTCGACATACCTGGTGATGGTGTTTCGCGCCTTCGCGCACACCGCGGTGCACGAGCTGGGCGCGGCACTGGAAGGGGTTGCGGCGCGGCACGGGCGTTGACAGAGTTGAGCCGTTATCGGGGTTTGCCGAAAGGACGGGCGATGTTTGACAGGACCTTGTGGATGGCCGGGGCGCTGAGCCTCGCGGTGCCGCTGGCGGCTGCAGCGGAAGTCGACAAGACGGTCGTCTGCAAAGAGACCGCGAAGATCGTCCAGATGGCCGCGATCGACAGAAAGGCCGGTAAGGACGCGGCGCGCATCAAGCGCGAGTTGACCGGCGGCGAAAGCAAGGTCGAGGCGCGGTTGACGCCCATGGTGCCGGCGCTGGTCGATTGGGTGTTCACGATTGACACGCAGGAGATGGGAAAACCGGATGCGGAGCACACGATTACTGAACGCTACCGCAAGGGTTGCCTGGGCTTTCAGCCCTGAAATGCGCAAACCGGCTTGGCGCGGGCATCCGCTTGGCTCATATAATGAAGTATGAGCCTGCCACCCGGATTCCTTGACGAACTGCGCACCCGCACCTCGATTGTGCAAGTGGTGGGGCGCAAGGTCATGTGGGATAACCGCAAGTCCAATCAGGGCAAGGGCGATATGTGGGCGCCATGTCCGTTTCACCACGAAAAGACCGCCAGCTTTCACGTCGATGACCGCAAGGGTTATTATTATTGCTTCGGCTGCCATGCGAAGGGCGACGCGATTTCCTTCGTGCGCGAGACCGAGAACGTGGAATTCATGGAGGCGGTGAAGATCCTGGCGCAGGAAGCCGGGATGCCGATCCCCGAACGCGACCCGCAGGCGCAGGCCAAGGCTGACCGTCGCACGCAGCTGGTCGAGGTGATGGAGATGGCGGTGCGCCATTTCCGCCTGATGCTGAAGTCTGGGGTGGGGGCCGCGGCGCGCGACTACCTGCTGGGGCGTGGATTGGATGAGGCGGCTCAGGACCGCTATGACATCGGGTTTGCCGCCGATGCCTGGCAGGACCTGTGGGATCATTTGAAAGGCAAGGGCGTCGAGGACGACCTGATCCTTGGTTGCGGTCTGGCCAAGCCCAGCAACAAGGGTGGCCGACCCTATGACACGTTCCGCAACCGGATCATGTTTCCGATCCGCGACCCGCGTGGGCGCTGCATTGCATTCGGGGGCCGGGCGATGGACCCGGACGACAACGCCAAGTATCTCAACAGTCCCGAAACCGAGCTTTTCGACAAGTCGCGCACGCTGTATCACCATGGCTCCGCGCGAGAGGCGGCGGGCAAGGGGCAGCCGCTGATCGTGGCCGAAGGCTACATGGACGTCATCGCGCTGGCCGAGGCCGGGTTCGGCGCGTCGGTGGCGCCGTTGGGGACGGCGGTGACAGAACACCAGCTGGCGATGCTGTGGCGTATCGCGGACGAGCCGATTATGGCGCTTGATGGCGACACGGCGGGGTTGCGCGCCGCCTACCGGGTAATCGATCTGGCGCTGCCGCTGCTGGAGGCGGGCAAATCGCTGCGCTTCGTGCTGATGCCCGAGGGGCAAGACCCTGACGACCTGTTACGTGCCGAGGGCGCGGGGGCCGTCCAGGCGCTGCTGGACAAGGCCATGCCGATGGTCGACCTGTTGTGGCAGCGCGAGACGGAAGGGCGCGAATTTGACAGCCCCGAGCGCAAGGCGGCGCTGGACAAGGCGCTGCGCGAGAAGATCATGACGATCCGCGACCCCAGCCTGCGCAGCCATTACGGACAGGCGATCAAGGATTTGCGCTGGCAGTTGTTCCGGCCAAAGCAGAAAGGCGGTGGTGGCTTCGCGGCGCGCGGTGGCAAGTGGCAGAAGATCGAGCCGGTGCGGGCCACGACAAAATCTTCACTGCTCGTGGCGTCGGGTGACGCCGCGCAGACGCATCTGCGCGAGGCCGTCGTGTTGGCCACGATCATCCGCAATCCCGAGATTCTGCCCGAGTTCGAGGTAGATCTGGAGCGGCTGCAATGCGACCCGCCGCACCATGGCCCGGTGCGCGATGCACTATTGTTCTATCAGCCTGGCGGGACTGGCACGCTGGAGGCCGAACTGGCCGAGAAACTGGGCCTCGACGTGGTTGAAAAACTGTTGTCGCTTCCCCATGTCGCCTTAGTTCCTGCGGTGAGACGTCCGGGCGATGCCGAGCTTGCTCGTATGACGGTCGGCGAAACACTGGCGAAACTGGAAGCCGACCGCGGTTTGGCGGCGGAAATCCGGGAAGCCGAGCAGGATATAGCTGGCGTTGCCGACGAAGCCGTCACCTGGCGTCTGGGCGAGGCGGCACAGGCGCGCAACCGGGCCTGGACCAGCCAGCAGGAAGACAAAACGGAATATGAGCGGGGCCAGAACGGTGCCCCGGTCAGCCGCGAGGAAAGGGAGCGATTCGACGCGTTGCTTGATCAGATCGGGTTCAACAAAGGGTCTGATAGGTAACGCTTTGAATGTAATCTTAAGCAGATAGGGGTTATTGGTTTGCGAATCACCCCATCGCCATGTTGATTCGGACAAGCGAATCACCTTCACCCTATTGGGACCAGGAGAGCTGAATGGCCGCCAAGGACACCGACGACGATCAGAAGACCGAGGAACAGGACGCCGAAATCTCGCTCGACATGAGCCAGGCGGCCGTCAAGAAGATGATCGGCGAGGCGCGCGAACGCGGCTTTATCACCTACGATCAGCTCAACAAGGTGCTGCCGCCCGATCAGGTCTCGAGCGAGCAGATCGAGGATGTGATGTCGATGCTCAGCGAGATGGGTATCAACATCATCGAGGACGAGGAAGCCGAGGAAGAAGAGCAGAAGACCACCGCCGTTGCCGAGATTGGCAAGAAGGGCGAGGTGGCACTCGGCTCGGGCAAAGACGAAAAGCTGGATCGCACCGATGATCCGGTGCGCATGTACCTGCGCGAGATGGGGTCCGTAGAACTTCTGAGCCGCGAGGGCGAGATTGCCATCGCCAAGCGGATCGAGGCCGGGCGCAACACGATGATCGCCGGTCTGTGCGAAAGCCCGCTGACTTTCCAGGCCATCACCATCTGGCGCGACGAGCTTCTGGGCGAAGATATCCTTTTGCGCGACGTGATCGACCTTGAGACCACGTTCGGCAATCAGATTGGCGACGGCGAGGGCGACGAGACCGTGGTCGAGGCGGCCAACATGTCCAGCGCTCCCAACGACAAGTCCGAGAGCAAGGATGAGCCGGAGCTTGACGCCGACGGCAACCCCATCGCCAGTGACGATGACGAGGACGAGGAAGAACAGGCCAACATGAGCCTCGCGGCTATGGAGGCCACGCTCAAGCCGCGCGTGCTGGAAACGCTGGACCGGATCGCCTCGTATTACGAAAAGCTGAGCGAGATGCAGGACAGCCGTATCTCGGCAACGCTGAACGAGGACGGCTCGTTCACCGACAAGCAGGAGCAGACCTATCAGAAGCTGCGGTCGGAGATCGTGGAACTGGTGAACTCGCTGCACCTGCACAACAACCGGATCGAAGCGCTGATCGACCAGCTTTACGGCATCAACCGCCGGATCATGCAGATTGACTCGGCGATGGTGAAGCTGGCCGACCAGGCCCGCATCAACCGCAAGGAATTCGTCGACGAGTACCGCGGCCGCGAGCTTGACCCGAACTGGCTGGAAGACATGGCCCAGAAAGATGGCCGTGGCTGGAAAATGTTCATGGAGCGCAGCCCCGAGAAAGTGGAAGAACTGCGCGCAGACATGGCGCAGGTGGGCCAGTATGTGGGGCTGGATATCAGCGAGTTCCGCCGCATCGTGAACCAGGTGCAGAAGGGCGAGAAGGAAGCCCGCCAGGCCAAGAAGGAAATGGTCGAGGCCAACCTGCGGCTGGTGATCTCGATCGCCAAGAAATACACCAACCGCGGCCTGCAATTCCTGGACCTGATCCAGGAGGGCAATATCGGCCTGATGAAAGCGGTGGACAAGTTCGAGTATCGCCGGGGTTACAAGTTCTCGACATACGCCACCTGGTGGATCCGGCAGGCCATTACCCGGTCGATTGCCGACCAGGCCCGTACCATCCGCATCCCGGTTCACATGATCGAGACGATCAACAAGCTGGTCCGCACAGGCCGCCAGATGCTGCACGAGATCGGTCGCGAGCCGACGCCGGAAGAACTGGCCGAGAAGTTGCAGATGCCGCTTGAGAAGGTTCGCAAGGTGATGAAGATCGCCAAGGAGCCGATCAGCCTCGAAACGCCCATCGGCGACGAGGAAGACAGCCAGCTGGGCGATTTCATCGAGGACAAGAACGTGATCCTGCCGCTGGATTCCGCCATTCAGGACAACCTGAAGGAAACCACGACACGGGTCTTGTCCAGCCTGACCCCGCGCGAGGAACGCGTTCTGCGGATGCGGTTCGGGATCGGGATGAACACCGACCACACGCTGGAGGAAGTGGGCCAGCAATTCTCGGTCACGCGCGAACGTATCCGCCAGATCGAGGCCAAGGCGCTGCGCAAGCTGAAGCACCCGAGCCGGTCGCGCAAGCTGCGGTCGTTCCTGGATCAATAGGGCGGGTCCGCCGAAAACCCCGAGCGAAGGGCCATCGGCCCGACGCAGGCCCGCCCGCCGCCCGCGCCTCGGAGTTCCATCCATGCGGACATGTATTGCTGTACTTGCTATTCTCTCGCATACGACCCCCGCGCAGGCAGAGGGCTGCTTTGGTGCGGGAACGGAGCTTTTTCATTGCACGGTCGAAGCTGGCCGAAAAACCGCCGATGTCTGCTTGCAAGGTGATGTGGCAGTGTATCGCTTCGGTCCGACCGGCGGCGAAGCTGACCTGTTGCTGGCCCGCGGCGTCGACGAGGTGGACATGACTCCCTGGCCCGGCGTGGGCCGCACCATTTGGGAAGACATGACCTTCCATAACGGTGATCACGGCTATACAATCAGCCGTGCAATGGACCGGATGATAGCTGAAGACGACCCAGACCAGTCCATGGACATGCGCGGCACAGTGGTCGTTACGAAGCGCAACGAGACGCTGTCAGAACTCGAGTGCGATCCGGGATCGGTGTCTTTCGGCGACTTTTATCCGCTGTTCGAGGCCAAGGAAGCCGCCGGACAATGTTGGGACCGTGAGGCTTTCGCATGGGCGAAATGCTGAAGACTGTGCAAAGAGAGTTCGTGATTCCGACGCGAGGTCAGGGCCTTTACGAGTTTACCGGAGAGGTGACGGCCTGGGTTTCAGAACAGACGAAACGTGACGCGCTGTTAACGCTCTTCATCCGTCACACGTCCGCCAGCCTTCTGATTCAGGAAAATGCCGACCCGGAGGTGCAGACCGACTTGCGCAACTACTTCGCGCGACTGGTGCCGCCGACGAATGATCCGGCCATGGCGTACCTGAACCATACCAATGAAGGACCCGATGACATGCCCGCGCACATCAAGGCGGCGATGATGCCGGTGAGCCTGTCGATTCCGGTTGGCGCGGGTCGGCTCGCACTGGGCACCTGGCAGGGCATTTACGTCTTCGAGCATCGCGACGCGCCGCACACCCGTAAAGTGGCGGCGCACCTGTGCTGAAACTCAGCCGGTGGGCATGATCACCAACTCGCGCACATCCGCGCGGTCGGGCTGCTGAATGGCATAAACTACGGCATTGGCGATATCCTCGGGCTTCAGCTTGTCGGGCTTGGCCTCGTCGAAGAAGGGCGTGTCGACCATGCCGGGGCAGATGACCGTGCAGCGGCCGCCCCATTCACGCATCTCCTCGCTGAGATTGCCGGCAAAACCCTGCACGAACCACTTGGACGCGCCGTAGATCGAGCCGGGCAGGTTGATCTTGCCGGCGACCGAGCCGGTCAGGACCGCGTGCCCCTTGGTTTTTTTCAGGTGCGGATAGGCGGCCTTGACGGTGTAGAGCAGCCCGTTGATGTTGAGATCGAGCATGACGCGCCACTCGTCCGGGTCACCATTTTCGACGCCGGCCGTGTCGAGGCCGCGACCGGCATTGGCGAACACCGCATTGAGGCCACCGAAATGATCGGCGGCGGCGTCGACGGCGGCTTTCAATTCCTCGAAATCGGTGACGTCGCCGGACAGCGCAAGCGCGTGATCCGTGCCAAGCTCGTCTGCGAGGGCGTCGAGCTTGTCCTTGCTGCGCGCAAAGAGCGCCACATTCCAGCCGGCGGCGACGGCCTTGCGGGCAGTTTCGGCACCGATGCCTGTCGAGGCGCCTGTGATGAAGAGGGTCCTGCGGGTCATGAAAATCCTTCTCGATCAGTGATTGGTTGTTCTCTACCGTGGCAACGGATGCAGCAGCATCGCGTTCCAAAGGCGCATTGTCGCAGCAATATGCATAAGAAATAACGCTTGATGTTGCGGCTGCAAATGCCCTCTACCCAAAACTTTGCGGCTGTCCTATAGTGGCTGTGGATAACTGGGCTTCAGACCCATGACCGTCAGAGGCAGAGAAGAAAAGGGGACCGGCCGATGCGCTGCCCGTTTTGCGGAAATATCGACACCCAAGTGAAGGATTCACGCCCTGCAGAGGATCATGTTTCGATCCGGCGGCGGCGATTTTGCCCGGCTTGTGGCGGGCGGTTCACCACCTATGAACGTGTGCAGCTGCGCGACCTGGTGGTGGTGAAGACCAATGGCCGGCGCGAGGATTTCGACCGCGACAAGCTAGAACGTTCGATCCGGATCGCGTTGCAGAAACGACCCGTCGAGCCGGAGCGGGTAGAGCAGATGATCTCCGGCATCGTCCGGCGGCTGGAGTCCCTGGGCGAGACCGATATTCCCTCCAAGACAGTGGGCGAGATCGTCATGGAAAGCCTGGCCCGGATCGACACGGTGGCATATGTGCGCTTTGCCAGCGTCTACAAGAACTTCCAGGCCGCGGACGATTTCGACAAGTTCGTGAGCGAGTTGCGGCCCGGCGTAGTGGAAGAGCCCGGCGAGTCGTGAGCGCGGCGGACATCCGCTATCTCAGGCTGGCACTCGGTCTAGGACGTCGCGGACTGGGGCGAACGTGGCCCAATCCGGCCGTGGGATGCGTTATCGTCAAGGACGGCAGAATTGTCGGGCGCGGCAATACCGGGCTTGGCGGGCGGCCTCATGCAGAGCGCGTTGCGTTGGATCAGGCGGGTTCGGCGGCGCGCGGTGCAACCGCCTATGTCAGCCTGGAACCCTGCGCGCATCACGGGCGGACCCCACCCTGTGCCGACGCCATCATCGCGGCCGGAATTCAGAGGGTCGTCGTGGCGATCGGAGATCCGGACCCCCGTGTGTCCGGGCGCGGTTTCGCGGCGCTGCGCGCGGCCGGAATCAAGGTCGAGATCGGGTCTTGCGCCACCGAGGCGCGCTATGATCTGGGGGGCTTTCTAAGCCGGATGACCCGGGGGCGCCCGGAAGTAACGTTAAAGCTGGCCACCTCGTTCGACGGTCGCATCGCGACCGCCAGCGGCCACAGTCAATGGATCACCGGGGCAAGTGCGCGCCGATGGGTCCATGCCGCGCGGTCGCGACACGATGCTGTCATGGTCGGGGCGGGCACGGCCCGTGCGGACGACCCTTCGCTCACGGTGCGGGACCTGGGGGTCGAACACCAGCCGATCCGCGTGGTCGTCTCGCGCAGGCTGGACGTACCTTTGATGTCGACATTGGCCCGCACGGCGTCACAGGTGCCGGTCTGGATGTGCCACGGCCCGGACGCGGACGCAAATCTGATAGAGGCGTGGCGCGGACTGGGTGCCGAAATGGTGCCTTGCGGTCTGTCGGGGCGGCAGTTGGACATGACGTCGGTCTTGGAGGAACTTGGAAAGCGCGGCCTGACAAGGATTTTCTGCGAGGGAGGCAGTGCCCTGGCGGCATCGCTGCTGGCCGACGGCCTCGTGGATCGGCTGGCCGGCATCACGGCCGGTTTTGCCATGGGGGCGGAAGGTTTGCCCGGCATCGGGGCGCTGGGGCTCGACCGGCTTGATGGTGCGCAGCGGTTCGATCTTGTCGAACAGCGGGCGCTTGGATCGGATGTTTTGCATGTCTGGATTGCAAGGTCCTCGACCGGGGTTCTAGAATCTTGACGACGATCCGGCAGAGGAGGGGCCGGCAATGATCAGGGGACTGTGCGGGGCAATTCTGGCAGGCTGGCTTTGCGCCGGCGCGGCCACGGCGCAGGCGGTCTTCGACGAGACCGTGGCACTTTGGCTGTCCGGCGACGATGCCGGCAGTCTGCCGAGACTTGCGGAACTGGCGCAAGAGGGGCATGCGGATGCCCGCATCTTGCTCGCCCGGATAGAAACGATGGATCGCGGACCGTCGCCCTACCGCATGGGGCTTGCACCGCAGGAGCGGCGTGCGCTGTTCCGAGACATGTCCGACAAGTCGCGTTTCGGGCGTAGCTGGCTTGCAGTCGAGGCCAAGCGCGGCAACCGGCTGGCAGAGATGTTCCTACGATCGCGAAAGCCCTTTCTGCAATTGCAGACGCATTTCGCCCTTTGGCAGGCCGGTGAGCGCCAGGCGACGGAGTACCCAACGCGTATTGCCGCGCTTTATGGCTCGCGGATAATGCGTGAAAAGCTTCTGGCAAGCGAAACGATCCTGCCGGAAATGCGACCCTACCTGGCCTTTCTGGCCGACATCCCCGAACCGCAAGCGGACGGAATGGCAGCGTTGCGCCACATGGTCGGGCTCGGCGATGAAGTGATCAGTGCCGACGACCCCGAGACGTTGGGCATGGCGCAATTCCTGGCACTGGGGTTCGGCTTTGGCGACGTTTCGGCACGAAACAGATGGCGGCATGCCGTGGAAGAATGGGTGTTGAGAGATCTGTCGACACGCCCCATTGCCGATCTTTGCCGCACCACATGCCCTAAGGAAACCGGCGCATGTGCGGTGACGTTGTTTGCGTTGACAGGGGGTTTTTACGGGGTGACCCGCCTTGACAGCCCTTACGAGAAAGTCATCGCGCAGGAGCTGTTTCTGAACAGCCCGCGCGCCCGGATCATGACCCTGCGCCGCGCCGCGTTGGCGCGCGACGAGCCGAACCAGAAATACCTGTCGGATCGTCCAGGAATATCGCGGTTGTCGAGTTGTGCGGCGGTTTTGGTCTTGCGCGAACGCGCGAATTACGACGCGCTGCACTAAGGCATTTCGCCTTTGGTCGATGCCTCAGGCTGATGGCGAAACGCTTTGGCGCCCGGTCGATCACCCGAAGGTAATCTCGAAACACGCGCCCTGCTGTTGCGGCGCCAAGGCGATGTCGCCCTGCGCGGCGCGCAGCATCGTCTGCACGATCGCCAATCCCATGCCAGTGCCGCCTTGCGTCCGGCGGGTCGTGAAGAACGGCTCGAAAATGCGGGCCCGGTTGCCCATCGCGATGCCCGGTCCGTCGTCCTGCACGGTAAACCCCGAGGCGGTGCCCGCGACGGTCAGCGTTCGGGCGCCATGAGCCGCTGCATTCTGCGCAAGATGCGTTAAGATGGCCTGTAGTGCATGCCGGTCCAGTGGCACCTCGCGATCTTGCCGAAGCTCGACCGAAAGACTGGTGTCCAGGACGTCAATGGCCTGTGACAATCTCGTCGGGCCGCGTCCCATTGGATCGCGGGCAGAGGCCAGGCGACGCAGCGCATCCAGAAGCACCTGCATCTTCAAAGCGGACGTACGGATCGTTTCGGTAAGCTTCGCGCGATCCTCTTGGGCCATCTCCTCTTCAAGAAGCTCGGTCGCGCCGATCAGGCTGGTCAGCGGTGATTTCAGCTCGTGCGTGACGTGGTTCGTGTAGGCCCTCAGGCCAGCCTCGCGGTCCTGAAGCGTGCTGCCCATGTCCAGAACTGCTTGCCCCAATGCCGTCAGTTCGGGCGTTCCGAAATGCTCGGGCAAGGGCGCGTCGTCGCGCCCGTCCTTCACAGCCTTGGCGTGGGCGGTCAGTGCATAGACAGGCCGCAGAACCAGGCGCCATAAGAGAAACGCCAACAACAGCGTGACGACCACCGCCAGCGTGCCGATCAGAAGCGTTGTCTCGCCCCAGCCAAGGATAAAGCCCGCGACCTTGAAATAGCCGATCGCGATGACCGGCAGAACCAGAACGGCCGACAGGGTGCCGCCGATCACCAGCGACAGCGGCGGGCGCCATTTCTGGCGAATGCGTCGCTTCATGCCGGCTGACATGCGCCCATTCGGATGCCCACACCGTGCACCGTTTCGATCGCATTCTTGCATCCGGCATCCGCCAGCTTGGCCCGGAGGTTGCGCAGGTGACTGTCGAGGGTACGGTCGGAAACATGAATAGTCGGGCCGTAGACCGCATCGGTGAGCTGCGCCTTGGTCGCGACATGATCGGGCCGGGCCATGAGATGCGCGAGAAGCTCCATCTCTCTCGCGGTAAGTGCGATGGCCTGCGCGCCGAAGTTGCACAGATGCCGCCCTGGATCGAGGCGCAATCCGCCGTGGCTGAGCAGTTGAGCGGCGTCGGGAACCGGGCCCGACTCCGTGCGCTTCAGGATGGCGCGGATGCGGGCCACCAGTTCACGCGGCGAAAACGGCTTCGTCACATAGTCGTCGCCGCCGAGTTCGAAGCCGAGCACGCGGTCAATTTCCTCGTCACGCGCCGTCAGGAACAGCACGGGCGTCTGGTGCTCGGCCCTCAACCGGCGGCACAGTTCCAGACCGTCCATTTCGGGCAGGCCTATATCCAGCACGATCAAGTCGGCCTTGCCGTTTCGGGCCTTGGCCAGCCCCTCGGCACCGTCACCCGCTTCGGTGACCGCATGACCGGCTTTCTTCAGCGCGATCCGCAGCACATCGCGGATTTGCGGGTCGTCGTCGACAATCAGGATATGGCTCATTGAGGCGTCCGCAGGCGTACCGTTTCCGGCATGAAGCTAGGCGATTGATCGGGCGCGGAAAAGCCCTGTCGTGCCCCCGGTCCGTCCAAGGCCGCGCCGGACAGGGCAAGACCCGACAGGATGGCAATGCCGAGCGCACATAAAAGCGCGTTGCGCCGGCTTTGTCTGCGGCGACGGGGCTGGGGGTCGATCAGTAGGGCGCGAGACATATTTCTTTCCTTTGGCCTGTCCGGTTCACTCGGACAGGCTATCGGGAGAACGTGCAGCGCCTGACCGTCCAGTCGTGCAGAAAACGTGCAGGACCAGTGACAGGCTTCAGCTTGCCATCGCCCCACGCGCGTGCGACGATTCACGAGTGAGTTTCCTGCTTTCACGGTATCCATGACGACCCGGACCGACACCGCGCCCCTGCACTTGCCGATCGCGGCGGAGCCACGCAACGAGGGCGTGCCGCTTGACCTCGATCGCGTTGCCGGCGTGCGGGCCAATACCTCTGCCATCGAGCGTCGGGCATCTACGCTTTCGGGGCGGCGCTCGGTGAAGAACGATTACCAGGCGGCGTGGCTTTGCCGTGCGATCAGCTGCATTGATCTGACCACGCTGGCGGGCGACGACACGGTTGGACGGGTCGCGCGCCTGTGTGCCAAAGCCCGGCAGCCGGTCCGCGAGGATCTGTTGCACGCGCTGGGCATGTCAGGGCTGACAGTCGGCGCGGTCTGCGTCTACCACGACATGATCGCGCCCGCGAAAGCGGCATTGGAGGGCAGCGGCATCCCGGTGGCGGCGGTCTCCACGGGCTTTCCGGCGGGTTTGTCGCCCTTCCACCTTCGGGTGGCCGAGATCGAGGCGAGTGTCGCCGAAGGCGCCGACGAAATCGACATCGTCATCTCGCGGCGGCATGTGCTGAACGGTGACTGGCAGGCACTCTACGAGGAAATGCGCAGCTTCAGGGCCGCGTGCGGTGCGGCCCATGTGAAGGCCATCCTTGCAACCGGAGAGCTGGGCAGTCTGCGCAACGTCGCGCGCGCGTCGCTGGTCTGCATGATGGCGGGGGCGGATTTCATCAAGACGTCTACCGGAAAGGAAAGCGTGAACGCGACGCTGCCGGTGACGCTGGTGATGCTGCGCGCGATCCGGTCCTACCACGCGGCGACAGGATTTCGTGTCGGCTACAAGCCTGCAGGCGGGATCTCCAAGGCGAAGGACGCATTGGTGTACCTCGCCATGATCAAGGAAGAACTGGGGGATCGGTGGTTGCGGCCCGACCTTTTCCGGTTCGGAGCTTCGTCCCTGTTGGGCGATATCGAGCGGCAGTTGGAGCATCACGTGACAGGCCGGTATTCGGCAGGCTGGCGGCACGGTGTTGGATGAACGATGGTACGATGACCGTCAAAGAAATCTTCGAGAGCATGGAATACGGCCCTGCGCCGGAAAGCGCCGCCGAGGCCTATGCATGGCTGGTGGATCAGGGGGATCGCTTCGGGCATTTCATCGGCGGTGATTTCACCGCGCCCGGAGAGGGGTTCCAAGCGCGCAACCCGGCCAGTGGCGAGGTGCTGGCGACCCTGACGCAGGCAACTGCACAAGACGTGGACGACGCGGTGGTCGCGGCGCGCAAGGCGCAGCTCAGGTGGGAAGGACTGGGCGGCCCGGGGCGGGCCCGCTACCTCTACGCGCTGGCCCGGCTGGTGCAGAAGAACGCGCGGCTTTTCGCGGTGCTCGAAACCTTGGACAATGGCAAGCCGATCCGGGAAAGCCGGGACATCGACATCCCTCTCGTGCACCGGCATTTCTATAATCACGCCGGTTTGGCGCAGTTGATGGATGCAGAGCGGCCCACAATGCGCGCACATGGGGTTTGCGGGCAAGTTATCCCGTGGAATTTCCCTTTGCTGATGCTTGCCTGGAAGGTGGCACCGGCGCTGGCGGCTGGCAATACCGTGGTTCTGAAACCGGCCGAGTGGACATCCCTGACGGCGCTACTGTTCGCGGATATGTGCAAGCAGGCCGGACTGCCTGATGGGGTGCTCAACATCGTGACCGGGGATGGCGCGGTTGGCGAGATGGTGGTTGGTCATACCGACATCGACAAGGTGGCGTTCACCGGGTCCACCGCCGTCGGCCGCCGCATCCGCGAGCTGACGGCCGGGCAGGGCAAGGCGCTGACGCTGGAGCTGGGCGGCAAGAGCCCTTACATCGTCTTTGACGATGCCGATCTCGACAGCGCCATCGAAGGGCTTGTCGATGCCATCTGGTTCAACGGCGGCCAGGTCTGTTGCGCGGGCTCGCGCCTGCTGGTGCAGGAGGGGATTTCCGAGGATTTCCATGCGCGGCTTCGGGAGCGAATGGGCAAGCTGCGGGTGGGCAACCCGCTCGACAAATGCATCGACGTGGGCGCGATGGTCGACCCGGTGCAGGTCGCGCGCGTGCGGGAGATGCTGGATCGCAGCGAGGCGGGTGAACGTTTCTCGCCGGCGGTGGAAATGCCGGAGGAGGGCGCGTATTTCCCGCCGACACTGATCACCGGGCTGGCGCCGTCCGACGGCCTGATGCAGGACGAAATCTTTGGCCCGGTCCTGGTGTCGACCACGTTCAGAACACCCGATGAGGCCGTGACGCTTGCCAATAACACGCGCTACGGTCTGGCGGCATCGGTCTGGTCCGAGAACCTGAGCCTTGCGCTGGGTGTGGCACCCAGGTTGGAGGCCGGTGTCATCTGGGTGAACGGGGCCAACATGTTCGATGCCGCGGCGCCCTTCGGAGGTGTCCGGGAAAGCGGATTCGGACGTGAAGGCGGCTGGGCGGGGCTGGACGCCTATCTTCGGCCTGCGGCCAAGCCGAAGAGGCTCAACCCGGTGGCGGGTTTTACGGGCAGCGGCGCGGTCGAGGGCATGGACCGGACCCCGAAGCACTATATCGGCGGCAAGCAGGCGCGGCCCGACGGGGGATACTCCCGCGTCGTCTACGGCAAATCCGGCACGCCGCTGGGACAGGTGCCGGTCGCAAACCGCAAGGATGTCCGCAATGCGGTGGAGGCGGCACGCGCAGCGGCGGGATGGGCGCGGACCAATGGTCATGGCCGGGCGCAAATCCTTTATTACATGGCCGAGAACCTGTCAGCACGTTCGGACGACTTTGCCAGGCTGCTGAATGCCATGACCGGCCGTCGCGGCGGCGCGGCGGAGGTCGAGGCAAGCGTCGACAGGCTGTTCACCTGGGCCGCATGGGCCGACAAGTTCGCCGGCGAGGCCGTGAATGTGCCGATACGGGGCATGGCGTTGGCCCTGAGAGAGCCGGTCGGCGTGATAGGGGCGTTCTGCCCGGACGAGGCGCCGCTTCTGGGGCTCGTCTCGGTGCTGGGCGCTGCGATGGCTATGGGAAATCGCGCCGTACTCGTGGCCTCCGAGCCGTTCCCGATGGCCGCGATGGAATTTGTGCAGGTGCTGGAAACCTCGGATGTCCCGGCGGGCGTGGCGAATGTTCTGGTCGGGCCGGTTGCGGATCTTGCGCCGCACATGGCCGGACATGCGGATATCGAGGCGGTATGGAGCTTTGCCTCGGCCAATCTGTCCGAGGTCATCGAGCGCGAAAGCGCGGCAAATCTCAAGCGAACATGGGGCACGAACGGCCACGCGCGGGATTGGTACGATCCGACCGATTGCCGCGCCTTCCTGGAGGCGGCGACCGAGGTGAAAACGGTGTGGGTGCCCTACGGCGAGTGACCAAGATACCTTGCGGTGGTTGCCCAGGTCAGAAGCCTGAGGCGCGAGCCGGGCACGCTATGTCCTGGGGCCGACGGGTGTTTCGCGCAGGTGGTCCCGCTTGATCCAGACGCGCGCGCCGGTAGGGCCAACCTCCGCGCTGCTCGATGCGCCCTTTGGCAGCCGTAGCCAGCTGAGGCGCTCGAATGTCTCGTCGCCCTCGACAAAGCCGCCGTCGAGCACCAGCAGCTCCAGTCCGTTGGGCGCGTCGAGCGACACGGTCGCGTCAGGCGCCCAGCGTTCAATGGCGACGTCCTCGCGCCCGTCAGAGAATAGCGGCACGATCTCGACAGCGTCACGATCGGGCAGAAAGCGCATCTTGTTCGTGTCGACACGCACATGCGTCCGGTCGGCAAGGTCGAACTGCCACAGCTTCACGAGAATGGTGCAGCCCGGCTCGGATCCCGGCGTATGCGATGATTCCGGCGGGTTCCGGATGTAGCTGCCTGCGGGAAAATCGCCGTGTTCGTCAGAGAAGACGCCCTCCAGCACCAGAAACTCCTCGCCGCCGGTATGGACATGAGGCGAGAACGCGCTGCCCGGAGCATAGCGGACAATCGAGGTGGCGCGGGCCACTTCGTCGCCGATGCGGTCGAGAATACGGCGATCGACTCCGGGCATGGGTGACGCCACCCAGTCTTCGCTTGCGGCGTGCACCACGGCACGCTGGGTGAAATCGCTGTTCCGGTCCATGCGGCGCTACCTCTGTTGTGTTGGTCTCAATATGGGACGCCGGTGCGAAATGTCACCGCCAGAGCCCAGCGTAAGAGGCAAAGACGCCTTGCAGCTTGAAGAGCAATCGGTTGGCCGGGCCAGGATGGGGAATATCGCCCGCGGCCAGGCGATCCAGGACAACCTCGACGGGGCAGGGTTGCCCGGTGACAGGGTCGAAATAGCGCGGGTAGTCGATGAGCGCTGCATGCACAAGGCCGTTCAGCGTGGGCCGCGCGGCGCGGCGGGCGGGGACCTGCCCAAGATCCTGGGTCAGACCCCAACCGGCGTAAAAGGGGGCGCCGGTGGTCGTGACGGGCACGTTGCGCAACAGGGCCTCGAACCCCAGAAGCGACGTCATCGTGAAAACCCGTTGGACCTGCGTCAGCAGCCCCGCGGGGTCGGTGTGCGGCAGGACGACCGCACCCAGCCTTTCCAGTTCGGCTTGCGGAACTGTTCCGTCGCGAAGACCGCTTTCGACATCGGGATGCGGCTTGTAGAGCAGGATCGCGTCGGGATAGGCGGCATGCGCAGCCTCCAGCAGGGCGAGATTGGTGGTGACCTGGTGAGCGCCGGTGCGGATCGATGCATCGTCCTCGACCTGGCCTGGAACGAGCACGCGTGGTCCCTTGGGCAGGTCCGGAACGGACAGCCCGAGATTGTATTTGCTCAGCCCCAGGGAAACGAGGTGCTTGATCAGGCGCTCAGCGCGCAGGTCCTGATCGGGGCGCAAGGTGCTGCGCCGGGCGATCCAGCGCTCAAGCCGGCTTTCGCGCGTGGGATCGTAATAGATCCCGAGATCGTCGCAGACGAGCGACAGCGGGGGCACCAGTTCCGCACCCAGGCCGCGCGAGCGCAGGAAGCCGTCCTCGACCCGAATGACAGGCGCATCGGCAGGTGCCTTGCCCGCCCAGCACATATGCGTGCGCCCGGTCGTGGCGGCGACCTGGGCGGCGCGGGCGGGATCATCCTTGAAGATCATGCGTTTTTCCGCGCCGAAGATCTGCTGGAGCGGTTTGCGTTTCCACAGGCGCATCCCCGACGCCACCCAGCCGGCGTGGTCCTGGCGCCACGCATTGGTGCGGGCCTCGAGAATGGAAATCGCGTCTTCCAGATCGCAAAGCCGGTCGCGATGCGGATCGTACCACGCGGGATAGAGCAGCATTGCCGCGGCAAAGAGCTGAGCGCGGGAAAGATTGCGCCCACGCCGGGGCAGGGCATGCGGGTGCCGGTCCTCGGTCAAGCCCCAGCCGGCATAGAATGGCTGGCCGAAGACATGGGGTTTGTGTCCGGCAAAGATCGCCTCGAACCCAAGTTGCGAGGTCACCGCGTAGACAGCCACCGCGCCTTCCATCAAGGCCCACGGGCTGACCGCGCTGGAAAAGAGCGTCACCCGGTCGCTGGTATCACCCGGTCCGAAATAGCCTTCGCGATGACCCTGAGCTGTCTCGGGATGGGTCTTGATCAGCACCGGGCAGCCGGGATTGTCCGCCTGTGCATGATAGAGCATTTCGCGAAACGTGTTGGCGTCGGCTCCGCCATGGGTCACCGACGCGTCGCCACGGGTCTGGTCGAGCACCAGCACATAGCCCGGATCGGGGCAGGGCGCCGCAGGATCGAAGGCGGTGTACTTGGTCAGGTGCGCCTCGGCCATGCGGGCGATGCAGCCACGGGCACGGTCCATCAGGGCGGTGTCGTCAAGCGGGTGCGTGGCGAGGAGTGTTTCCAGATCGGAGGGCGCGCTGCTGTCGAAATGCACGCCCGTGCGGTCGATCAGAAGGCCCAGCGGCGGCTCGCCCGCACGGCCGGGGTGCAGGGACCGCAGAAAGGCATCCTCGACGCGGACCAGCCCGGCGCCCGTCCGGGCCGCCATGGCCTCGCCCCGCGCGGCGTAGCGGGACCGGCCCCAGACCGCGATGAGGTCGTCGGGGCCCGGCTTGCCCAGGTTCAGGGGAAGGCCGGCGAGGTCGAGGATACGTCGAATACGTTTCTGACGCAGAAAGCCTGCGTTGAAATAGAAAACCCGCCGGGCGTCGTCGCTCCCGGCGGGTTCCGAAGGGGTTTGTTCGATCATCAGTTTCCGCTGAGGGTATCACTTGCGGTCGAGATGGATCCGACCGCGCCGAGCGTGCCGGTGAGCGCGCCGATGACCTTGCTCCACTGGGTGAAGGGGGCTTCGGTCACGTAGAGCGTGTCGTCGTCGCGGATGGCGAAGTCGCGCGCCATGAACATGCCGTTGGGCTGGGTGAGGTCCAGCACGTAGACCAACCGCTGTGCGCCGATAAGGTCGTTGCGTCCGAGCACCTGGTTGGCGATTTCCGCCGGTTCGTTGCGCAGAACGAAAACGCCGGTGGGGTCGGCCGCGTTGGCCTGAAGACCACCGACCTGGGCGATGGCCTCGATCGCCGAGATGGTGGGCGACGGGAAGGGCACGCGGGCCTGGCCGCCGGTGGCGCCGAGCGCGGTGAAGGCGCGGGTGTCTTCCTCGACCAGCACGCGGTCGCCGCCGCGCAGGGCGATGTCGAATGCGGGGTGGCGGAAGAGATCCTGGAACCAGACCTTGGACCGCATGTTGCCGCGGATCACCGTCACCTGCGCGATCTCGGGTTCGATGGTGACGCCGCCTGCGGCGGCAAGCATGGTCGACAGCGTGCGGGTCGGACGTTCGATCGGGTAGACGCCCTGGGCGCCAACGGCGCCAACCAGGGACACGGTCGCACCGTCGCCTGCAAGGCGCCGCACCTCGACCTGCGGGTCGGGGGTCTGCTCGTCGAGCTTGGATGTGATGATGCGCCGGATTGCCTCGGGCGTGTTGCCAGCAGCGCGGATGCGGCCCGCGTAGGGCACGAAGATAAAGCCGGCACCGTCGACCTGAACCTCTTCCAGCAGGGTCTGGTTCGCGCCTTCGCCGGCCAGAAGACCGTCGTCGACGTTTTCCCAGATCGTCAGGCCAAGCGTGTCGCCGGGACGGATCGTGTCGGAGCCGACGAGGCCCGCGTTCTTGAAGGCCTCGGTGAAGCCGAGCGCCGGTTGCACGGCGGTTGCCCGGGTGACGCGATCGTTGACCGACACCACGAAGGCATCGCCGGAGCGTTGTACCGAACCGGAGTAGATCTGACGCTTGCTGGGCCCGGAGCGGGGGAGGAAGGTACACGACGCGACCATGCTCACAACGAGCAATATCGCGACGGACTTCGCCCATCGTTTGGATTGGATTTTCACTGCCCGGTCTCCTCGACCTGTTTTTCTGCCTCGGTTTTTTCAGGGACCGTAGCGTGAAGCGGTCAGAAAATCCAGTGCCTTACAGACAGACCTTCAGGTGACGGCCTGCAACTGTTGCCTTGGTGCCGCGGTGCCGGTCAGAAGCGCATCATAGGGATCGTCGGGACTGAGCATCATGTCCACCGCCTGTCGCAGCAATTGCCGGCGGCCGCTGGAGGAATAGAACCCGCCCGCGACCTGGCTGGTTTCAAGCAGGTAACGGCGGTAGTCGCCATAGGCCTTGCGGTCGGGCCGTTCTGCCCCGGCGAAGAAATCGCGCAGCGGCTTGGTCGAGACGAATTCGGGCTTGGCATAGACCGCTTCGCCGAAGGTCTTGAGCGGAATTCCGCGCCAGAGCACCTGTTGCGCGGCGGTGGAATTGACGGTGACGGCGCTGCGGGCCTCGTTCAGCAGGCGCGCGAGTTTGCCGCCGCGCACGTAATGCACCCGGTCGAATATGCCGTGCTCGCGCGCCAGCCGGCGCAGGGTGGCGCGAATGGGCGTGCGGCCATCCTCGAGCGGGTGGGCCTTGACCACGAGATGGTGGTGCTTGGGCGCGCCCATGGCGAAATTCTCGGTCACCGTTTCGAGGAACTCGGTCATCGTGTCGAAGGGCGAGTGTTTCTGGAACGAGGAGTCATGTTCCAGTTGCAGCAAGGCCAGGTGATAGGGAAAACCGCCGTGGCGGATGCGCCATGTGGCGAGGCGGCGGTCGATGGCCTGAAACGGCATCAGGACCAAGCGCTTGAGATAAAGGGCGAATTCCTGGCGCACGGTCAGGGCCCGGTGGGGGCGAAAGTTGCGGTACTTGCGATTGAACAGCAGCACGCAGCCGTGATAGGCGGCCCCGTAGAAGATGTGCTGGCGCATGTCGCCCCACGACGCGGGGGGCAGGGCGGTGTCCATGTCGGAATTTTCCAGCGCCTTGCGCATGTCGTCCACGCCCATCTCCATCAGGCGCGAATGGCCGTTGGAGCCGCCACGCTCATACGTGACCCAATAGGGGCGCAGATAGCCTTCTTCGAAGACATGGATGGTCAGGCCCGCCTGCCGGGCCTCCTCGACCGCCTGGGCGTGGATCATGCGGGTATCGCCGTAAAGCACGAGGTCGGTGACGTCCCTGTCGCGGACCAGCGCCCGGAAGAAGCCGCGCCATTCGTCGGCCGTTCCGGTAAAGGGAATGTAGCTGTGGCGGTCGCGCCAGAAGGCCGCGTCGCCGGCGTTGAAGCCCACGCGCCAGACCTCGGCCCCGGCGCGGCGCAGCATCTGCCCGAGTTTGGAAAAGAAAGGGCCGTGGGGACCTTGCAAAAACAAGAAGACCCGGGTGTCGCCGGTTGCTGAACTCATGCCCTTCTGCCTCTGTCACGCATGACTGCGTTTAATATTTTCGACCTTAATAGACCAGTATTTAGACGAAATTAAGGCCCGGGACGCTGGGCCGGTTCTTGCCTTGGACGGGCTGGCCCGGTAGGTCGGAAGCGGACCAGAAGGAGACAGCCATGTTCACCGGGATCATCACGGATATGGGCGAGATACGCGGGCTGGAAAAGCGCGGCGATCTGCGGGCGCGGATCGGCACCGGCTATGACATGTCGGGCGTCGACATGGGGGCCTCGATCGCGTGCGACGGCGTGTGCCTGACGGTGGTGGACAAGGGGCCGGACTGGTTCGACGTGGACGTGTCCGCCGAGACGCTGTCGAAGACCAACCTCGACACGTGGAGCGATGGCAGAAAAGTCAATCTGGAGAGGTCCTTACGCGTCGGAGATGAACTGGGCGGACATATCGTTTCGGGCCATGTGGACGGGCTGGCCGAGGTCGTTGGCGTCGAGGATGAAGGCGACAGCACGCGGGTGAAATTGCGGGCTCCCGAGGCGCTGGCCAGGTTCATCGCGCCCAAGGGGTCCGTGGCGCTGAACGGCACTTCGCTGACGGTGAACGAGGTCGAGGGCGCGGTCTTCGGCATCAACTTCATCCCGCATACCAAGCAGGTCACCACGTGGGGCCGGGTGGCGGTGGGCGATCGGGTGAACCTGGAGATCGACACGCTGGCGCGCTACGTGGCGCGGCTCGCCGAGGCGGGCTGAAGCGCAAAAGGTTAACGATCTGATCATCGCAAAATCGACGTCGGTATCGCGTCGGTATCCGAGTGGTATCGCGTCGGTGCGGTGAGACGGAAAGGCGCGGATGAACGCGCCGGCCGGTGATGTGATCCCTTTATGAACCTTTCTTCCGGGCGGCCCGACCCATTCAGGCAGGCGAGTCGCGTCCGTCCCCGTCAGGGGTCGCGGCGGATCGCCGGCCTGGTTTCAGAGAGGTATTTCCGATGACACTCCCCCACCGATTTCACATCGCGGCGCTGACCGTGCTGATCCTCGGCAGCCTAGTCGCCGGGCGCGCCCAAGCGCAGGATGCGCCGTGCAGCCATGCGGCCTGCCGGGCGGCCCAGGCGGTGGCGCCGGCCTGCCGTATCTACATGGAAGCATCCACGGGCCGCGCGACCTTCTCGCATCGCGCGCTTCAGGGGCGGGTGTCCTTTGCCAGCCGCGACCAGCCGGATGGCTGCCTGCGGCGCGGGCAGGCCTATGCCTTGCAGGGATGGCGGTTCAACAATCGCGGCGGACACAAGGTGCAGCGGCTCCGTCTGCTGCAACGCGCCGAGCTGTTCGATATCGCGTTCGAGGACGGCGATGGCGGCGATTACATCGACGGGTTCGCCTGGCTGGTGCCCTTGCCGGAGGGGGTGCCGATCCGGACGGTGCAGGCGCGGGAATGCCGGGGGCAGTGCAGGCTGACCCTCCCCGGGGTTCGCGCGACCGACACGGTGGTTCTGACCGGGTTCGAGGTGGCGCGCGTGGGCGGCGACGGCCACGTGCGGGAACTGGCGATCGGGCCGGCGGACTTCTCGGGCGGGCAGGGGATGATGCCGGTGACGTTCCGGGACGATGATTTTGCCTTCCGGGCGACGGTGCAATACGCGGTGCTACCGCGGGGAATGGTCTCGGGCGACCAGCGCGCGCGAAGCGATTACGCGCGGCAGGGCCTGCCGAACCTGTTGTCGGCACGATACATCCACCCGGATCTGCAGAGGCCGTCGGGCGCCGGCGCGCGGATGCTGCGCGGCTTTCGCATGGCGTTCGGCAATGGTGGGCATTTCCTGGAGGATGTAGGCATCGAACCGCTGCCGATGGCTTACATGGCGTGGTTCCAGGACAACCAGCCGGCGGCCGAACGCCGGGTGCCGGACGATCCGTTGGCGTGGTCGGTGGATTGGGTGTCGGCCCGGTGAGCGGGGCGCCGAGAGAAAATTCTGCGAATTTTCTTTGGCGCAATGGATCAGCCTGGTACCCGGGAAAATTCGCAGAATTTTCTGGCGGTCAGTCGTTGTCGACGAGACCGGCGCCGGCGCCCGTGAGGCGGCTGGCCTCGGTTTCCGGCGCATAGGTGCGCTGGGCGAAGGTGTCGAGGATGGCAACGGCCTGTGGCATTGGTGTGGCCCGGTAGAGCCGGGTGAGGACGGTGCCGGCGCGGGCCTCGGTGGTGGAGAGATGCACGGTGTCGGTTTCGGCACGGTCGAGGGCGGCGCCGGGGTCATCGAGAAGGGTCTTGCCGTCTGCCCGGGTGATCGTGCAGCCATGCCAGTCGAGCGACAGGGGCGCGCCGGTGCGGTCGGCGGCCCAGACCATGTAGGGGACCAGAAGGAGCGGCCAGGCGCCGGGGCCGAGCGTGACGCTGCGGCCCGCGGCCCAGTCGGCGGCCAGATCGCAGAGCGCGGCGCCGGTGACGAGGGGGCAGAGCAGGCCGGCGGAGGTGGTCCATGTCTCGCCCAGGGTTTGGGGTCCGAGGGTGTTGGCGGGGACGCCGTCGTTGCGGGTCAGGACATCGGCCAGGGCCAGCGCGCCCGGCCAGCCTGCCGCGCAGGTCCAGCGGGCGGCGCGGCCGGCTTCCTCGGCCAGGCCCCAGGGGTATCCGGCACCGCGGGTGGCCTTGCGCGAGAGCGCCTCGATTTCATTCAGGGACCACGTCATTGCGCGCTCCCTGGCAGCGGCGGCAGGGTCCAGTCGTCGCCCATTTCGGCCAGTTCGTGCGGGAAGGGGGCGTGCTGGAACATGTTGATCCTGAGCCAGCGGTCCGAGCGGGGGTCGAAATGGCAGGCGCCGAAGAAGCTGAGCTTGAGCCGCAGCATGTCGACGGGCAGCATGTCGGCGGAGAGCGTGTTGTCGCGGATCTCGGCATAGGGCAGGCGGGCGGCGATCTGGGCGCGGCGGGCGATGTGGCGATGCCGGGGGTGGGCCAGCAGGAATTCGGCGACGGTGGCCTGGGGGGCGTCCCTGAGCGCGGCATGGGCCAGCACGGCGTCGCGGCCGGGGCCGAGGGGTTGTTCGTAGGGCTCGATCGGCTCCAGCGCGCGTTCGCCGAGGCGGGGTTCGAGCTTGGCCTGGGAGGTGTACCAGACGCGGGCCTGTGCGTCGGGGGCGGTCCAATCGAGGCCGAGCGCCCAGGCGTAGACGTCCTCGATGATGGCCTTGAGGCGGTTCGTGGACATGGTGCCGTCGATGGGGAAGCTGGCCTGTTCGTCGGCGGCCATGCAGCGGGTGAGGTCATCGACCAGATCGCCGTAGGGTTCGAGCAGCAGCGAGGCGAGCTGTTCCTGTCCTTCGAGCGACAGGTGCGCCTCGCCCCAGAGCCACAGGCGGTTCCAGGGGTGGTCGGTGGTGAGGTCGGCGGTGTCCAGATGCGCCATTAGCGCGGTCATGTCGGTGCGCAGGGCGTTGCACTTCTCGATCTGCATCGGGTGGGCGGAGTGCCAGCCCTCGGCGTGAACCTGCGCGCGGGCGGCGAAGCGGCGGAAGGCTTGCGCGGTCGCCTCGGGCGCTGCGGGTTGGGAGCGGACGCGGGCCAGCGCCTCTTCCCGCGCGGCGACCCAGGCGTTGAGCAGCGCCGGGTGGTTCACCAGGAAGGGCGCCATGCCGAGGCCGGTGGAATTGCCGATGCCGAAGCGGCGGCGCAGGGCCGGGTCGAGCGGCACGGCGGTTTTAGGCGCGCGGGCGCGGGCCATGTGCTCGACAAGGTCCATGACGAAGCAGCGGGTGAGATACACGGACAGCATCTCGATCTGGAACGGCCCGGCGCATTCGGGGCGGTGGCGGGTCTGTTCGCGATCCGCCGCGCCAAACTTGCCCGAGCCGTAGACCGCCGTGGTGCGCATCAGGTAGCCGACGGCGCGGACTTGTTCTTCGTCCGGTTGGTGGCCTTGGCTGAGGGCGCCCACCACGTGATCCCAGAGGCGGACCGAGCGGTTGGCGCGGGAGAGCGACAGCTCGCGGTCGGAGATGCGGCCGGATTCCTGCAACGGCACGTTGTCGCGGAGGCGGGCGATGTCGGTCTTGGTGGGGATGCCGTCGAAGAGGGTAAATGTGGCGTCCCAGGCGGTGGCGATGACGCGGTCGGAGCGTTGATCTGCCGGCAGGTCATGGGCGAAGGCGACGAGGGAATAGGCGTGGTCCGGGCCTTGCGCGGTGTAGACGGCGTGGCCGACGCCGCCCGCGTCGATGTCGAAACTGGTCTGCGTGATGGTCCAGTCGTCGCGCACCAGCCGGCGCAGCAGCTGGCGCATGAAGGACAGCCGGGTCTGGTGCGCGGCGCCGAGACGGGCCAGCGTCATGACCGTGTCGGGGTCACGGGGCTGGATCGTTTGCTGTGCCGCTTGGTCCATGCCGGCTCCTTCAATGCCGATGATAGGGGCGTGGGGGCGATCCGTCCAAGGACCGCCCCGGGTGGTGGTGTCAGTTTGCCTCGCGTCCCTTGGCGAGCGTGATGCGCAGCGCGTCCCAGAGCGAGGGCAGCAGCACCAGCGACACCGGAACGGCGGTGACGACGATGAAGCTTTGCAGTTTCGAGATGCCGCCTGAGCCGGTGTAGATCAGGATCAGGGCCATCACGCCCATGGCGATGCCCCAGAAGATGCGGACCGGCAGCGAGGGGATATCCTCGTTCGACATGGCGACCGAGATCACGTAGGTCATCGAGTCGCCCGTGGTGGCCACGAAGACGGTCGTCAGGATCAGGAAGAGCATCGAGACGAGAAAGCCCGCGGGCAGCGACTGGGTGATCGCCAGCAGCGCGGCGGGCAGGTTGAAGCCTTCGAAGGCCGACGAGATCGCGCCCTGGTTGTTGAGTTCGGCGTTGATGCCGGTGCCGCCGACGATGGTGAACCAGAAGCAGGTCACGATGGGGGCGACAATCGACAGCATGATGACGATCGAGCGGATCGAGCGGCCCCGGCTGATGCGGGCGATGAACATCGCCATGAGCGGGCCGTAGCCCAGGAACCAGCCCCAGAAGAACACGGTCCACCAGCCGAGCCAGCCGGGATCGCCGAAGACGCCGGCCTTGCCCCGGTAGAGCGCCATGCCGAAGAAATCGGTGATGTAGGTGGTCATGCCGCTGAAAAAGCTTTGGAAGATGAAGCCGGTGGGGCCGGCGACCAGAATGAAGAGCAGGAGGAGGGCTGCGAGGATCACGTTGAAGCGGCTGAGAACCTGGATGCCTTTCGACAGGCCGGTGGCCGCCGAGAGGGTATAGATCGCGACGAGGCCGAGGATGACGGCGGCTTGCGTGCCGAACGTGTCGGGGAGGCCGAAGAGGGTGTTGAGGCCGTAACTGACCTGCAGCCCGAGAAAGCCGATGGGGCCGACGGTGCCCGCGACCACGGCGATGATGCAGGACGCGTCGGCGATGAGGCCGATGGGCCCCTTGATGGCGGCATCGCCGAAGAGCGGGTAGAGCAGGGTGCGCGGGGCCATGGGCAGGCCCTTTTCATAGTGGTAATGCATCAGCATCACCGTGGTCAGCGCGCCGAGGATGGCCCAGGCGAGAAAACCCCAGTGCATGAAGCTTTGCGCGAGGGCCGGGGCGACGACCTCTGCCGTGGCGCTTTCGGCGCCGAAATAGGGGGGTGTCGACAGGAAGTGGGCCATGGGTTCGCCCGCCGCCCAGAAGACGCCGCCGCCCGCCAGAAGCGTGCACATGATCATAGCGCCCCATTGGAAGACGGGGAATTCGGGCGTGCTGAGGTTGCCCATCAGGGCCTTGCTGCCGGGCAGGACGATCAGGACGAGGCCGATGAGGAAGGTCGCCAGCAGCAGGAGCTGCCAATAGAGGCCGAAATATTTCGCTGAGACCGCGAAGCTGGTATCGACCATGCCGGAGAGCAGGTCGAGGTCGTAGAGGGCCACGAGGCAGAACAGCGCGATGAAGCCGCCGGTGATGGCGAAGAGGGGTTTGTTGATGTGATGCGTGCCGCCGGAGCCGTGTGCGGCCCGGGCGTCTTGGGTGTGGCTGGTGTCGGACATTCTGGTCTCCCTGTGGAATATCCATGGATGGGCGGTTTGCGCCCTCAGGACTCCGGTTCTTGTTGGTCCGGGGTGAAGTTTTCGTCGAAAAAGCGCAGCCAGTTGCCGCCCATGAGGCCGGCGATCTCGGTGTCGTCGAAGCCGACCTGTTTGAGGCCGTCGGCGAGGTTCGGGAAGTCGGTGTTGTCCTTGAACCAGTCGGGTTGTGGCGGGAAGCCGGGGTTTTGGGCCGAGCCCTCGCCGTAGTCGATCTGTTTGGTCCAGCGGCCCGTGCGCATCCATTCGACGATGCTGTCGGGTTGGTCCTGGCAGAGGTCTGAACCGATGCCGAAATGCTCTGGCCCGAAACGCTCGGCGGCCATGGCGATCATCTCGCAGAAGCTTTGCAGGGTGCAGTCGGACTTGTCCTTGAGGTGATGGGGGTACATCGAAAAGCCCATCATGCCGCCGTTCTCGGTGACCGCGCGCACCACGTCGTCACGCTTGTTGCGCAGCGCGGGCTGCCAGCTGTGCAGGTTGGCGTGTGTGATGGCGATGGGGCGCTGCGAGTGGTCCGCCGCTTCAATCGTGGAGCGGTCGGCGGAGTGGGACATGTCCACCACCAGCCCGACACGGTTCATCTCGGCGATGACCTCGCGGCCCATGCGGGAGAGGCCCGCATCCTCGGCCTCGTAGCAGCCCGTGGCGAGGAGGCTTTGGTTGTTGTAGGTCAGTTGCATGAAGCGCGCGCCGAGGTCGTGCCAGACCTCGACGAGGCCGATATCGTCCTCGATGGGCGAGGGGTTCTGGAAGCCGAAGAAGATGGCGGTGCGGCCGGTCTCGTGCGCGGTGCGCACATCGCCCGCCCACCGCCCCTTGATGATCAGGTCGGGGTATTGTTCGAACCAGCGGTTCCAGCGTTCGACGTTGAGGACGGTTTCGCGGAAGGTCTCGTGGTAAGCGACGGTGACGTGGACGGCATCGAGGCCGCCCTGCCGCATCTGGCGGAAGATCTTTTCCGACCAGTTGGCGTATTGCAGTCCGTCGATGCGGTAGGTCATGGCGTTGACCCTTCTAAAAAGGTTCGAACGAAAGTGCCCGGCATCGCCGGGCCGCGCCCGCCCCTCCCCACGGGCGGGCGCATCGGCGCCGTTGCGCGCCGAAGCGGTGTTCGGCAGAGGGACGCCGCCGCGCTTTGAAGAACCGTGGTGGCGCCCCCCCAGGGGCGTGCACGGCCCGGCGATGGAGCACACGCCGGGACGAGGCCGCCCCTGGGGGGCGCTGCAACCTTGGAGTATCGCAAGAGGGCCGGATTGCGCGCGCGGTCCGTGTTGCGCGGGACGTTGGCCGGGCGCCCGCCCGTGGGGAGGGGCGGGCGCGGCTCGGCGGTGCCGAGCGACGGTGATCGGAAGAGGCAGCGGTGTGCGTCATTCCGGCGAGCCTGCTGCTATGTAGGCTGTTTTCACGATGGTGTAGAAGTCGCGGGCGTGGATGCCCTGTTCGCGGGGTCCGTAAGAGCTGTCGCCGCGGCCGCCGAAGGGGACGTGGTAATCCGTGCCTGCGGTGGGCAGGTTGACGGTGACGACCCCGGTGCGGGCGTTGCGGCGGAAATGGCTGGCGCGGGCGAGGCTGCGGGTCACGATGCCGGAGGTGAGGCCGAAATTGGTGTCGTTGACCACGTGGAGCGCCTCGTCATAGCTGCCGACCTTGATGACGGAGGTGAGCGGGGCGAACATTTCCTCGCGGTTGATGGCCATGTCGTTGGTGGTGTTCAGAAACACGCCGGGAGACATGTAATGGCCGTCGTGGTCGAGCGTCAGGCGGGTGCCGCCGCAGGCAAGCTCGGCGCCTTCGGATTGGCCTTTGTCGACATAGGCGAGGTTCTCGTTGAGTTGGCTCTCGGAGACGACGGGACCCATTTGCGTGCCCTCGGCCAGCGCATGGCCGACCTTCATGGCCCTGGCGCCGGCGACGAGTTTCTCGACGAAGGCGTCGTGGATGTCCGCGTGGACCACGAGGCGCGAGGAGGCGGTGCATTTCTGCCCGGTGCCGCCGAAGGCGCCGCCGAGCGCCAGCGTGACGGCGAGGTCGAGATCGGCGTCGTCCATCACGGCGAGCGCGTTCTTGGAGCCCATCTCCATTTGCAGGCGGGTGAAATTGCCCACCGCGGAGGCGGCGATGTGACGGCCCACCGGGACCGAGCCGGTGAAGGAGATGGCGTCGATGTCGGGGCTCTCGACGAGGCGCTGGCCGACCTCGCCGCCGGGTCCCATGACAAGCTGGAAGAGGCCCGGGGGAATGTCCTGTTTCGCGATGATCTCGGTGAGCGCCACGGCGGAGGCGGGCGTCAGGTTGGCCGGTTTCCAGATGACGGCGTTGCCGTAGGCGAGCGCGGGCGCGATCTTCCACGAGGCGGTGGCGGTGGGGAAGTTCCAGGGGCTGATGACGGCGACGGTGCCGACGGGTTCGCGGCGGACGTGGACCTCGACGCCGGGGCGGACGGAGTCGGCGTTTTCGCCCAGCTGGCGCAGGACCTCGTGGGCATAATAGGTGAAGAACTGCCCGGCGCGGTAGACCTCGCCCTTGCCCTCGGCGAGGGGTTTGCCCTCTTCGCGGCTGAGCAGCGTGCCAAGGTCCTCGGCGCGGGCCATGAGTTCGGTGCCGATGGCCATGAGCACGGCCTGGCGGCGTTCGAGGCCATACGTGGCCCATTCGGCTTGCGCGGTGCGGGCGGCGGCGATGGCCTCGTCCAGCTGCGCGACGCTGGCCTGGGTGAAGTGGCCCACAAGGTCGGAGAGGTCCGAGGGGTTGCGGTTCTCGATGGAGGACGGCCCTTCGGCCCACTGGCCCGCGATGTAGTTCAGCTTGAGTTCGGTCATTGCGCATCCCTGGAAAGTGATTGGCGAAGTCTTGCCAATGCAGCGTTTCAAGGCAAACGCAAAGTTCTGTAGGAAATTTCAGTAAATCTGAAATTTCGAGTTAGTGGGTCAGGGGGATTTCCTGCGCCCGGATGGTTTGGGCGAGGGCGGCGGTGGCGGGGGTCATCCCGGACTCCGTCGGCGTGAACATCCAGACCTCGCGCCGGATCGAGGCATCGACGAGGGGCAGGAAGGTGATGTCGGCGCCCGAGTCCTGCATGGTGAGTTCGGGCAGGAGCGTGACGCCCATGCCGGCGCGCACGAGGCTGAGGAGGGCGGCGGTGCCCGAGACGTTGAGCGTGGCGCGGTCGAGGATGGGGCGGAAAGCGGGATCGCTGACATAGTGGCAGAGGCCGTTGGCGATGAAGGGAATATCCACGAGGTCGGTCCAGGTGAGGGCCTCCCAGTCGGCGGCGAGGGGATGATCCGAGGGGCAGACCACGCCGAAGCGGTCGGAAAAGAGCAATGCGCGCTCGAACCCGGCCTGAGGGCCGAGGGAGGCCAGCGCGATATCGGCGCGGCCTGTGGCAAGTTCGTGGCCGATGGCGGCGCTGTCGGTATCGCGCATGTTGATGCGCACCAGCGGGTGGTCTTGGGCGAAGCGGTGCAGGATGGCGGGCATGAGCATTTGCGCCACCGAGGGCGTGACGGCGAGGCGGACATGGCCGGCCTCGGCGCGCGACAGCCCCTCGATGGCGGCGATCGTGCTGTCGAAATGCGTCAGTTCGCGACCCGCCTCGACGCGGATGAGTTCGCCCAGGCGGGTGAGGCGGGACTTGCGCCCGGCCTCGAAGAGGGGCGCGCCGATGTGATCCTCGAGCTGGCGGAGCATCATGGAGACGGCGGAGGGCGTGCGGCCCAGGGCCTCGGCCGCGTCGGCGAGGTTGCCGCGCTCGGCCACGGTGAGAAAGCAGCGGAGCATGTCGATCTTGATGGCCATCGGCTTCAGCTTTCGTTGAATGGGCGGGCGGCATTGCGGCTTTGCTCAAGAAAGCGCAGGGCGGGCGTGCTGTCCAGCTTGACGGCGCGGGCGGCTGCGGCTTCCATGCGCGAAACATGACGAGGAGGCAGGCATGGCACCGGATATCGTGATTCTGAACGGAAAGGTCCTGACGATGGATCCCGAGCGGCCAAGGGCGGAGGCCGTGGCGGTGGCCTCGGGGCGGATCGTGGCGGTGGGCGCGAGCGCCGAGATCGGGGCCATGGCCGGGCCGGACACGAAGCAGGTGGATGCCGGGGGCGCGACGGTGCTGCCGGGGTTCATCGACAGCCACGTGCATCTCTTCGCCGGGTCGGTGGAAATGGGATACCTGGACCTGTACGGCGTACAGGGAGAGGAGGCGGTGGCCGAGGCAGTGCGGGCCTATGCCGACGACTGCCCCGACGACCGGGTGGTCTTTGCGGTGCAGGCGGCCTACGAGCTGATGGGGCCGGGGCGCGAGACCACGCGGCAGGACCTGGACCGGGTGCTGCCGGACCGGCCCCTGGCGCTTTATGCCGGCGATCATCACACGATCTGGGCCAATACCGCCGCGCTCGAGCTTGCCGGCATCCTGCATGGCGGGCCGGTCGAGGCGGGCGCGGAGATCGTCATGGCCGAGGACGGGACGGCGACGGGCAAGCTGCTGGAGCCGTCGGCCTATGCCCCCGTCCTGGGCCTGACGCGCAATGGCGGGCGCGACATGGCGGGGCTGGTGACCGGGGCCGATCCGGTGCCCACGCCGGGGCCGGAGGAGCGGGCCAAGGACAAGGCGGCGCTGATTGCCGGGCTGAAGCATTGCGCCAGCCACGGGATCACCGGGCTGCACAACATGGACGGCAATTTCTACCAGATGGAGCTCTTGGCGGAGCTGGAAGCCGAGGGCGGGCTGATCTGCCGCGTGGAGGTGCCGTTTCACATGAAGAGCCACGATCCGATCAACCGGCTGGAAGAGGCCGAGGAGATGCGGGCGCGGTATGCCAGCGACCACCTGTGGTGCAACCGGGTGAAGATGTTCATGGACGGGGTGATGGAAAGCCGCACGGGGCTGATGCTGGAGAACTATCCGGACGTCGACAGCAACGGCGACGCGGTGTTCACGCCCGAGCAGTTCAACGCGGCCTGCGTGGCGGCGGATGCGCGGGGGTTCCAGATTTCCACCCATGCGATCGGGGACCTGGCGGTGCGGCGGACGCTGGATGGCTACGCCGCGGCGCGGGAGGCCAATGGCGTGCGCGATGCGCGGCACCGGATGGAGCATATCGAGATCATCCATCCCGACGACCTGCCGCGGCTGGGCGAGCTGGACGTGGTCGCCTCGGTCCAGCCGGGGCACGCGGCCTTCGGGCATTTCTTTCCGCCGCATGGCATCCGCGAGGTGCTGCGGCCGGACCAGTGGCCTTATGCCTATGCCTGGCGGGCGCAGCGGGAGCACGCGGCGCGGATGGTGTTTTCCACCGACTGGCCGGTGATGCCGGTGGACGTGATGCCCAATGTGCGGGCGGCAATAGACCCGATGGACCTGGGCGAGGGGTGGCCGGACCAGTCGCAGGGCTTGCTGGACGCGCTGGAGAGCTACACGGCGGGCAATGCCTGGGTGGAGTTTTCCGAGGATCGCAAGGGGCGGCTGGCGGAAGGGTTCATGGCGGATATCGCGGTGATGTCGCATGACCTGGAGGCGATGGAGCCGTCCGAGTTGGGGTCGGCGCGGGCGGTGCTGACGCTCTGTGGCGGGCGGGTGACCTGGGAGGCGTGAGGCGGTGCCTTTGGCTTGCGTCGGGTTTTGAGTATTTTCGGCAAGAAAAAGCCGGGCGATATGTTCTGACGCGGTGCGCGATGAACCTGAGACACGGGCTTGCCCGTGAAGCGCCGCGCGACACTTGATCGTGGCCCGCGTCTTCGTCCTTAGCTGGCGGCGAGGATGCGTTGCAGCAGCCCGGTCGGAAGTTCGACCGGGTTGGCGGCCATGGAGCTGGAGGATTGCGCCTCTGCCGCGATGGCGGCGTGGTCGGCGGGAGCGATGCCCATTTGCGCGAGGGTCGGCAAGCCGTGACGGCGCGACCAGGCGGCGATGTCGGGGGTGCCGAGCGCCTCGGACGCGCTGACGCGGATTTCGGCGATGCGGCGGGCGTGCAGGCTGTCGCGTGGCAAGGTCGCGAGGTTGGCGGCGAGCGTGGCGGGCAGGAGCGCGCCGCAGACCGCGCCATGGGGGGCGGTTGGGACGCGACCGCCGATGACTCCGGCGAGGCCGTGGACGGCACCGAGGCCGGCATTTGCGAGGGCCAGCCCGCCGGTGAGGCTGACGAAGGCCATGTCGTCGCGGGCGTCCGCGTCTTCGCCTTGCATCAGTTTGCGCAGGGCGCGCAGGCCGCGCGGGATGGCGGCGCGGCAGAGCGCGTCGGTGAGCGGGTTGGCGCGCGAGGAGACGTAGGGCTCGATCACCTGGGTGATGGCGTCGAGGCCGGAGGCGAGGGTGACGGGTTTGGGCGCGCCGTCGGTCAGCGCGGGGTCGACGAGGGCGATATCGGCCAGCATGGCCGGATCGCGGAGCGAGACCTTGCGGGCATGGTCGGGCACGCCGATGACGGCGTTTTTCGTGGCCTCGGCGCCGGTGCCGGCGGTGGTGGGGATGGCCATGAAGGGGGCGGGCGGCGTGGTGAGCGGCTGGCCACGGCCCACGACTTCGAGGTGATCGAGAGGCGTGGTGGTGGCCTTGAGAAGCCCAGCGACGGCCTTGCCGAGGTCGATGGCCGCGCCGCCGCCGATGGCGACCACGTGGGTGGCGCCCGCGTGGCGGGCGGTGTCGAGCGCCTGTTCCAAGAGGGCGAGGTCGGGTTCGCGGGGGCAGGCGAAGGCGGTGGTTTGCAGGCCGGGGGCGTCAAGCAACGCCTGCGCGTGGCGCGGGGTGGCACCGTGGACGACGAAGGCGTGCGCGCCGAGGGAGGCGGCGAGATCGGCCGCCTTGGCGAACTCGCCGCGGCCGAAGAGGATGCGGGCGGGGGCCGTCAGGCCGAAGGGTGCGATCATACGGACATCGTGGCTTCGACGGCGCGTTTCCAGGCGGCGTATTTGTCGTCTCGGGCGGTGGCGTCCATCGCGGGCTCGAACCGCCGGTCGAGCGCCCAGCCGTCGGCGAAACCGGCCTGGTCGGGGCAGATCCCGGCCTGCATTCCGGCGAGCCAGGCGGCCCCGAGGGCGGTGGTTTCCTGCACCTTGGGGCGGTCCACGGGGGCGCCGATGATGTCGGCAAGGAACTGCATCGCCCAGGCCGATGCGGACATGCCGCCATCGACGCGCAGGACCTGTTTGGCCTCGTCCGAGGACCAGTCGGCGGTCATGGCTTCCAGCAGGTCGCGGGTCTGGAAGCCGACGCTTTCCAGCGCGGCGCGGGCGAACTCGGCGGGGCCGGAATTGCGGGTGAGGCCGTAGATCGCGCCGCGGCAGTCGGGCTGCCAGTAAGGCGCGCCGAGGCCGGTGAAGGCGGGCACCAGGATGACGTTCTGGTGGGGGTCGGCGCGGTCGGACAAGGCGTGGGTTTCGCCCGCCTCGCGGATCATCTTGAGCCCGTCGCGGAGCCACTGGACCACCGCGCCGGCGATGAAGATCGAGCCTTCGAGCGCGTAGGTGGGCTTGCCGTCAAGCTGGTAGGCGATGGTGGTGAGCAGGCGGTTCTGCGAGCGCACGGGTTCATCGCCGGTATTGAGCAGGGCGAAGCAGCCGGTGCCGTAGGTGGATTTCATCATGCCGGGGGCAAAGCAGGCCTGGCCGACGGTGGCCGCTTGCTGGTCGCCCGCGACGCCGAGGATGGGGATTTCGCGCCCGAAGAGGTCGGTGCGGGTGGTGCCGTAGTCGGCGGCGCAGTCGCGCACCTCGGGGAGCATGTTGATGGGCACGTTCAGGAGGTCGCAGATGGTCTGGCTCCACCGGCCCTTGCGGATGTCGTAAAGGAGCGTGCGGGCGGCGTTGGTGGCGTCGGTGGCGTGAGTCTTGCCGCCAGTCAGCTTCCAGATCAGGTAGCAGTCGACGGTGCCGAAGAGGAGGTCTCCGGCCTCTGCCCTGGCCCGGGCGCCGTCGACATTGTCGAGGATCCAGGCGAGTTTCGTGCCCGAGAAGTAGGGGTCGAGCAGGAGGCCGGTGCGATCGGTTATCATGTCCTCGTGACCGGCGTCGCGCAGGGCGCGGCAGGTCTGGGCGGTGCGCCGGTCCTGCCAGACGATGGCGCGATGGACGGGCTTGCCGGTGGCGCGGTCCCAGACGATGGTCGTTTCGCGCTGGTTGGTGATGCCGATGGCGGCGATGTCAGACGGAGTGAGCCCCGCGCGTTCGATGGCGGCGCGGCAGGTGCCGGCGGTGGTGGCCCAGATATCGTCCACGTCATGCTCGACCCAGCCGGATTGCGGGAAGTGCTGGGTGAATTCCTCTTGCGCGGTGGCGACGGGGGTGAGCCCTTCATCGAAGAGGATCGCGCGGGAGGAGGTGGTGCCCTGGTCGATGGCGAGGATGTGGGTCATGTCGGGGCCTTGCCTGAACTGCGTTGTGTGAGTGTCCAAGGGGAGAGGTCCCGGGTCAAGCCCGGGACGGGGATGGAAAAGAGGGCGGGGAAACCCCCGCCCTACGGTGATTTCACGGTGTAGGCCGGGGATTTCCCCGGCCCGGGACCGCCGTTACTGCCAGCTGGCGACCAGTTCGTCATAGGAAACGGTCTTGGGTTCCTCGTCCTCGTTTTCCAGCTTGGCATAGGGTGCGCCTTCCTGGTCGTACCAGGTCTGCGGATCCTGCTCCTCGTTCATCACGGGGCCGAGATCGCCCTGCACGCCGGCACGCTCCAGCCGTTCCAGCACGCGCTCCTGGTCCGCGCAGAGGCTGTCCAGGGCCTCCTGCGGGGTCTTGGCGCCGGACATCGCGTCACCGATATTCTGCCACCAGAGCTGGGCCAGTTTCGGGTAGTCCGGGATGTTGGTGCCGGTGGGCGACCATGCGGTGCGCGCGGGGGAGCGGTAGAAGTCCACCAGGCCGCCCAGCTTGTCGGCGCGTTCGGTGAAGCTTTCGTGCTGGATGGTGGATTCGCGGATGAAGGTCAGGCCGACATGGCTTTTCTTCACGTCCACGAGTTTCGAGGTGACGAACTGCGCGTAGAGCCAGGCGGCCTGTGCGCGATCTGTCGGGGTGGATTTCATCAACGTCCAGGAGCCCACGTCCTGGTAGCCGACCTTCTGGCCCTCTTTCCAGTAGACGCCATGCGGCGAGGGGGCGAGGCGCCACTTGGGCGTGCCGTCCTCGTTCATCACCTGCTCGGAGGCCACCAGCGGCGGCACGAAGGTGGTGTACATGAACATCTGCTGGGCGATCTGGCCCTGCGCCGGGATCGGCCCGGCCTCGGAGAAGGTCATGCCGGCGGCGGCGGGCGGCGAGTATTTCTGCAGCCATTCGATCGCCTTGGTCACGGCATAGACGGCCGCGGGCGCGTTGGTGGCTCCGCCGCGCGCGACGCAGGAGCCGACGGGCTGGGAATTCTCGTTCACCCGGATGCCCCATTCGTCGACCGGCAGACCATTGGGCTCGCCCACGTCTCCCATTCCGGCCATGGACATCCACGCATCGGTATAGCGCCAGCCGAGCGACGGGTCCTTCTTGCCGTAGTCCATGTTGCCGAAGATCTCGCCCTCGACGCCCATGTGGCTGAGGTCGCGGCCGGTGAAGAACTCGGCGATATCCTCGTAGGCCGCCCAGTTGACCGGAACGCCCAGCTCGTAGCCGTATTCCTCCTGGAAATCGGCCTTGTTCTTGTCGTCGTTGAACCAGTCGTAGCGGAACCAGTAGAGGTTCGCGAACTGCTGGTCGGGCAGCTGGTAGAGCTTGCCGTCGGGTGCGGTCGTGAACTGCGTTCCGATGAAGTCGTCGAGGTCGAGATTGGGGCTGGTGACGTCGGCGCCTTCGCCTTCCATCCAGTCGGTCAGGTTGCGCACCTGCTGGTAGCGCCAGTGGGTGCCGATCAGGTCGCTGTCGTTGACATAGGCGTCGTAGATGTTTTCGCCCGACTGCATCTGGGTCTGCAGTTTCTCGACCACGTCGCCTTCGCCGATGAGGTCATGGGTGACCTGGATCCCGGTGATGGCGGTGAAGGCCGGGGCGAGCACCTGGCTTTCGTATTCGTGGGTGGTGATGGTTTCGGAGACGACCTTGATCTCCATCCCCTCGAAGGGCTGGGCGGCGTCGATGAACCATTGCATCTCGGCTTCCTGCTCTTCGGGGGAAAGCGCGGTCATTTCGGCGATTTCGGTCTCGAGAAACTCCATTGCCTCTTCCATGCCGGCCCATGCGGCACTGCCCGTGAGGGCAATGGCCGCCGCCAGCGCGGTGGTCGATTTCAGGTTCAGGGTCATTTGGTTCCTCCCATTGGTCTTTCTGAACTCAGGTTGCGTGTGGCGGCCCGCTGGGGCGGATCGCCGGGGGTTGGCGCGCGTCTAGACCCAGCGGAATACCGCCGCGGCATAGATCGCGCAGACGATCAGCGCGTAGGGCTGGTTCTGGCCGACAAGGCCAAGCCACGCGAGATTGATGAAGGCGCTGCCCAGAAGCGTGATGAAGAGCCGGTCGCCGCGGGTGGTCTCGATGCGCAGGATGCCGGTGCGGGGCGTCTCGGGGAATTTCAGCGCGAGGATCGTGAAGGTTACGAGGAGCAGGGCGATGACGCCGAAGAAGGCGGCGGTGGGCCAGGTCCATGCCATCCAGTCCATTATGCGGCTCCTTTCAGCGGTGCGGGCGTCATCGTCCGGCTTGACCGGACGATCTCTGGCCGTGGAGATCCTCGGGTCGAGCCCGAGGATGACGGAGTGCGCGAGAGGGACAAGGACCCTCGGGGCGGGCCCGAGGATGACGGGGGTGGGGTTTCAGGTGACGCCGCCGTTTTCAATCCGCCGCGATATCCTCCCACAGGTCGCGCCAGCCGGGGTTGGCGGCTGCAATGAGGTCGAGCTTCCATGCGCGCTTCCAGCGTTTCAGCGCCTTTTCGCGACGGATCGCTTCGGTGGGCTCTGCATGATGCTCGAACCAGACCAGCTGTGTCAGGTTGTAGCGGTCGGTGAAGCCCGGGATGATGTGGCCGCGATGTTGCCAGATCCTGCGCCGCAGGTCGTTTGTCACACCGATATAGAGCGTGCCGTTCGGCTTGTTCGTCACGATATAGACGTACATGTCCCTGGGCATGGGGGGCCTCGGATGTGGCGAGGCGCTCCTTCGGAGAGATCCTCGGGTCAGGCCCGAGGATGACGGGAGTATGGTTAACGATCCGTTGCACTAGACCCTCCCCAGGGCGGAGCCCTTGGCGATGTCGGTTCGGCAAAAATCTATTTCTAGCGTGGGGGCTGAGTTTCGTCTGCCCGGCCGCAGGACGGGCCGCGCCCGACCCTCCCCCCGGGAGGGCGCATTGCGGTCGTTTCGCTCTGAAGTAATGTTTCGCGTAATGTGGATGCTTCGCACCGAACGGATGTTTCGCATGCCCTCCCAGGGTCGGGCGCGGCCCATCCTGCTATGTTGGAGCATCATCACACCCTCCCCAGGGCGAAGCCCTTGGCGATGTAGTTGCGGACGAAATAGATCACCAGCGCCCCGGGCACGATGGTCAGGACACCGGCCGCCGCCAGCACGCCCCAGTCGATGCCCGCCGCCCCTTGGGTGCGGGTCATGATGGCGGCGATGGGCTTGGCGTCCACCGTGGTGAGCGTGCGGGAGAGCAGCAGTTCGACCCATGAGAACATGAAGCAGAAGAACGCTGCGACGCCGATGCCGGAGGCGATGAGCGGCATGAAGATCTTCACGAAGAAGCGCGGGAAGGAATAGCCGTCGATGTAAGCGGTTTCGTCGATTTCCTTGGGCACGCCGCGCATGAAGCCCTCGAGGATCCACACGGCGAGCGGCACGTTGAAGAGGCAATGCGCCAGCGCCACGGCGATGTGGGTGTCGAAGAGGCCGACGGAGCTGTAGAGCTGGAAGAAGGGCAGGGCGAAGACCGCAGGCGGCGCCATGCGGTTGGTCAGAAGCCAGAAGAACAGGTGCTTGTCGCCCAGGAACGTGTAGCGCGAAAAGGCGTAGGCGGCGGGCAGGGCCACGGCGAGCGAGATGACGGTGTTCATCACCACGTAGATGAGCGAGTTGATATAGCCCGAGTACCACGCCGGGTCGGTCAGGATGGTGGCGTAGTTTTCCAGCGTCAGGTTGCGCGGCCAGAGCGTGAAGCTGTTGAGGATCTCGAAATTGGTCTTCAGGCTCATGTTCAGGAGCCAGTAGATCGGCAAGAGCAGGAAGACCAGGTAGAGGCCCATCACGATGGCGCGGGTATTGACGCGCGCGCGGGTGCGGCGGTTGCGCCCGCTTGGGGCGAGCTTGCCGGGGATCCGGTCGGTGGTGGCGTCGGTCATCGGGTCGCTCCTCGGGGTGCGTCATCCCGGGCCTGACCCGGGATCTCCTTGACGGGAGAGATCCCCGGGTCGAGCCCGAGCATGACGGGAAGAAATCTGTCAGGGCGCATCGGCTCATGTCCCCCGTTTGTCGAGATTGACCATGACGGTATAGAACACCCAAGAGATCAGCAGGATCACCAGGAAATACATCAGCGAGAAGGCCGCCGCCGGGCCGAGGTCGAACTGGCCGAGGGCCATCTTGACGAGGTCGATGCTGAGGAACGTCGTGGTGCTGCCCGGGCCGCCGCCGGTGACGACGAAGGGCTCGGTATAGATCATGAAGCTGTCCATGAAGCGCAGGAGCACGGCGATCATCAGCACGCCCGCCATCTTGGGCAGCTCGATATAGCGGAACACCTTCCAGCGCGACGCCTGGTCGATCTTGGCGGCCTGGTAATAGGCGTCCGGGATGGATTGCAGGCCGGCATAGGCCAGGAGCGCCACGAGCGAGGTCCAGTGCCAGACATCCATGACCACGACGGTGACCCAGGCGGCATAGGGGTCCTGCGTGTAGTTGTAATCGATGTTCAGGGCCGCCAGCGTGTGGCCCAGAAGGCCGATATCCACGCGGCTGAAGATCTGCCAGATGGTGCCGACCACGTTCCACGGGATCAGGAGCGGCAGGGACATGAGGACAAGGCAGACCGACACCCAGACGCCGCGCTTGGGCATGTTGAGGGCGACGAGGATGCCCAGGGGCACCTCGATGGCGAGGATGATGGCGGAGAACATCAGCTGCCGGCCAAGCGCGTCCCACATGCGGTCGGAATTGAGCAGTTCCTCGAACCATTCGAGGCCGGCCCAGAAGAACTCGTTGTTCCCGAAGGTGTCCTGCACGGAATAGTTCACCACGGTCATCAGGGGGATGACGGCGGAGAAGGCCACGAGGATCAGCACCGGCAGGACGAGGAACCAGGCCTTTTGATTGGGGGTCTTGTCCATCAGGCGGCCTCGTTGGTTGTGGAGCGGGCGTCCTCATCCGGCTTGACCGGATGATCTCTGTGGCGGGAGGTCCTCGGGTCGGGACTTAGGGTGACGGTGGGAGGGGTGGCGGGGAGGTCCCGGGTCAAGCCCGGGACGGCGGTGTGCTGGGTGGCTGGGAGGTCCCGGGTCAGGCCCGGGACGGCGGTGTGCTGGGTGGCGGGGAGGTCCCGGATCAGGTCCGGGACGGCGGTGTGCTGGGTGGCTGGGAGGTCCCGGGTCAGGCCCGGGACGGCGGTGTGCTGGGTGGCGGGGAGGTCCCGGATCAGGTCCGGGACGGCGGTTTTCTGGGACATCAGGCGGCCCTCCCTTGGGGCGTCACGCGCCAGTCGTTGGCGTAGACGTTGACATGGGCGGGATCAAAAGCGACGCGGGTGGCGTCGGCGCGGACCTCCTCGGCTTCGTCGGCGATGATGTTGATCGGCGTTCCGAAACAGTCGGCGCGGATGATCTTGTGGCGGCCCACGTCCTCGATCCGGCGGACCTTGACGGGCAGGCCCTCGCTGTCGGAAAGCCGGGCGAATTCGGGACGGACGCCAAGCTCGACGCGGCCTTCGAGGGGGGCGTAGGTGTTGGCGAGGGAGAGTTCGGCGCCGTTGATATAGGCCTGATTTCCTTCGACTTTCGCGGGGATGACGTTCATGCCGGGTGAGCCGATGAAGTAGCCGACGAAGGTGTGTTCGGGGGTGTTGAACAGGTCCTCGGGCGTGCCGATCTGCACCACGCGGCCGTCATGCATGACCACGATCTTGTCGGCGAAGGTCAGCGCCTCGGTCTGGTCGTGGGTGACGTAGATCATGGTGTGGCCGAACTGTTGGTGCAGTTGCTTGAGTTGCGTGCGCAGTTCCCACTTCATGTGCGGGTCGATGACGGTGAGCGGCTCGTCGAAGAGAAGCGCGTTGACGTCCTCGCGGACCATGCCCCGGCCCAGGCTGATCTTTTGCTTGGCGTCCGCTGTCAGCCCGCGCGCCTTGCGGTTCAGCGTGTCCTCGAGCCCGATCATGGTGGCGATTTCCTGCACGCGCTGGGCCACGTAAGCCTTGTCGGCGCCACGGTTTTTCAGCGGAAAGGCGAGGTTCTCGCGCACGGTCATGGTGTCGTAGACGACCGGGAACTGGAAGACCTGCGCGATGTTGCGCTCGGTCGTGGGGGAATGCGTGACGTCGACATCGTTGAAGAGGATGCGACCCCGGCTGGGCTGCAGGAGCCCCGAGATGATGTTGAGCAACGTGGTCTTGCCGCAGCCGGACGCGCCCAGGAGAGCGTAGGCCTCGCCATCGGTCCAGTCGTGGTTGAGCTCCTTGAGGGCGAAGTCGTCCTCGGAGGTCGGGTTGGCGAGGTAGCTGTGCGCCAGGTTGTCGAGCGTGATCTTTGCCATGTCCCTCAGCCCCTCAGGCGGCCAGCGCGTAGGCGGCGGGGGAGACCAGGTCGCCGTCGTCGCTGAAGATGTAGATATGCGCCGGGTCCAGATAGACCGGCAGGTCGCGGCCCGGTTCCAGATCGTGAATGCCGTGGATCACGCCGACCCAGCGGGTGCTGCCGTGGTCGAGGTGGATGAAGGTTTCAGAGCCCGTGAGCTCGGTCACGCTGAGCTGCGTGGTGAAGCGCATGGCGGCGTCGGTATGCTGTTCGATTTCCAGGTGGTTGGGGCGGAAGCCGGCGGTGTAGCGGCCCTCGGGCAGCTCGGCCATCTTGCCGGTGGCGGGCAGGGACTGGCCCTCGCCGAACATCAGCTTGCCGCCGGTTTTCGAGATTTGCAGGAAGTTCATCGGCGGGTCCGAGAAGACCCGCGCGGTGGTGGCATCGGCCGGCTGGCGATAGACCTTCGGCGTGGGGCCGAACTGCGTGACACGGCCTTCCCAGAGGGTGGCGGTGTGGCCGCCCAGCAGAAGCGCCTCTTCGGGTTCGGTGGTGGCGTAGACGAAGATCGCGCCGGATTCCTCGAAGATGCGGGGGATCTCGATGCGCAGTTCCTCGCGCAGCTTGTAGTCGAGATTGGCGAGCGGCTCGTCCAGAAGAACGAGGCCGGCGTTCTTGACCAGCGCGCGGGCCAGGGCGCAACGCTGCTGCTGGCCGCCCGAAAGTTCGAGCGGCTTGCGGTTAAGCATGGGGGTGAGTTGCAGCATCTCGGCGGTGTCGCGCACGGCGCGGTCGATTTCGTCCTTTGGCTTGCCCGACAAGCGCATGGGGCTGGCGATATTGTCGTAAACGCTCATCGACGGGTAGTTGATGAACTGCTGGTAGACCATGGCGACGCCGCGATCCTGCACGCGCATGCCGGTGACATCCGTGCCGTCCCAGAGGATGCGGCCCGTGGTGGGGACATCAAGCCCCGCCATCAGGCGCATCAGCGTGGTCTTGCCCGCGAGCGTGGGGCCCAGGAGGACGTTCATCGTGCCTTTTTCCAGCGTGAGGTCGGTGGGGTGGATATGCATCTCGGCCCCCACCTGTTTCGACACGTTGTCCAGAACCAGCGTCATCGGTTGCGTCCTTATTCTGCCGCCGCGGCGACGATGCTGTCGCCTTCGGGGTTGGCTTGCATCCAGTCCTGCAAGTCCTTGATTTCACTATCCGACATGCGCAGGCCCAGCTTGCTGCGGCGCCAGACGATATCCTCGGCGGAGCGGGCGAACTCGTGGGTCATGAGCCAGCGGACCTCGCGTTCGGTCAGGGTGGCGCCGAAGGTGCGGCCCAGGTCGGCGGCGGTGGTCGCGTCGCCCAGAAGGGTGCGGGCCTCGGTTCCGTAGGCGCGGAGCAGGCGGTAGGCCCAGGCTTCGGTCAGGAAGGGGTAGTCGGCCTGGAGTTGCGCCGCCATGTCGTCACGGTGCTCGACGGCGAAATCGCCGCCGGGCAGGGCGGCGTCGGCGGTCCAGTCGGCCGTGGCCTTGGGAAAATGGGCGGCGAGCTTGGCCACCGCGGCCTGGGCGAGGCGGCGGTAGGTGGTGATCTTGCCGCCGAAGATGTTCAGCAGCGGCGGGCCGTCGGTGTCGAGCTTGAGCACGTAGTCGCGGGTGGCCGCCGTCGCCGACTTGGCGCCGTCGTCATAGAGCGGGCGGACGCCCGAGAAGGTCCAGACGATGTCGTCCTGGGTGACGGGGGTCTCGAAATATTCCGAGGCGAAACTGCACAGGTAGTCCCGCTCGGCGGGGGTGCAGACGGGGCGCGTGCCCGGGTCGGGGTGGTCGGCATCGGTGGTGCCGATGAGGGTGAAATCCTGTTCGTAGGGGATGGCGAAGATGATGCGGCCATCGGTGCCCTGAAAGAAGTAGCACTTGGGGTGGTCGAAAAGCTTGCGGGTGACGATGTGGCTGCCGCGCACGAGGCGGACGCCTTCGCGGCTGTCGATATGGGTGACGTCCTGGATGATGTTGCCCACCCACGGTCCGCCGGCATTGACGAGCGCGCGGGCGCGGCGGGTCAGCAGGGCGCCGGTGGCGGTGTCTTCGAGGTCGATCTCCCACAACTCGCCCGCACGGCGGGCGCCGGTGACGCGGGTGCGGGTGAGGATCTCGGCGCCGCGGGCGGCGGCGTCGCGGGCGTTGAGCGCCACGAGACGCGCATCCTCGACCCAGCAGTCGGAATACTCGAACGCCTGTCTGAAATGAGATTTCAGCGGTGCGCCCTCGGGCGTGCCGTCGAGCGAGAGGGAGCGGGCGGCGGGCAGGATCTTGCGGCCCCCGAGGCTGTCGTAGAGAAAGAGACCGAGGCGAATGAGCCAGGCCGGGCGGCGGCCGCGCATCCAGGGCATGATCTTTTCCAGCAGGCGCGAGGTGGGGGTGCCGCCCTCGAAGCGCATGTCGCGGTGATAGGGCAGCACGAAGCGCATGGGCCAGCTGATATGGGGCATGTTGCGCAAAAGGACTTCGCGCTCGATCAGGGCTTCGCGGACGAGGCGGAACTCGAAATATTCGAGGTAGCGCAGGCCGCCGTGAAAGAGCTTGGTCGAGGCCGAGGAGGTGGCGGAGGCGAGGTCGTTCATCTCGGCCAGGGTGACGGAAAGACCGCGGCCGGCGGCGTCGCGGGCGATGCCGCAGCCGTTGATTCCGCCCCCGATGACGAAAATATCGCTTATATTTTCGGGACTTGGGTGCATCCATCCTCCCCAGATGCCGCCGGAAACCGTGCCCGGTAAGTGAGCACGTTCAGGTTGATGGAGTCAAACGCTTCTTTCGTTTTTGTTCGGTTTTTGGAAAATCAAGTTAAGTCAGTATCTTAGGTCGCATGTATGCGCCGCCGCATGGACTTTCTGCGGCTGCGAAATGGTCCCCAGGCCCGGATTTTTCTTTGACATGTGCGAAAATTCCGCGAAAACGAAAAAACCCGAAACTATGGTTCAGGCGCATGTCACAGACTTTTCGTCATCCCGAGATCCTCGAGATCGCCCGCAACGAGGGCAAGGTCACGGTCGAAGGCCTTGCCGAGCGGTTCGGCGTGACGGTGCAGACCATCCGGCGCGACCTGACGGACCTGGCCGAGGCCGGGCGGCTGGAGCGCGTGCATGGCGGCGCGGTCATGCCGTCGGGCGTGTCCAATATCGGCTACGAGGAACGGCGCGGCCTGAACGAGACCGCCAAGCAGGCGATGGCGCAGGTCTGCGCGCGGGAGATCCCCGACGGCGCGTCGGTTTTCCTGAATATCGGGACCTCGACCGAGGCCGTGGCGCGCGCGCTTCTGAGCCACCGTGACCTGATGGTGATCACAAATAATATCAATGTTGCCAATATTTTGGTGGCCAATACGGAGTGCGAGATCGTGGTGGCGGGTGGCGTGTTGCGGCGCTCGGACGGGGGGCTTATCGGCAACCTGACGACGCGGGTGATCGAGCAGTTCAAGTTCGATTATGCCGTCATCGGCTGCTCGGCGCTGGACAATGACGGCGACCTTCTGGATTTCGACGTTCAGGAGGTTCACGTGAGCCAGTCGATCATCGCGCGGGCGCGCCGGACCTTCCTGGTGGCGGACCATTCGAAGTTTCACCGCATGGCGCCGGCGCGGATCGGGTCGCTGGCAGAGGTCGACATGTTCTTCACCGACCGGCCGGTGCCCGTGCCCGTGGCGGAGCGGTTGAAGGAGTGGGAAACGGTCTGCCGGGTCTGCGGGTAAGGCGTTTTCGAGTCGGGTTCGTTTCGAAAATCCGGGAGGCGGCGTGGGTTTTCACCCACCCTACGCATCGCGGCGGGCGGTGTTGAATGAGGCGAAACGGCGGGACGCGCGCGGGAGGTCCCCGAAAGCACGCCCGTGACGCCTTGTGCGGCATCGCGCCGGACTTGCCCCGGGAGCCGACTGGCGGCAGGATTTTGCCTGAGAATGAAAATCTGCGTTGCGTTTAAACTGTGACATTGACGGCCCCCTGTAGCGCCCCGAAACACATGCCATGACGAGAGACTTAGAGACCCCGCTGAACATCCCCCTGACATCCGACGACATGGAACTTGGCTTGAGGGTCGCCCGTGTCGGTTTGGGAAAGGTGGATTACCGCGCCGACACGCTGCGCTGCGACTCGCTGGCGGCGGAGTTCTTCGGGCTGGACGCGGGCGTCGAGGTGCCGCGGTCGGAGTTGCACGCGCGGATTCATCCCGAGGACTGGCCGCAGGTGCAGGAGGGGCTGGAATGCCTGTTGTCGCCGGAGAATCCATTGCAGGTGCTGGACATGACGCACCGCATCCTGGTGCCGGACGTGCCGCTGCGCTGGGTCAACGCGCGCAAGCAGGTGACCTATGATGCCGACGGTCTGCCGGTGGAGGGGGTCTTCGCCATGGTCGACATCACCGCGCAGGAGATGGCGGAGCGCCGGGCGCAATTCCTGATCGGGGAGTTGGGGCACCGGGCGAAGAACCTGATCACGGTGGTGTCGGGGATCGTGCGGCAGCTGGCGCGGCATTCGCCGCCCGAGGAGGTCGCCGACCGCCTGCTGGCGCGGCTAGCCGCGCTGGGCCGCAACCAGGAAGCGATGATGCACGATGCCGGGAGCCGGTTCGGCCTGCGCGAGATCTTCACCGAGCAGGTAAGGCCCTTTTCGGGCGCGGCGCGCGAGCGGATGGTGCTGGACGGGCCGGACCTGATGATTTCCAGCAATGCGGCGCAGATCCTGGGCATGGTGACCCACGAATTGGCGACCAACGCGGCGAAGTACGGAGCGCTGTCGGAAGAGGGCGGGCGTGTGGTGGTGACCTGGACTGTGACCGGGGACGAAAACCCGGATTTCGCGCTGGAATGGGTCGAGCGTGGCGGGCCCAAGGTGACCGGGACCAAGACGGCGGGCTTCGGCACGCAGGTGCTGACCAAGCTGACCGAGGGGGCGCTGGGGGCCAGGACCGAGGTGACGTTCGACACCGAGGGGCTGGTCTTTCGCCTGCGCGCGCCGCTGTCGGCGCTGTCGCGCGACTAGGGCGGGTGCGGTTCGGCGCTGCGCGAGCCTGTGTCGCTGTCGAAACGGGTCAGCCGCCCTTGAGGCGCGCCAGCAGAACGACCTCGCTGTCGGGCCGGATGGGCTGGAACCAGTTGTCGTTATAGACGCGTCCGTCGATGGAGACCGACACGCCTCGGTCGAGCTGGGGTTTCAGGCCGGGGTATTTCTGCGCCAGCCCGTCGAGCAGTTGGCGCAGGTTGTCCGCCTCGACCTCGACCTCGCGGGCGTCGTCGGTGAACCGGGCGAGCGAGCCCCATATCGTGACTTGTACCATGAGGGGTATCTTGGGGCCGGAAGGTCCCGGGTCAAGCCCGGGACGGGGGGCGGGGCGCCATTCGGTGCATGTCAGATGAACTCGATGTAGCTGTCGCTCCAGGTGGCGGCCCCGCCTTCGATGGAGAGCAGGCCGGCGTCGCCTTCGAATTCGATATGGACGCTGGTGCCGACGATGGTCGAGGTGAACGCGACCGGATCGTCCTGGAACGTGTCGATCAGGATGCGGTCGTGCGCGGCGTCGAAGCTGCGGATGACGTCGGTGCCGAAATCGCCCCCGTGGGTGAAGACGAACTCGTCGGCCTCGCCCCGGCGTCCGATCAGCCAGTCGTCGCCGGTGCCGCCGTTCATGCGGGTCGTGCCGCCAAGGGTGAGGTCTTCGCCCAGGCGGGCGTCGATCGTGTCGTTGCCGGCGCCGCCATCCACGAGGTTGTTGCCGCCCCAGACATAGATACTGTCGTCGCCGCCTCCGCCGTAGATGATATCCAGCGAGGCTTGGGCGCTTTTCGTGCTGCCGCTGTCGCGGTCGCCGCCCTGGATGATGTCGGCCCCGGCGCCGCCGAAGACCAGGTTGTTGCCGCCCTCGATGTAGATGAAATCCTCGCCGTCGCCGCCCTGGACGATGTCGTCGTTGAAGCCGGTGGAATAGTATGTGTCGTCGCCGCCGCCGAGATCGGTTTCGGTCGGTGCGGGAGGCAGGTCCGGATCCGGGGAAACGTACGATGTGCTGAGCCAGACGAAATCGTCGCCGTTGCCCGAGTGGACCGTGTCGCTGCCGTTGGTCGAGCGGATGTAGTCGTTTCCGTCGCCCGATGTCACCAGGTCGTTGCCCGCGCCGGAATGGATGGTGTTGTCGCCGTCACTGGCAAAGATACTGTCATCCAGCGTGGGAGTGTAACGGCTGAGCCCTTCCAAGAAACCATCGGGCGGATCGGTGGCGTGGATCAGGTCATCGCCGAAGCCGCCATGGATCACGTCCTGGCCCGAGCCGGAATAGATCGTGTCGTTGCCGGTGCCGCCGTCGGCGGTGTCGTTGCCCGAGCCGGTGTAGATATAGTCGTTGCCCGCCCCGCCATAGGCCACGTCGTCGTAACCGTAGAGACCGTCGCCGGGATTGGGGCCTTCGCCGCCGATGATCCAGTCGTCGCCGGCGCCGCCGTCGAGCGTGTCGTTGCCGTAACCGCCGTGGAGGAAATCGTTATCTCGGCCGCCCAGGATCCGGTCGTTGCCGTCGCCGCCGAAGATATTGTCGTCGCCGCTGTTGCCGTGCAACTCGTCGCTGCCGTCGTCACCGGAAAGGTGGTCGTTTCCGGAGCCGCCCTTGATGGTGTCGCGGCTGTCGCCGCCATTCACGGTGTCATTGCCGGCGCCACCGAGGATGAAATCGAACCCCGTGCCGCCCTCGATGCTGTCATGGCCGCCGCCGGCCTCGATGCGGTCGCTGCCTGCGCCGCCGAAAATGGTGTCGGCCCCGGCCGCGCCGATGATCTTGTCCCGGCCGGTGCCGCCGTCGATCAAATCGCCGTCGTCGCCGGCGAAGATGAGGTCCTCGCCCGCGCCGCCGAAGAGCACGTTGGAGCCGACATCGGCACCGCCGGGAAGACCGCCGTATATGACGTCGTCGCCATCCCCGCCATCGACGATATCGGAGCCATAGCCGCCGAGAATGGTGTCCTCGCCGTCCATGCCGAGGAGGTAGTCGTTTCCGTCATTTCCGAAGAGGTAGTCGTCGCCGCCGAAGGCATAGACGGTGTCGTCGCCTTTGCCGAAGCCGAGCAGATCGTCGATTCCGGTGAGGTAATGCGTTGGCATCGGGGCGTCTCCCATTTCTTTCAACAAGTGGCGGGAGTGGGTCGGCGATGCGTGGGGGAAGGTTCAATCGGCGGCGGGTTGCGGCGGCAAATGGGGTGCGTGCGGCATTGTGCGGGTGGAGGCGCGTGGGTTTTCACCCACCCTACGGGTTTCAGAGAGGCCCCGGAGCTGGTCCGGGGCCTGGTCCCGGGATTACTTGTCGTGCATCGCCTTGAGCACCTTGGGCGGCGACATGGGCAGGTCGGTCATGCGCACGCCGGCCGCCGCGGAGACCGCGTTGGCGATGGCCGCGAGGGGCGGCACGATGGAGGTTTCGCCAACGCCGCGCACGCCGTAGGGGTGGCCGGGGTTGGGGATTTCCAGGATGACCGTGTCAATCATCGGCAGGTCCGAGGCGACGGGAATGCGGTAATCGAGGAAGCCCGCGTTCTGGAGCGTACCGTCCTCGCCGTAGATGTATTCCTCGTTGAGCGCCCAGCCGATGCCCTGCGTCGCGCCGCCCTGGAACTGGCCTTCGACATAGGCCGGGTGGACGGCCTTGCCGGCGTCCTGGAAGACCGTGTAGCGCAGGATTTTCACGGCGCCGGTGTCGGGGTCGACCTCGGTATCGACCATGTGGGTGGCGAAGGAGACGCCTGCGCCTTCGGGGTTGGCCTCGTGGTGGCCGGCAATCGGCCCGCCGGTATTGGAGGCGATGGCGGCGATCTCGGCCAGGGTCATGGGATCGTGCGAGCCGGCGTTGTGGCCGGTGGGGTGCACCGCGCCGTCACGCCATTCCACCGCGTCCTCGTCGATGTCCCAGAGCTTGGCCACGCGGCGGCACATCTCGCGCTTGGCGGCGCGGGCGGCCTCGATGGTGGCGAGGCCCACGGCGAAGGTCACGCGGGAGCCGTCGGTGACCTCGTTTTGACCGAGGCTGCCGGTGTCGGCCACGATGGTGCGGACCTTGTTGTAGGGGATACCCAGTTCCTCGGCCGCCATCATCGACATGGACGCGCGGGAGCCGCCGATATCGGGGTTGCCCTCGGACACGGTGACGGTGCCGTCGGGCGTGATGTTGAGCGTCACGCAGGTGTCGCCGCCGAAGTTGAACCAGAAGCCGCAGGCGACGCCGCGGCCCTGGTTGGGACCCAAGGGGGCTGTCCAGTGCGGGTGATCCTTGGCGGTGCGCAGGGTCGCCTCGAGCCCGATGGCGGGGTAGGTGGGGCCATAGGAGGCCTTGGTGCCTTCGCGCGCGGCGTTTTTCAGGCGCACCTCGAGCGGGTCGAGGCCGAGGCCCTTGGCCAGCTCGTCGATGGCGGATTCCACCGCGAAGGCGGCCATGGGCGCGCCGGGAGCGCGGTAGGCGGCCTGTTTGGGGCGGTTGGTGACCACGTCCCAGCCGACGGTCTTGACGTTTTCCAGGTCATAGGGCGCGAAGGCCGACATGGAGCCCATTTCGACCGGCGAGCCGGGATAGGCGCCGCCCTGGTAGCGCAGTTCGGCGAAACCGGCGGTGATGCGGCCGTCCTTCGTCATGCCGATGCGGATATCGACCGAGGACGAGGCCGTAGGGCCGGTGGCGCGCAGCACCTCGGAGCGGGTCATCACCATCTTGACGGGCCGCGAGGATTTGCGGGCCAGCATCAGCGCCACGGGTTCGAGGAAGACCGCCGTCTTGCCGCCGAAACCGCCGCCGATCTCGGACGCGGTGACGCGCAGCTGGCCCTGGTCCATGCCGAGGATCGCGGCGCAGGTGTTGCGGACCATGTAATGGCCTTGGGTGCAGCACCAGAGGTCGGCCTGGCCGTCCTGGCTCATCTGGGCGAGGCAGGCATGGGGTTCGATATAGCCCTGGTGCGTGGCCTCGGTGCGGTAGGACCGCTCGATGACCTCGTCGGCCTCGGCCAGACCCTTGTCGGTGTCGCCGTGGCCGAACTCGTAGCGGGCCATGATGTTGGGCGAGGCCCCTTCGGGCACGGATTCGTCGGCGCGGCCCTCGTGCAGGACGGGGGCGCCGTCGGCGATGGCGCGGTCGACGTCCGTCACGTGGTCAAGCACCTCGTAGTCGATCTTGATCGCCTTCAGCGCCTTCTTGGCAATGTGGCCCGAGCTGGCGGCGACGGCGGCGACGGCGTGACCGTCATAGAGTGCCTTTTCCCCGGCCATGCAGTTGTCGAGGATGTCGAAGACAGCGTCGCCGGGTTCGATATTCGCGAAGTCGGCGCGGGTGACGACGGCATGGACGCCCTCGATGGCCTCGGCCGCCGACGTGTCGATGGACTTGATCCGGGCATGGGCGTGCGGGCTGCGCAGCACCTTGCCGATCAGCATCCCCGGCGCGGTGATGTCGGCGCCGAAGCGGGCCTTGCCGGTGACCTTGTCGATGCCGTCGGGGCGCAGGGGGCGCGTGCCGACGATCTTGAACTCTTGCGTGTCGAGGACCTGTTTGCTGTCGAGTGCCATCAGGATGCCTTTCTGAGGTCGGCGGCCGTGTCGAGCACGGCGCGGATGATCTTGTCATAGCCCGTGCAGCGGCAGAGATTGCCGGCGAGCCAGTAGCGGGCTTCTTCCTCGGTCGGGTCGGGGTTTTTCTCCAGGAGCGACTTGGCGGCGACCAGGATGCCCGGGGTGCAGATGCCGCATTGCAGGGCGGCGTGTTCGATGAACTTCTGTTGCAGCGGGTGCAGCTGATCGCCCTCGGCCATGCCTTCGATGGTCTCGATCTTCGCGCCTTCAGCCTCGGCCCCCAGCATGAGGCAGGAGCAGACGAGGCGGCCGTTGACGGTGACCGAGCAGGCGCCGCAATCGCCGGTGCCGCAGCCTTCCTTGGAGCCGGTCATTCCGAGCCGGTCGCGCAGGACGTCCAGAAGGGTTTCATCGGGCGCGCAGAGATATTCCGTGGGGTCGCCGTTGATGGTGGTGGTGACGTGGATGTTGCTCATGTCTGCTTATCCTTCTGCGCGGGTCTTGGCGATGGCGGCGGCGCGGCGGGCGAGCACGCCGGCCACATGCGTGCGGAACTCGACCGTGCCGCGCTTGTCGGCGATGGGGGAGGCGGCCTCGGAGCAGGCCTTGGCCAGTGCATCCATCGCGGCGTCGTCGAGTTTCGTGCCGATGAGGGCCTCGGCGGCGGCGTCGACCACCATGACCTTGGGACCGACGGCGCCGAGAGAAACGCGGGCGGCGGTGCAGGTGCCGCTGTCGTCCAGTGTGAGGGACACGCCGCAGCCGACCACCGCGATATCCATTTCCGTGCGCGGGATGAAGCGCAGGTAGGCGTCGCCCGAGCGGTCGGGCTTGGCCGGCAGAAAGATGGAGGCGACGAATTCGCCCTTTTCCAGAGAGGTCTTGCCGGGGCCGGTGGGGATGTCCTCGACCGCGACGTCGCGGGTGCCGTTCGGACCGGCGACGCGGGCCATGGCGCGGACGGCGACCATGGCGGGAACGCTGTCGGCGGCGGGGGAGGCGTTGCAGAGGTTGCCGGCCAGCGTGCAGCGGCCCTGGATCTGGGTGGAGCCGATGAGGTCCGAGGCCTCGCAGACGCCGGGGTAGGCGGCCTTGAGCTCGGCATGTTCGTTCATTTCCGCCGAGGAGACCGCGGCGCCGATGCGCCAGCCGCCGTCTTCGGGGGTGATCTGGCGCAGGTCCTCGATGCGCTTGATGTCGAGGATGCTGTCGGGTTCGGCATCGCCGGAGCGCAGGCGGACGAGCAGGTCGGTGCCGCCGGCGAGCACGCGGCAGTCGCCGGGATCGCCGCTGAGGAGCTGGATGGCGTCATCCAGCGTGGTTGGCGCGAGGTAGCGCATGGGGGAACCTCTTGGCTAGGGGTGAGTCTGGTTTTCCGGGACAGTTAAACAGGCGGCGCGGGGCTTGCCAAGGTGGTGCGGTCCGCGCGGTCGGATTCGCGAATTTATCTCATGAAAAGGCCGGGGATGCGGGAGAAAATTGCACAGGCCGCGTCAGGTGTCGGCGTAAAGCAGGCTGTGGGCGAGGTGCCGTGCTGTGGGTTCGGCCCCGTCGCGCAGGATGAGGTAGTAGCCGAAAGGCGTGGTGACCGCGTGGTCGATGGGGCGCACGAGGCGGCCGGTGGTCAGGTCATCGGCAAGCTGGCCCTCCCATGCCAGCGCCACGCCGAGACCCGCGCGGGCGGCATCCAGCTGGGCCATGTAGCTGTTGGTGCGCATGAGCGTGGTGGCGCGGGTGGGGTCGAGCCCTGCCTCGGTCAGCCAGATGCCCCAGTTCATCCAGTTCCAGTGGACATAGTCGAGGTCGATGAGCGGGGCGGAGAGCAGGTCTTCGGGGGTGCGCAGCGGCGTGTGCGAGAAAAAACCCGGGGTGCAGACCGGAAAGACCGCGTCGGCAAAGAGACGGGTGGCGGTGAAGCCGGGCCAGTCGCCCGCGCCGTGCAGGAGGGCGATGTCGGCGGTCAGAAGCTCGGATTCGGTGTCGGAGGCGAGAAGGTCGAGCATGAGCGGCGGGCTGTCCGCGAGGGCGGAGGCCAAGCGCGGGGTGAGCCAGAGCTGGGCCATGGAGGTGTCGGCGGCGAGGCGCACGCGGGGGCGGTCGTCGCGCTGTCGAAGCGCGCGGGTGGCTGCCGTCATGTGCTGGAGGGCAGCGCGGACGCCAATGAGCAGGTCCCGGCCCTCGGGGGTGAGGGTGATGCTGCGGTGGCCGCGCGTGAAGAGTTGCGTGTCGAGCAGAGACTCGAGCTTGCGGACGCGCTGGGAGATGGCGGATTGGGTGACGGAAAGTTCTGAGGCGGCGCGGGTGAAGCTGCCGAGGCGGGCAGCGGCCTCGAACGGTTCCATCAGGTCGAGCGGAGGGAGGTGCGGTTTTGGCATAAGTCAGGCTTGGGCAAATTCATGAGAAAAGAGCGTTTGCCATGATCCTCGGTAATGGGTGACACTGTCAACAGCCAGCAAAGGAGTGCGCCATGACCTTGCAGACGTTGAACCTGATGCCCGGGGACAAGCCGTTCCGGGCCGATCCGAAAAATTCCTATACCTTGCCCGCGCGGTTCTATCACGACGCCGAGATCTGGGCGGCGGAGAAGGACGCGATCTTCTACAAGACCTGGTACTATGCCGGGCATGTCAGCCAGGTGGCGGAGCCGGGGCAGTTTCTGACCGTGAAGATCCACGAGCAGAACGTTTTTGTGGCGCGCAGCAGGACGGGTGAGCTGAACGCGTTTTTCAATGTGTGTCCGCACCGGGGGCATGAGCTGGTCAGCGGGACCGGCAAGAAGAACATCATCACCTGCCCCTATCACGCCTGGGCGTTCGACTTTGACGGCAATCTGCGGTCGGCGCGGAATACCGAGAATGTCGAGGGGTTCCGCAAGGAGGAGTTTTCGCTGAAGCCGGTGAAGGTGGAGGTGTTCTGCGGGCTTGTCCTCGTCAATCTGGATGAAAGTGCGATGCCTTTCGCCGAACAGATGGGCGAATTGGAGCGTGAGATCCGGCATTATGTGCCTTCGGTCGACGATTTGCAGTTCGCGCAGCGCGACACCTACGAGGTGGAGGCGAACTGGAAGGTGCTGATGGACAACTTCCTGGAGTGCTATCACTGCGCGCCCGCGCACCACGATTTCGTCGACCTGGTGGACATGGACAGTTATCGCACGATCACCTGCGGGCTGTATTCGAGCCAGTGCGCGGGGCAGCCGCGGACGATGAACGCGCGGGCCTACACCTTCGAGGCGGGCGACGTGGATTTCGGCTATGCGGGCTGGTTCGTCTGGCCAAACTTCACCATCTGGGCCTATCCGGGCGAGGCGAACCTGTCGGTGCTGCAGATGAACCCGACGGCGCCGGAGCACTGCGTCGAGTACCAGGATTGGTTCGTGAAGGACGGGAAAGTCACCGAGCAGCTGCGCGATGCGATCAACTATCAGAAGGACGTGTTGCAGCCCGAGGATATCGGATTGTGCGAGAGCGTGCAGAAGGGGCTGAAGTCCAGCGGGTACAACCAGGGGCGTTTCGTCGTGGACGAGGGGCTGACCGAGCTGAGCGAACACGCGGTGCACCATTTCCAGAAGCTGGTGGCGGGCGCGCTGGGCGCGCGGCTGGATCCGGAGGCAGGGGAATGATGGTTTCGAGCGACGGGCAGACGCGGGACTTGATCACCACGCGGCCCGGGGCGGGCTGGGATTTCAACCTGCGCCGCCATGCGTATCACGCGATCGAGGCGAAACATGGCCCGCATTACTGCGTCTATAACCGGCGGCTGATGTGCGTCTGCATGGACGATCTGCCGACGGACGAAGGCTATTGGCTGCTGCGCACCAAGGCGGCGTGCCTGCATACCGGCGAATGGCCGCTGGAGTTCTGGGGGGCGGATGCGGAAAAGCTGATGAACCTCTTGTTCGTCAACGATATTTCCAAGGTGAAGGTCGGGCGGTGTGGGTACGGGATTGCCTGTTACGACGATGGTGGCCTGATCGTGGACGGGGTCTTCGTGCGGCTGGCCGAGGATCGGTTCTGGTACGCGCAGGCGGACGGGGATTTCGTGAACTGGGCGCGAGCGCATGCGAAGGGGATGGATGTGGAGATCCTGGACCCGGAGGTGAATGTGAGCCAGGTGCAAGGCCCGCTGTCGATGGAGGTTCTGAAGGATGCGGCGAAGGATGGCATACCGGAGCCGTTCGGCTATTTTGGCAGCGCCTGGGTGGAGTTCGGCGGGCAGACCGTTCTGATCACCCGGACGGGTTACACCAACGAGCTGGGCTGGGAGTTCTATACCGAGCCGCATCACGATGCCGGGGCCCTGTGGGCGCATCTGGAAAAGGCGGGGGCGCCCTACGGGATGCGGATGTTCGGGCTGGATTCGATGAATATCCGCCGGATCGAGGCGGGGATCCTGAACGCCAATTCGGATTTCGACGCCAGCACCACGCCTTACGATGTGGGGCTGGGCGGGTTCGTGGCCATGGACAAGGGCGATTTCATCGGCAAGGCCGCGCTGGAGAAAGCCGACAAGGGCCAGCGCCTGCACGGGATTGTCTGCCCCGATGGCGAGCCGCGGGTGAATGGGCGCGTGGAGTGGAACGGCAAGAGCGCAGGTCGTGTCACGGCGGGGGCGGTCTCGCCCTATCTGGGGCACGGGATCGGCTATGCGCTGATGGACAGTGCCGAGGCCGGGCCGGGCACGGAACTGATGGTCGAGGGCCGGGACGGCAGGATGTATGCCGCGACGCTGGGCGAGACGCCGCTTTACGACAAGGCTTGCGAGATCCCGCGCGGCAAGCTGGTGGATATCCCGGACCGGGCGGCCTGAGCCGGCATTCGCGGCAGGGGGCGGTACGAATGCGAAGGCGGGGCAGCGATGCCTTGCCTTTGTGCCATGCAGGTGCCTGACTGGGGGCCGGAACACGAGAAGAGGAGGCGCGCCTTGGCCGAGGGCAACAACAGGGCCGTCCTGACGGGACTTTTCGCGGGGCTGTGCTGGGGCATTTTCTGGTTGCCGCTGCGGATGATCGAGCAGGCGGGGCTGGATGCGCCCTGGGCGATGGTGGTGTTCCTGACGCTGCCCGCGCTGCTGAGCCTGCCGGCGGTCTGGGTGTTGCGCGCGGACTATGCGCAAGGGCTGCGGCCGCTACTGGGGGGCATCCTGGCCGGGGTGGCCTTTGCGCTTTACGCCGCAGGCCTGCTTTATACCGACGTCGTGCGCGCGGTGCTCTTGTTCTACATGACGCCGATCTGGGGGTTCCTGCTGGGCTGGGTGTTCCTGGGCGACCGGATGACGTGGTTTCGGTGGCTGTCGATCCTTGTGGGGCTTGTCGGGCTGGTGGTGATCTTTGCCGACGACACCGGCCTGCCGTTGCCGCGCAACGCGGGCGACTGGTTCGGGCTGATCTCGGGGATGTTCTGGGCCGTGGGCTGTACGCTGATCCTGACGGAACGGCGGGTGCGTATCCTGACCCATGCGGTGAACTTTCTGCTGGTGGGGGCGGTCGTGGCGCTGCTGGTGGCGGGGATCGCCACGGTGCAGGGGATGGCGCGCGCGCCGGACTGGCCCGAGGTGGCGGGCCTGATGTGGTGGTTCGGGCCGGTGGCGGTGATCCTGATCCTGCCCAGCTCGTTCGCCACGATCTATGCGCCGTCGCGGCTGAACCCCGGGCTGGTGGGGCTGTTGTTCATGACCGAGGTGGCGGTGGCGACGGTGACGGCGGCGATTTGGGCCGGGGAGCGGTTCGGCCTGCGCGAAGCGGTGGGCCTGCCGCTGATCCTGTCGGCGGGGCTGATCGAGCCGGCGGTCATGGCGTGGCGGGCGCGGCGGCTGGCCTGATTACCAGTGCGCGCCGGCGTTGATCTGGATGTCTTCCATGGTCAGGCCGGGGGCGGCATCTGAGCAGAGAAAGGCGATGATGGCTGCAACCTCGTCGGGTTGGACGAGGCGGTTCTGGGGGTTGGCGCGGGCCAGGGTCGCGATCTCTTCGGCCTGGGTGGTGCCGTTCTGGGTGGCGATGGTGGCCGCCGAGTCGCGCAGCATCTCGGTTTCAACCCAGGTCGGGCTGACCGTGGTGCAGGTGACGCCGTGCGGCGCGCCTTCCAACGCCACGGCGCGGGAGAGGCCGAGCACGCCGGACTTGGAGGCGCAATAGGCGGGGTGGTCGGCGACGGCGGTATGCGCGGCGGTCGAGGCGATGTTGACGATCCGGCCCCAGCCCGATGCCATCATGTCGGGCAGACACGCGTGGATCATCAGGAAGGTGCCGGTGAGGTTGGTCTCTATCACGTCGTCCCAGGCGTCGAGGTCATGGTCGGAGACCGTCTGGTGCCGGGTGACGCCGGCGGCGTTGACCAGGATCTGCGGCGTGCCGAACTGGTTTTTCACCGAAGCGCAGAAGGCCGCGACCGAGCCGCGCTGGCGCACGTCGAGCGGGGCGACGAAGACGTCCTTACCGACGGTGTCGCAGGCCATGTCCTGAAGCGATCGGTCGTCGCCGCGCCGGGCGCCGATGGCGATGGTGTGCCCGGCTTCATGCAGCAGGCGGGCGGCGGCGAGGCCGATGCCCGCCAGCCCGCCGGTGACGATGGCCGTGCGTTGCGTCAATGCGGTCTGCTCCTTGCGATCATGTCGGCGAGCCATGCGTCGGCGTCGCCCAGACGGCGGCCACCGTCGCGGTATTCGTCGAGGATTTCAATCAGCTTGTCGCGTCCGAAGGATTTGAAGTGCCCGGCATGGACGGTGGTGACATCGAGCTCGCGCAGGCGGGCGTGGGACTCGGCCAGCACCTCGGGGTCGGAATGGTCCATGTCGTCGATGAGATCGCCGTCATAGACCACGTCGCCGCTGAAGAGGAGGCCGGTTGCGGACTCGTGGAGCGCGATGGAGCCGGGGCTGTGGCCGGGCAGATGGAAGACCGTGAAGGCGCGGTCGCCAAGGTCGATCACGTCGCCTTCGTCCAAAAGGGCGGAGAGCGGCGCGGGTGTCACGGTGTAATGCTCGTGCGAGAAGCCCGCGTAAGGCAGGGCGGTGAAGGTTTCGGCCCGGACGAAGCCGGCGTCGGCATAGGTGTTGGACTTGGTGGGGTTGGCGATGAGGTCGGATTCTGCCGTGTGACCGCAGCGGTGGTCGAACTCGTGCAACCCGCCCGAATGGTCGAAATGCGTATGGGTGACGATGGCGCTGAGCGGGCGCTCGGTCAGCTGCGCCAGCTCGCGCGTCATGGGGCGCAGGCCCATGCCGGTGTCGATCACCAGATCGCGGTCGCGTCCTTGGATATGCCAGATATTGCAGCGCAACCATGGCGCGACATGCGGCTCCCATATGAGGGTGACACCATCCCCCATATCCTTGGTCTGAAACCATTTTTCAGCAACTTTCAACGGCACGGCATCCTCCCTTACACAATGCTCATGAAATCGGCAGCCGCGCCGCGGACGCCTGATATCAGCCTTGTTTTTATTAACTCTCCGGTCAACAAACATTTCTGCTTGGGTCCACGGTGCGGACGTCGCATGATGGCGGCCATGATCTGCATCAATAAAAACGGGGAGAGAACGATGAAGATGAATTCTGTCTTGTGGGCGGCGAGCCTGTCACTGGCCGGGGCCGGGATGGCGCAGGCCGAAACGGTGCGCATTCCGATCAACGAATGGACGGGGCAGCATATTTCGGCGCATATCACCGGCACGCTGCTGGAAAAGGCCGGGCATGAGGTGGAATACGTGACCGCGGGCGCGGTGCCGCAATTCGCGGCCATCGCCAATGGCGATCTGCACCTGCAGCCCGAGGTCTGGACCAACAACGTGGGCGACATCTATCCCAAGGCGGTGGAGTCGGGCGACATCACCGTGGTGGGGCAGCTGGGCCTGCAACCGCAGGAAGGCTGGATCTATCCGCCCTACATGAAGGAAAAGTGCCCCGGCCTGCCGGATTACGAGGCGCTTTACGACTGCGCGCAGGCCTTTGCGGCCGCCGACACCTTTCCCAAGGGCCGGCTGATCACCTATCCCGCCGACTGGGGTACCCGGTCGAAGGACGTGGTGGCGATGATCGACATCCCGTTCGAGCCGGTGGCGGGCGGATCGGAAGGCGCGATGATCGCCGAGCTGAAGTCGGCCGCGGCGACGCAGGAGCCGATCCTGATGATGTTCTGGCAGCCGCACTGGCTGTTTGCCGACATGGAGATGGAATGGGTCGCGTGGGACCCTGCCGAAGGGGAATGCATCGAGGAAGAAGGCCAGGAGCGCGGCAAGGCCTGCGGCTTCCAGCAGGCCTCGATCGACAAGATCATCAATGCCGAGTTTGCCGAGGCGAACCCCGGCGTGGCGGCAGTGTTCGAGCAGATCTCGATCGACAACGAAGTGCAGAACGCGCTGATGCTGGAGATCGACCAGAAGGGGCGTGACCTGGAAGAGGTCGTGGCCGAATGGATCGACGCCAACGAGGCGACGTGGGCCCCCTGGGTCGAGGCCGGCAAGGCCGCGCAGTAAGGTGTGCATGGGCGCATCGGAGAGGCCGGGGGTCGTGACGCCCGGCCTTTTCGTATCAGGGGGGACTGGGTCAGCATGAGCGACACGCGCGAGGGCGATGGCGCCGGGACGGACCAGCCGAGGCTGTCCTGCCGCCACATCTGGAAAGTCTACGGCAAGAAACCGGAGCAGTATTTTCCCGGCGGCCAGCCGGCGGAAGAGACGCCGGCGCTGGCCGGGCGCATCCGCGAGGATGGCGCGATACCTGCCGCCGCCGATGTGAGCTTTGACGTGGCGGTGGGCGAGATTTTCGTGATCATGGGCCTGTCGGGGTCGGGCAAGTCGACGGTGGTGCGCTGCCTGTCGCGGCTGGTGGAGCCGACGCATGGTGAAATCCTGCTGGATGGCGAGGACCTGCGCGCGAAATCCGACAAGGAGATGATCGAGGTGCGCCGCCACCAGATCGGCATGGTGTTCCAGAATTTCGGCCTGATGCCGCATCTGAGCGTGTGGGAGAACATCGCCTTTCCGCTGAGCCTGCAGGGCGCGGCGCAGGACCATACCCGCGAGCGGGTGGGCAAGGTGATCGACCTGGTGGGGCTGGAAGGGCGCGAGAAAAGCTATCCGCACCAGTTGTCGGGGGGGCAGCAGCAGCGGGTCGGTATTGCCCGGTCGCTGGCGGTGGACCCGGACCTGTGGCTGCTGGACGAGCCGTTCTCGGCGCTCGACCCGCTGATCCGGCGGCAGATGCAGGACGAGTTCCTGCGCATCCAGAACGATCTGCACAAGTCGATCGTGTTCATCACGCATGATTTCCTGGAGGCGCTGCGGGTGGCGGACCGGATGATGATCATGCGCGGCGGGCGCGTGGTGCAGACCGGCACGCCGGCCGAGCTGATCACCAACCCGGCGGACGATTACGTGGCCGAGTTCACCAACGATGTGCCGATGGTGCGCGTGCTGCGGGCCCACGAGGTGACGGACCCCGACGCCGGATCCGCCGAGGGGCGCGAGCGGGTTTCGGGCGACGTGTCGGTCGAGGCTCTGTTGCCGATGCTGTCGGCGCATCCCGAGGGCCTCGCGGTGGAGCAGGGCGGCACGGTGACGGGCGTCGTCACGGCGCAGAGCGTGGTCCGGGCACTGGCGCGGCTGTCGGAACAGGAGGAGGCCCCGGCATGAGCGGGGACCGCACCCATTGGGCCTGGTTCGCGCTGATCGGCCTGACGCTGGTGGCGCTGGGCTTCCGCGACCGGCTGGGCTGGTTGATGGAGTTTCCCGAGGCCTGGGAATGGCCCATGACCGACTGGCTGAACACCGGCATGGACTGGGTGGTAGACACCGCGGGTCCGGCGTTTCGCGCGTTCTCGGACCTGATGGATTACCCGATGTCCTGGGTGCGCGGCCTGTTGCACTGGATGCCCTGGGCGTTGACGGTGGGGCTGTTGGTGATCGCGTCCTTCGTGGTGTCGGGCTGGAAGTTGGCCGTGTTCACGTTTCTGGCGATGTTCTACATGGTCGTGATCGGGTACTGGCACGAGTCGATGAACTCTCTGGCGCTGGTCATGGTGTCGGTGCCGCTGGCGGTGGCGATCGGGTTCTGCGTGGGGACCTGGGCGTTCTATTCCGACAGGGCCGAGCGGGTGATCACGCCCACGATGGACACGTTGCAGACGATCCCGGTCTTTGCCTACCTGTTGCCGATCCTGCTGCTCTTTGGTTTCGGCCCGGTGGTGGGGCTGATCGCCTCGGTCCTCTACGCGGTGCCGCCGATGGTGCGGAACACGACGCTGGGCCTTGCCCGGGTCGACGAGGAAGTGATCGAGGCGGGCATGATGGCGGGGGCCACGGCGGGCCAGATGTTCTGGCGCGTGCGGGTGCCGAGCGCGCTGCGCCAGATCCTGCTGGGGGTGAACCAGACGATGATGGCTGCCTTTTCGATGATCATCATCGCGTCGATCATCGGCGGCACGTCCGATATCGGCTGGGAAGTGCTAACCCATATCCGCAAGGCGAACGTGGCCGAGGCGATACTGGCGGGCGTGGTGATCGCGCTGATGGCGATGGTGATGGACCGGATCACGGCGCGGGCCGCGATGGGGCGGTCGCCGGACGCAGGCGAGGACGAGAGTTTCGTCGCGCGCTACCGTTACTGGATCGTGGCGGCGGTGTTCACGGGCGTGATGCTGGTTCTGGCGCGGGTGTTTCCGTTCCTGCAGGAGTATCCGCGGGCCTGGGAAGTCTATCCGGCGGACGCGATGAACGATGCGTTCAACTGGCTGCTGGTGGAATACGCGGGCGCGATCAAGGCGATCAAGACGACGGCGCTGTTTTACCTGATGCTGCCGGTGAAGATGGGGCTGGAGCAGACGATCAGCCCGTTTTCCTGGGGGTTCGAGTTCACCATGCCGATGAAGATCGGGTACGCCGTGGCGATGGCGGCGCTGGCCGGGTGGCTCCTGCTGCGGCGCCGGGTGCGGGCGGCCATCGGTGTCGCGCTGTTGGCGATCCTGCTGTATTTCGGGATCACGGGGCTGCCGTGGCTGTCGATTGCCGGCGTGATGGTGTTGCTGGCATGGCAGGCGGGCGGGCGGCGCCTGGCGATTGGCACGGGCGTGGGCCTGGCCTTCCTGATGGTGGCGGGCGTCTGGCCCGAGGCGACGATTTCGTTCTACCTGTGTGGGCTGGCGGTGGCGCTGTCGTTCCTGATCGGCACGACGCTGGGCGTGATCGCGTCCGAGAACGACGCGGTGTCGGCCTTTCTGCGCCCGATCAGCGACACGTTGCAGACCATGCCGCTGTTCGTGATCCTGATCCCCTTCGTGATGTTCTTCAAGCTGGGGGATTTCACCGCGCTGCTGGCGATCATGGCCTATGCCATCGTGCCCGCCATCCGCTATGCCGAGCACGGGCTGCGCGGGGTCAGCCCGGAGGTGATCGAGGCCGCGAAGGCGTGCGGGTCGAGTCGGTGGCAGATGCTGTGGCGGGTGCGGTTGCCGCTGGCGTTGCCGCAATTGCTGCTGGGGCTCAACCAGACGATCATGTTCGGGGTGGCGATGCTGGTGATCACGGCGCTGGTGGGGACGAGCGACCTGGGGCAGGAGATCTATATCGGCCTCAACAACGGGGATTTCGGTGTGGGGATGATCGCGGGCATCGCGATGGCGACGCTGGCGATGATCGCGGACCGGATGACGCGGGGGTACAGCCGGAAGGGGCAAAAGGCGCTGGGGCAGGGGTGAGGCCAAAAGCTTTGAGAAAGCTTTTGGCAAATCTTTTCTAAAAAGATTTGCCCTGCAGCCAATCCAGCATGATGTCGCAAAGGCGGTCGGGGTCTTCCTCGTGGGCGAGGTGGCCGAGACCCTCCAGCGTGATCCGTTCGGCATGGGGCAGACGTGCGGCGGCGCGGTCCGAGACCTCGGGCGACACCGCCGTGTCGCGGTCGCCGGTGAGCAGCAGAACCGGGCTTTCAATGTCTGGCAGGCGATCGAGCAGGGCGTCGGTGCTCCACCGGGACATCATCTGAAGTGTGCCGTCCACATGGGCGCGGTCGGCGAGCAGGCGGCTGTAATAGGCAAGCCCCTCTTCGGAGAGCGTGGAGCCGGTGGCGCGGATCACGTTGCGGGCGCGACCCGGGCGCGCGCCGCCGGCCGAGAAGGCGATGGCGGTGAGCGGGTTCAGCGCCAGCAGCTTGGCCAGCATAGGAAAGAGCCAGCCCGCCATGCCCTCGAACCGATCGAGCGCGGCGTTCAGGCCGATCACGGCGGGGGGGGCGGGCAGGCGTGTTGCCAGGTCGAGCGCCACGGCGGCGCCGGCGGAATGGCCGATGAGGGCCTGCGGCCGCCAGTCCTCATGCGCACAGAGGGCGGCGATATCTTCGGCGGTGGTGGCGAGACCGAGGCGCGAGACGCTGCCCGCGCGGGTGAAGCCGTGGCCGGGCAGGTCGAGGGCGACGACATGGTGGTTTTCCGAGAGGCGGGGAATGAGGTCGCGCCAGGTGTGGGTGCTGGCACCGGCGCCGTGCAGCAAGAGGAGCGTGGGGCCGGTGCCCCATTCCTGCACATGCCAGTCATGCGGGCGGTGGCGGACGCGGCGCGCCGCGTCGGCATGGGGCCAGTCCGGCAGGTCGCGGGCCCAGTCCATGCGCCTTACGCCTCGAGCGCCGTGGTGACGGCGGTGCTTATACCGTGGGCATCGGCGCGGGGCAGGGCAAGGTAGCGCGCGCCAAGGGTGGCGGCGACGGTGCGGGCCGCGTCGGTGGGGCGGTTCGAGGTGTCGACGAGGACGCCGGAGAGGCCCTGTTGGCGCAGGCTGGATGCGAGGCGGGTGGCGTCGTCGTTTGCGGCAGCGCGGTCCGGCTCGCCGGAGAGGGGGACGTTGGCGCGGCCGTCGGTCAGCAGGACCAGCATGGGCGTGAGGCCGCGGCCACGGGCGAGGTGCGCCAGGTCGCCGGCGGCCATCAGGCCAGAGGCGAGGGGCGTGCCGCCGCCGCCGGGCAGCGAGGCGAGGCGGCGCTTGGCCTGTACCAGCGAGCGGGTGGGTGGCAGGAGCGTTTCGGTGCCCGTGCCGCGAAAGGCCAGCAGGGCCACCTGGTCGCGGCGGGCATAGGCCTGGGCCAGCATGAGTTCAACCGCGCCTTTCGCTTCGGCCAGCCGGGCGACGGCGGCGGAACCGGACGCGTCGACGGTGAAGATCAGCAGGCGGTCGGAGCGGTCCTCGAACCGCTTGATACGGATGTCCGACGGCAGGATCAGAAGCGCGCGGTCGGCGTTGCGCCCGGTGCGGCGAAGGGTTTGCCAGGGGGCGGCGGCGCGCAGGGTCGCGATGGGGTCGATCCGCGCCTGGGCGGAAGGGCGGCCGGGGCGCGACGGCAGAGGGCGGCCCCGGCGGTTGCCGCGGCGGCGGTCGCCCGCGCCGCTGCCCGCCGCATTGGCAGGGCGGGTGGATTTGGCGGCGAGGCGGTCGAGGATGTCGGGTGGAAGGAGCGCGGCGATGGCGGAGACGAGGATGTCGTCGGGCAGATCGGTGAGGGACTGATCGCCGTTTTCCTCCGCGTTGTCGGACTGGTCCGCTTCGGGCGCGTCGGGTGGCGTTTCGTCCTCGGCCTCGGCGGGCATCATGGTGGCGCGGGAGGGGTAGACGAGTTCGGCGGCTTCCTGAAGGTGATCCTCGGTTATGGTCATCTCGGCATCGAGCGCGGCGAGGGCGCGGGCGGCGCGCAGGGCGAGGCTGGGCGCGCGCAGGCTGTGGATGCCGAAGCGGGCGGCGAGGGTGACGAGCTGGGGCAGGGCGTCGGCGGGGACCTGAACGCGGGACAGGCGCTTGCGGGCGGCGTCGAGATCGGCGGCGGCAGGCAGGCGGACGGGGGTGGCGGCCTCGGGCGGCTCGATATGGAAGGCGAGGCGGTCGAGCAGGGCTTGCGGCGCGCCTTCTTCCGCGCTGGCGGCCTCGTCGAGCAGGATGAGGGCGTGGCCGTGATCGGCGTCGAGCAGCTGCGCGAGGCGGGCGGCGAGGCCGGAGGGGGTGCGCTCGGCCATTGTGAGGACGAGCGTGGAGGACTGGTCGGCGAGGCCCGCGTCGCGGATCGGGCGGCCTTCGGCCAGCGAGGCGGCGATGTTGAGGCCGCCGAAGAGCTGATCGTCGGTGATGGCGGGGTGAATGCGGTGCTGGGGCCCTGGCAGCTTGCCCAGGGTGGTCTCGAACGCCTGCCGGGCGGGACCCATGCGGGCGCGGAACGTGAGGCCCTTGAGGCCGCCGGGATCGACCGCGAGCGCCGCGAGGGCGCGCTGGGTGCGGGCGGTGTCGGCGCCGGTTGTCATCCGAAGGTTTCGGCGACGGTGCGGGTGACGCGGGTGGTGGAGCCTGCCTCGTCCAGCGGGTCGCGGCGCAGGCGGTGGCTGAGTGCCAGGGGCGCGACGGCGGTGAGGTGATCGCGGGAGATGGCCTTGTCGCCTTGATAGGCGGCGAGGGCGCGGGCGGCGCGGAGCAGGGTCAGCTCGCCGCGCAGGCCGTCGGCGCCGAGGGCCACAGCGAGGGTTGCGCAGTCGCGCAGGATGGCATCTGTCGCCTCGAGTTCGCGGAGTGCTTTGCGGCCGGCGAGGATGGCCTTGCGGATTTTGGCGTCCTCGGGCTGCCACTTGGCGGTGAAGCCTTCGCGGTCCATGTCGAAGGCATCGCGGCGACGGACGACCTCGATGCGTTCGTCGATATCCGTGGGGGAGGCGACTTCGACCGAGAGGCCGAAGCGGTCGAGAAGCTGCGGGCGCAGCTCGCCCTCTTCGGGGTTGCCGGAGCCCACCAGAACGAAGCGGGCGGGGTGGCGGATGGAGAGGCCCTCGCGCTCGACCGCATTGATGCCGGACTGGGCGACGTCGAGCAGCAGATCGACGATGTGATCCTCGAGCAGGTTGACCTCGTCGATATAGAGATAGCCGCGGTTGGCGCGGGCCAGAAGGCCCGGTTCGAACGCCTTTTCGCCACGGGTGAGCGCGCGTTCGATGTCGAGCGCGCCGGTGACGCGGTCTTCGGTGACGCCCAGGGGCAGGTCGACGACGGGGGTGGGGCGTTCCACCAGATCGGTGTCGGGCACGGTGGCCCAGTCGGGGCAGTCCTCGGGGCGCTCGGAATTGACCGGGCAGCCCTTGACGGCGGAGATGGGCGGCAAAAGGGCGGCGAGCGCGCGGACGGCGGTGGACTTGCCGGTGCCACGGTCGCCGAAGACCAGAACCCCGCCCAGACCCGGGTCGATGGCCGTCAGGATCAACGCCTGTTTCATGGTGTCCTGTCCGACGATGGCGGAGAACGGAAAGGCGAGGCTCATGCGCCGACCCCCAGGTGCTGAAGTGGTTTGGCGCCCTGCCATGTGCCGCGCTCGGCGACGACGTTGAACCGGGCGTAGAGTTCTTCGCGGAACCAGTCGCCGTCGCGGACGGCCCTGATGGCGCGGGCGTGGGGGCCGTCGTGGCGAGCGAAGGCGGCCATGCGCGCGGTGTCGGGCCAGACCGAGAAGGTGACCTGGTGCAAAAGCGGCACCTCGCCGATGCCGATCTTGAAGGCGACGTTGGGATCGGTGCCGATGACGGCGCTGATGTCGGGCACGCGGCGCCAGAACCGGAGCGCGACGAGGGGCCTGATCGTGGCACGGGTGAGGGCGGCGACGGGGCCGGTGTCTGTCGATCCATCGGGTTCGAAAGGGGTCGTGCCGGACCATGCACCGCGCACGGAGGTGGTCTGCATGAAGAGAGTATAGCATTCCACCGCGCGGCGGGCGTAGCGGCGGAAGATCGGCGCCTCGGCGGTCTGCCGTTGCGCGGTGGCAAGGTCGGGCCAGGTGGCGAGAATGGCGTAGACGCCGGTGTTGGGTTTCGGCGTGAAGCCTTCGCCGGTGCCGGAGCCGCACAGCTTCCAGAAACCGATGCCGGGGACGCGGGCCAGCGCGGGGCGGGCAAGGCCCATCATCGCGAAGGCCCAGAGCCGCGAAAGCCCCGGTGCAAAACGGAAAAAGCTGAGGCTGACGATTTGGATGACCCTGTCCCCCTTCGGCCAATGCGTGCGTGTCGGCAGTCCCATTCATGCCAATCGCGACGTCCCGGTTGTCCCGCGCGTACGGGCACCATAAAAGAACTTCAGCGGGTGATTGTCAACTTAACTTGACACATGTAGGCTGGATGAATGTTGACACATCTGGACCCCGCACTTCGTGAGCAGGCCGAGAAGGCGCTGAGGCCGCACGCGGTGGTGATCGGAGCGGGGCTGGGCGGCCTGGCCTCGGCGATGCGGCTGGGCGCGAAGGGGTATCGCGTGACGGTGCTGGACCGGCTGGACGGTCCCGGCGGGCGCGGGTCGAGCCTGTGGCGCGAGGGACATCGGTTCGACCTGGGGCCGACCATCGTGACGGTGCCGCAGGTGTTCGAAGAATTGTGGGCGGCCTGCGGGCGGCGGTTTCGCGATGACGTGGATCTGCGCCCGCTGGACCCGTTCTACGAGATTTGCTGGCCCGATGGGAGCACGTTCACCGCGCGGCAGGATACCGATGCGATGCGGGCCGAGGTGGCGCGGCTGAGCCCCGGCGACGCGAAAGGCTACGAGCGGTTCCTGAAGGACAGCGAGCGGCGCTATGCGTTCGGGTTCGAGGACCTGGGGCGGCGGCCGATGCACCGGCTGCGCGACCTGGCGAAGGCGTTGCCCGGCTTCGGGGTGCTGCGGGCGGACAGGTCGGTCTATGCCCATGCGGCGAAGCGGTTCAGGGACGAACGGCTGCGCATGGCGTTCTCGTTCCACCCGCTGTTCATCGGGGGCGATCCGTTCAACGTGACGTCGATGTATATACTCGTCAGTCACCTGGAAAAGGAATTCGGCGTGCATTACGCGATGGGCGGTGTCGATGCCATCGCACGCGCCATGGCGGATGTCGTGGCCGGTCAGGGCGGGCTGGTGCGGCAGGGCGCGGAGGTGGACGAGATCGTGGTGCGCGACGGGCGCGCGGCGGGTGTGCGCTTGACGGGCGGCGAGGTTGTCGAAGCGGATGTGATTGTGTCGAATGCCGATGCGGGGCACACCTATGACACTCTGATGCGCAACGTGAAAAAGCGGCGCTGGACCGGGCCGAAGCTGAAGCGGTCGCGCTGGTCGATGGGGCTGTTCGTTTGGTATTTCGGCACGAAGGGCACGCGTGGGAAATGGGCGGATGCGGGGCATCACACGATCCTGAACGGGCCGCGTTACAGGGGGCTGGTCGAGGATATCTTTCTGAAAGGCAAGCTGGCTGAGGACATGAGCCTTTACGTGCATCGGCCCACGGTGACCGACCCGAGTGCCGCGCCGGAGGGGGATGACACGTTCTATGCGCTGAGCCCGGTGCCGCATCTGGGGTTCGATGACCCGGTCGATTGGGGCACGATGGCGGAGACCTATCGCCGGAAGGTGCAGGCGGTGCTGGAAGGGCAGTTGCTGCCGGGGCTGGGCGATCACCTGACTGCCTCGGAAGTGTTCACGCCCGAGACGTTCCGGGACAGGTACCTGAGCCCGCATGGATCGGGCTTTTCGCTGGAGCCGCGTATTTTTCAGAGCGCCTGGTTCCGGCCCCATAACGTGAGCGAGGAGGTTGCGGGGCTGTACCTTGTCGGCGCGGGCACACATCCCGGGGCGGGGCTGCCGGGCGTGGTGTCGAGCGCCGAGGTTCTGGGCAAGCTGGTGCCGGATGCGGACGAGGTGCGGGTGAGATGAGACTGACGCGCACGGAAGCCGCCGACATGGCGCATTGCCGCGAGGCGATCCGGGATGGGTCGCGGTCGTTCCACGCGGCCTCGAAACTGTTGCCGCGGCGCGTGCGCGATCCGGCGCTGGCGCTTTACGCGTTCTGCCGGCTGGCGGATGACTCGGTCGATCTGCATTCCGAGAAGGCCGAGGCGGTGGCGCGGCTGCACGACCGGCTGGACCTGGCCTATCGCGGGGTGCCGCGGAATGCGCCCGCCGACCGGGCCTTTGCCGCCATGGTGGCGCGGTTCGACATGCCGCGCGAATTGCCCGAGGCGCTTCTGGAGGGGCTGGCCTGGGACGCGGAGGGGCGGCGGTATGACAGCCTGTCGGACCTGCGCGCCTATTCGGCGCGCGTGGCCTCGGCGGTGGGTGCGATGATGTGCGTTCTGATGGACATGCGCGAGGCCGACGGGCTGGCGCGGGCCTGTGATCTGGGCGTGGCGATGCAGCTGACGAACATTGCCCGCGACGTGGGCGAGGATGCCCGCGAGGGGCGGCTGTACCTGCCGCGCGACTGGATGGAGGACGAGGGGCTGGACGAGGCGGCGTTTCTGGCCAGCCCGCAGATGTCGCCGGCCCTGCACCGGGTGATCGCGCGGCTGTTGCGCGAGGCCGACGGGCTTTATGCCCGGTCCGAGGCGGGGGTGGCGACGCTGCCCGTGAGCGCCCGGCCGGGGATCTTCGCGGCGCGGTATATCTATGCCGGGATCGGGCGGCAGTTGCGGCGGTTGGGGCACGATTCCATCGCGCACCGCGCGCGGACCACGGGCGCGCAGAAGCTGGGCTGGCTGATCCTGGCGAGCCTGCGGGCGGGCGGCACGATGGTGATGCCGCGCTCGGCCGTGCTGCACGCGCGGCCCTTGCCCGAGGTGGCCTACCTGGTGGAGGCGGCGGCGGAGCCAAGGGCACCGGGGCGCGACTGGAGCGAGGCGCTGTGTTCCACCATGGCGACGCTGAAGGCGCGGGACCGGGACGATCGGACCTTGCCGGTCTCGGGGAGGCACGCTAGATCGAGATCATGATCTGGCTTTGCTTTGCAATCTTTCTTGCGACCTGCTTTGCGGCGGGGGCGACGGGGGCGCTGTTCCCGCCGGGCAAATGGTACGAAGACCTCAACAAGCCGACATGGACGCCGCCGAACTGGCTGTTTCCGGTGGCGTGGACGACGCTCTACCTGCTGATGGCGGGGGCGGGCGCGCGGGCGGCCGTGAGTCCCGACAATTCGGTGGCGATGGCGCTCTGGGCGTTGCAGATCGCGCTGAACGGGTTGTGGACGCCGGTTTTCTTTGGCCTGCGCCGGATCCGGCTGGGGCTGGTGGTGCTGGTTTTCCTGTGGATCGCGGTGTTCTGGGGCACGATCGAGCTGTGGCAAGTGGATTGGCTGGCCGGGCTGATGTTCGTGCCCTACCTCGCCTGGGTGAGCGTGGCCGGGGCGCTGAACATGTCGGTGATGCGGCTCAATCCCGAGGTGGTGCGGGCCGAGGCGCGGCGCTGATCCTCGCTGCGCGCATGGAACCCGGTCAATGGCTGCACGGTTGAGCGGTCATGCTCGGTGACCTATCCCTGACTGCCAACCTGATCGTTTTCGCCGGGGCGGCGCTCGTCATCCTTGTCGCGGGGACCAAGATGACCGGGATGGCGGACCGCATCGCGGACCGCACGGGATTGGGCGAGGCGGTGACCGGAGGGCTGTTGCTGGGGGCCGCGACGTCGCTGTCGGGCACGGTGGTGTCCGTCACGTCGGCGCTGGACGGGCGCGCAAGCCTGGCCTTTTCCAACGGCATCGGCGGGATCGCGGCGCAGACGGCATTTCTGGCCTTTGCGGACCTGATCTATCGCCGGGCGAACCTCGAGCACGCCGCGGCGGATGTGGCGAACCTGTTCCAGAGCACGTTGCTGATGCTGATGCTGGTGGTTCCGCTGGCGGCCTTCGTGATGCCCGATGTGGCGTTCTGGTCGGTGCATCCGGCCTCGGTGGTGCTGGTGGGCCTCTACCTGTTTGGCGCCTATGCCAGCGTGGGTATCCGGCAAAGCCCGATGTGGCGGGCCGTGGACACGAGGGAGACGCGCGACGACCAGCCCGAGGACGACGAGGACGCGCAGAAAAGCGCGGTATCGCTTCTGGTGCCGTTCGCGGCGCTGATGGTGCTGCTGGGGCTGGCCGGCTATGCGATTGCGCGCTCGGCGGGCGCGCTGACCGAGCAGCTGGGATTGTCCTCGGCTTTGGTTGGCGCGTTGATGACCGCCGTGGTGACGTCGTTGCCCGAACTGGTCACCACGCTGGCCGCGGTAAGGCGCGGGGCGTTGCAGCTGGCCGTGGGCGGGATCATCGGGGGCAACACGTTCGACGTGCTGTTCCTGACCCTGTCGGACATCAGCTATCGCGACGGGTCGCTGTATCACGCGATCGGCACGGGAGACCTCTTTTGGGTCGTGGTCGGGCTGGCGATGACCGCCGTGCTGTTGATCGGGCTGATCCTGCGCGAAGAGTCGGGCCCTGCGAACATGGGGTGGGAGAGCCTGACGATGCTGGGGATCTACGGCGGGGCTGTCGGTTTCCAGGCGTGGAGCGGGTAGAGGTGCCGATTTCTTGAAAAGAAATCGGACCGAAATCTTTTCAAGATTTCGACTGCGTCAGGTGTCGGGGAAGCGCCAGTGCGTCCGGCGTGGCACGCGGACGGCCAGCATGGGTTTCAGGAATGGCGACCGGAACCGCTTGAGATCGAGCGCCTCGTGCACGCCGGTGGTCTGTTCGCCGTCGATCACGCTGCGCACGGCGGCGCGGGCGTAGAAAGGCGCGTCGAGCATGCGTTGCACCTGGGTCGGGGTATGGCCCGGGTCCGCGCGGCCTTCGCGGTAGAGGCCCCAGGCGGTCCGCTTCATGCGGGTTTTCGGCGGGGGCGTGACGATCCGGGCGTCACCCTGTTCATTGAAGCGGATGCCAAGACCCAGCTGAGAGCCGTCGAGGCGGGTGGCGTCGTAGAAGCATGTGCTGCCCGTCCCGGTTGGGAAGCGGCCCCAGGTCCAGTAGGTGAAATCCTGCTCCAGCGCGCGGGTGCCGAAATTGGCGTCGAAATAGCCGTGGCCGTTCCATTGCCAGCCGGGCGCGTCGAGATCGACCTCGATCCGCGCGGTGGGGGCGAAGGGACGCCAGACATGGGCGCCGTCGGGCGTGAGCGGCAGTTCGACATTTGTCATCGCGGAGGGCGTGACGGTGACGCGCCCCCGGACGCGGGAGACCATCGGCGGGGCGCCGATCTCGTCGATGTCGATGACGAGTTGGCCGTTTGTCCAGTGCAGCGAAGACGGGCCGACGGTGAAGCTGTCCGCCGTCTGGCGCAGGGCGCTGCTGCCCCGGTCGGTCATGGTGAAGCGCCCGCCGGGGCCGTAGGTGGCGACGTTGATGCAGACGTGGTTGTCCGGGTTGCGCCGCCCGGACCAGGCGTACCAGGGCGAAAACACCGAGCCGATGAAGGCGATGATCGAGATGGCGCGGCCGCCGCCATCCTTCAGGCCGTCGACATACCACCATGCGTAGCCGTTGGGCGGGACGGCGAGGTTGAAATTGGGTCCGTCAGTATCGCCTCGGCCGCATGCCTGCCGGAGAGGGCCGCCATCGGCACCCCCGCCCCCGGATGCACTCCGCCGCCCGCCAGGTAGAGGCCCTTGACCGTCGTCCGGGCCGTCGGGCGCTGGAAGGCCGCCATCGTGCCATGCGGGCTTTGCCCGTAGAGGGATCCGCTGCTCTCGGGAAACAGTCGGTCGAAGCCCGGGGGCGTGGTCAGCGCGTCCGGCCCCGGCAGCGGATCGAAGTCGAGGCCGAAACGGGCCAGCGTCCGGAAGGTGCGTGTCTGACATTCGGTGAACTCCTCTGGGCCTTGCGGGTCTTGCAGGGGCGGGGCGTTGGCGATGATCTCGAAGCGTTCGAGGGTGGGCGGGGACGCGGGCAGGCCGCGATCCATGGCGCAGACATAGAGCGTCGGATCCGGGACGCGGCGGCCTTGCATCAGCGCATCGAATTCGGGCCTGGGGTCGGCGCGGAAGAAGACGTTGTGATGGGCCAGGTCCGGGCCGGACGGCCTGGCGGCGAAGGCCCAGACCTCGGCCGAGAGGCTGCGGGGGATTTCGGTGGTCTGTGGTGCGATGCTCTCGAGGCCGGGACCGAACGCGCCGGTGGCCAGCGCGCGCGGGTCGCCGTTGAAGACGACCGCGTCGGCGGGCAGGAAGGTGCCGCCCTGAAGGGTGACTCCGATGGCGCGGCCTTTCTCGGTGAAGATCCGGTCGACATGGGTGTCGTAGAGGAACTCGCCGCCGCGGGTCGTGATGGCGTCGGCCAGGGCCTGCGCCAGCCGGTGCAGTCCGCCCTCGACCACCCAGACGCCCGAAACCTCGGCCTGCCAGATCAGCGCCAGAAGGGCGGGCACGTGGTAGGGGGAGCCGCCGACATAGGTGGCGTAGCGGCCGAAAAGCTGAACGAGGCGCGGATCGCTGAAGCTGGAGTCCAGAAGTTGCGCCAGGGTCTTGTTCGAGGCCATCTGGCGGATCAGGTGCGGATGGCGCAGCACGTGGGAGGTGAGTGCGGCCAGCGTCGGTTCGGGCGACTGCATCACCGGGGCGTCGAAGCCTTCGAAAAGGGCGCGGGCGCGGTCGGAGAATTTGCGCATCTGCCGGCCCGCGCGCGCCCCGGCGAAGGCGGCCACGGCCTTGATGTTGGCATCGGGGTCGTCGAAGAGATCGAGCGTGCTGCCGTCGGGCCAGAAATGCCGGGCGAGGAGGTGTTGCCGGTGCAGGGTGACGTGATCCGTCAGCCGGGTGCCGAGAGCGGTGAAGAGATCCTCGAACACCGGGCGCATGGTCAACACGGTAGGGCCGGCGTCGACCGGACCGGCGGCGGAGGGCATTGTGCGCATCTTGCCGCCGGGATGGCCGTGGCGCTCCAGCACGGTGACGCGCAGCCCCGCGCCGGAGAGACGCGCGGCAGTGGCAAGCCCGCCGATCCCAGCACCGATGATGACGGCGTGGGGCGCGCTGGTACCCGGATCGCGAGACCTTGTCATGTACGGGATTGTTGACTCGAAACCTCAAAGTGTCCAGTGTGGTTTACATAACATATGTCGTCATGTTGTGACATATGGCCTGACAAGGAGCGACCCATGCCCCTCTCGCAGCGAATTGACGCCGCCGTTCTGCGCGCGCTGGACATGACGCAGGGGAAGGAGGCTCCGGCGCAGCTCGGCGAGGCGTTGAGATATGCTTGCCTGCCGGGCGGGGCGCGCATACGGCCGACGATCCTGATGTCGGTGGCGCAGGCCTGTGGCGACGACGCGCCGGCGCTCAGTGATGCGGCGGCGGCAGCGCTGGAGGTGATCCATTGCGCCAGCCTGGTGCACGACGATCTGCCCTGTTTCGACGATGCCGACCTGCGGCGCGGCAAGCCGTCGGTGCACAAGGCCCATTCTCAGCCGCTGGCCGTGCTGACCGGCGACAGCCTGATCATCCTGGCCTTCGACGTACTGGCGCGCGCGGCCGAGGCGGAGCCATTGCGTGGCGTGCGCCTGATGCAGACGCTGGCAAGGCGGACCGGGATGCCCGGCGGCATCTGCGCGGGACAGGGCTGGGAAAGCGAACCGGAGGTGGACCTGGAGGCCTATCACCGCTCGAAGACAGCGGCGTTGTTCATCGCGGCGACGGAAATGGGGGCGGTTTCGGCCGGCCACGATGCGGAGCCGTGGGGCGACCTTGGTGCGCTGATCGGCGAGGCGTTCCAGGTGGCCGACGATCTGCGCGATGCGGTCCTGGACGAGAAGAGCCTGGGCAAGCCCGTGGGGCAGGATGACCTGCACGGGCGGCCCAACGCGGTGGCGGCCTACGGGGTCGAGGGCGCGGTCGCGCGGCTGAAGGACATCCTGGCGGGAGCGATCGCGTCGATCCCGTCCTGTCCGGGCGAGGCGGCGCTGGCCGAGATGGTGCGTCTGCAGGCGCAGGCCATCATGCCGAAGATGCCCGCCGGTTACCGGGTCTAGCGGCCCATGGCGGTGCGGGACCCCGAGATGCGGTCACGTGCCGGACTCTCGGGCTGGCTGAACCGTCTGATTGCACGGCCGCGATTTCAGAGCATCGCAGGCGCATTGCCTTTCGGACGCGGCATGGCGCGCCGGGAGGGGGCCGGGATCTTCGATCTGCTTCAGGGTTTCGTGGCAAGCCAGGTCCTGATGGCGTTGGTCGACACCGGCATTCTCCGGGCCTTGCTGGACGGGCCGCGCAGCGCCGAGGCGCTGGGGTTTCGCCATGACGTGCCGACCGACCGGATGGATCAGCTGTTGCGCGCGGGCGCGGCGCTGGGCCTGCTGAAGCGGCGGCGCGACGGGGCCTATGCGCTGGCCCGGAAGGGGGCTGCGATCCTGGGCGTGCCGGGGCTGGAGAACATGATCCGGCACAATGCCGAGTTCTATGCCGACATGGCCGATCCCGTGGCGTTGCTGCGCGGGCAGGGCGAGACGCGGCTCGCGCGGTTCTGGCCCTACGTGTTCGGCGCCGAGGGCGAGGTCGCGCCGGGGGTGGCGGACAGGTATTCGACGCTGATGGCCGAAAGCCAGGTGCTGGTGGCCCGCGACACGCTGACGATGCTGCCCCTGAAGGGCGCGCGGACGGTGATGGACGTGGGCGGCGGATCGGGCGTGTTCCTGTCCGAGGTCTTGCGGCGGAACAAGGCCGCGCGGGGGATCCTGTTCGATCTGCCCGAGGTGATGCCGCAGGCCAGGGGTCGATTGAGCGAACCGAGCCTGGCGGAGCGGGTCGTGCTGCAGGGCGGCAGTTTCAGGGACGGCCCCTTGCCGCGGGGGGCGGACACGATCTGTCTGATCCGCGTGCTTTACGATCATGCGGACGACACGGTCGAGGGTTTGCTGGGCAGGGCGTATGCCGCCTTGCCGCCGGGCGGACGGCTGATCGTGTCGGAGCCGATGTCGGGCGGCGATGCGCCCGAGCGGGCGGGCGACGTCTATTTCGCCTTTTACACGATGGCGATGGGGACCGGGCGCGTGCGCTCTCAGGCGCGAATTGCAGAGATGTGCCGCGCGGCGGCATTCGGGGATGTGGTCACGCCGAAACCGATCCGTCCCTTCATCACCACCGCGCTGGCCTGCCGCAAGCCCGGCGGAGCGTCCTGAGGCCGCCTCGGCAAGGTGATTCGCTGTAAAGTGTAAAGTTTAGTTGACACATTAGTATGTCAGAATAGACTAACATAAAGCCGGATCGTGCCCGTCATGGCCCGACTCACACGCAAGCAGGGGGGAGTTCAGACAGTTGGAAACGCGCGCCGTCTTCCTGAATGGTCCGAAAGACCTGCACCTCGATACGCTGTCGCTCAAGCGGCCGGGCCCTGCGGATATCGTCGTGGACATTGCGCATTCGGGGATCTCGACCGGCACGGAAAAACTGTTCTGGACCGGCGAGATGCCGCCCTTTCCGGGGTCGGGTTATCCGCTGGTGCCGGGCTACGAGGCTGCGGGCGAGGTTGTCGAGGCCGGACCCGACAGTGGTTTCAGGACAGGTGAGACGGTGTTCGTGCCGGGGGCGGATTGCTTCGACGGCGCGTTCGGGCTGTTCGGCGGCGCGGCGAGCCGGTTGGTGACGCCCGCCCACAGGGTCACGCGCATCGATTCGACGCTGGGGGCGCAAGGCGCGCTGCTGGCGCTTGCCGCCACGGCGCGGCACGCGATGGCCGGATTGGACAAGCGCGTGCCCGAGCTGATCGTCGGGCATGGCGTGCTGGGCCGGCTTCTGGCGCGGCTGACGATTGCCGCCGGGGCGCCGGCGCCCGTGGTCTGGGAAACCGACCCGGCGCGGCGCGGTGGCGCGGAAGGTTACGAGGTGATCGCGCCTGAGGCCGACGCGCGCCGCGACTATCGCGCGATTTACGACGCCTCGGGCAATGCCGGCATTCTGAACGACCTGATCGGACGGCTGACCAAGGGCGGCGAGATCGTGCTGGCGGGGTTCTATCCCGGTGGCTTGAGCTTTGCCTTTCCGCCCGCCTTCATGCGCGAGGCGCGGTTGCGCATCGCCGCGGAATGGGCGCGCGAGGACCTGGCCGCCGTGGGTGCGCTGCTGGACAGCGGTGCGCTGAGCCTGGGGGGGCTGATCACTCACAATGCCCCGGCCGAGCAGGCCGAGGACGCGTACAGGACGGCCTTTGAAGAGGCATCGTGCCTGAAAATGATACTCAACTGGAAGGACGCAGCGTGAAGGACGATGTTCCGAACCTGAAGGATTTCGACAAGCGCCTGCGGGACGAGGCCGGCGAGGAGCCGAGCCTGGAAGTGCCGCAGGGCGAGCCCACCAGCAAGACGCAGATCATCGCGATCTATGGCAAGGGGGGGATCGGCAAGTCGTTCACCCTGGCCAACCTGAGCCACATGATGGCCGAACAGGGCAAGCGCGTGCTGCTGATCGGGTGCGACCCGAAATCGGACACGACCAGCCTGCTGTTCGGCGGCAAGGCCTGCCCGACGATCATCGAGACTTCGACCAAGAAGAACCTGGCCGGTGAGCAGGTGAAGATCGGCGACGTGTGCTTCAAGCGTGGCGGTGTCTTTGCCATGGAACTGGGCGGCCCGGAAGTGGGGCGCGGCTGTGGCGGACGCGGGATCATTCACGGGTTCGAGCTGCTGGAGAAGCTGGGCTTTCACGACTGGGACTTCGACTATGTCCTGCTGGATTTTCTGGGGGACGTGGTGTGCGGGGGCTTCGGCCTGCCGATTGCCCGCGACATGGCGCAGAAGGTGATCCTGGTGGCGTCGAACGACCTGCAGTCGCTTTACGTGGCCAACAACGTGTGCTCGGCGGTGGAGTATTTCCGCAAGCTGGGCGGCAATGTCGGCGTCGCGGGGCTGGTGGTCAACAAGGACGACCATTCGGGCGAGGCACAGGCCTTTGCCAAGGCGGTGGACATCCCCGTGCTGGCCGCGATCCCGCAGGATGACGATTTGCGCAAGAAATCGGCCAATTACCAGATCGTGGGCACCGAAAAGAGCCAGTGGGGGAGCCTTTTTGCCGGGCTGGCCGAGGCGGTATCGCTGGCCCCGCCGGTTCGGCCCGCGCCGCTGGACCAGGATGGGTTGCTGGGGCTGTTCGACGACTCCGAGACGGGCGGCAGCGTCACGCTGGAGCCGGCGACGGACGAGGACATGCGCGGCAAGAACGCCGCGCCCAAGGAAAGCCTGGAGGTGGTCTATGACGACGCCTGAGCCAACCCAGGCACAGCAGTTGATCCGGGCCTGCCGGATGGTCGCGGAGGCGCGGCCCGAGCAGATCGCCCGGTTGTTGAAGGATATCGCGGCCCGGGGCGGGTCGGAAAGGGCTCTATGAGCGATGAAGTCACATATGACGACACCGCCGAGGCGGAGGTCATTCGCGGCAAGGCGCGTGAGGATGCGCCGGAGCTGACGGGTGATCCGGGGCTGGGATGCCATTCCGGGAACGACATGGAAAAGGCCGCGCGCATGGCCGGACACAGCGATCTGCTGGATCAATATGCGCGCGACTATCCGCAAGGTCCGCACGACAAGCCGCAAAGCATGTGTCCCGCTTTCGGCAGCTTGCGTGTGGGCCTGCGGATGAAACGTGTGGCCACGGTGCTGAGCGGCTCGGCCTGTTGTGTCTACGGGCTGACCTTCGTGAGCCATTTCTACGGCGCGCGGCGGTCGGTGGGCTATGTGCCGTTCAACTCCGAGACGCTGGTCACGGGCAAGCTCTTTGAGGACATCCGGGATTCGGTGCATGAGTTGGCCGATCCGGACAGGTTCGATGCGGTCGTGGTGACGAACCTGTGCGTGCCGACGGCGAGCGGCGTGCCGCTGCGGCTGCTGCCGAAGGAGATCAACGGCGTGCGGATCGTGGGGATCGACGTGCCGGGGTTCGGCATTCCGACCCATGCGGAAGCCAAGGACGTGCTGGCCGGGGCGATGCTGAACTATGCCCGCAAGGAGATCGAGGCCGGGCCCGTTGCTGCCCCTGAGGGCGGTGTCTCCGACAGGCCGACCGTCACCATGCTGGGCGAGATGTTCCCGGCCGATCCGGTGATGATCGGCCAGATGCTGGCGCCGATGGGGCTGGCCGCGGGGCCGGTCGTGCCGTGCCGGGAATGGCGGGAGCTTTATGCCGCGCTGGACTGTGGTGCTGTGGCGGCGATCCATCCGTTCTATACCGCCGCCGTGCGGGAATTCGAGGCCGCAGGGCGGCCTGTTGTGGGATCCGCGCCCGTTGGACGGGACGGGACGGCGGCGTGGTTGAGCGCGATTGGCGATGCCTTTGGCGTGGCTGCCGACAAGGTGGCGCAGGCGCAGAATGCGTTCCTGCCGGCGATCGAGGCGGCCTTGGGCGCCAAGAAAATCGACGGGACGATTACGCTGTCGGGCTATGAAGGCAGCGAATTGCTGGTCGCGCGCCTGCTGATCGAGAGTGGGGCGGATGTGCCTTATGTCGGCACGGCCTGTGCCAGGAGCCCATGGTCGGCGGAGGACGAGGCCTGGCTGGAAAGCAAAGGCACCAAGGTGCATTATCGCGCGTCGCTGGAAGACGATTGCGCGGCGATGGAGGCCATCCGGCCGGATCTGGCCATCGGCACGACGCCGGTGGTGCAGAAGGCCAAGGAACTGGGCGTTCCGGGGCTGTACTTTACCAACCTGATTTCGGCGCGCCCGCTGATGGGGCCTGCGGGGGCAGGGAGCCTTGCGGAGGTGGTCAACGCGGCCATCGCCAACAAGGGGCGGATGGACCGGATGCGCGAATTCTTCGAGGGCGTGGGGACCGGCGACACCGCCGGGGTCTGGGAAGGCCAGCCCAATGTGCGCGAGGATTTCCGGGCGACGAACCTCAAGAAGCTGGAAAAGCAGCAGAGGGCGGCGAAGGCCGCACAAATGATATGACGGCGGGATATGCACATACTTCGCCGTCCCGTGGAGCATTGCGGGATCGGTCGGCGGGGTGGAACCCCGCCCTACGCCCGAGATGTAGGGTGGGGTTCAACCCCACCATGCGCGGAGGTACCCCATGCTGATCCAGGATCATGATCGCGCGGGCGGATACTGGGGGGCGGTCTATGCCTTCTGTGCCGTGAAAGGCTTGCAGGTGGTGATCGATGGGCCGGTGGGCTGTGAGAACCTGCCGGTGACCTCCGTCCTGCATTACACCGACGCGCTGCCGCCACATGAATTGCCGATCGTGGTTACGGGGCTGGGCGAGGAAGAGCTGGGCCGGGAAGGCACGGAAGGCGCGATGAAACGGGCGTGGGGCACGCTCGATCCGGCGCTGCCGGCGGTCGTTGTCACCGGCTCCATCGCCGAGATGATCGGCGGGGGCGTGACGCCGCAGGGCACGAACATCCAGCGGTTCCTGCCGCGCACCATCGACGAGGACCAATGGGAAGCCGCCGACCGGGCGATGACCTGGATCTTCACCGAGTTCGGGATGACCAAGGGACGGATGCCGCCCGAGAAGAAGCGCGCGGAGGACGCGAAGCCGCGGGTCAATATCCTGGGGCCGATGTATGGCACGTTCAACATGCCGAGCGATCTGGCCGAGATACGCCGGCTGGTCGAGGGGATCGGGGCCGAGGTCAACATGGTGATGCCGCTGGGGGCGCACCTGGCCGAGATGCGGGACCTGGTGAATGCCGATGTGAACATCTGCATGTATCGCGAGTTCGGGCGGGGCCTGTGCGAGGTGCTGGGCAAGCCGTACCTGCAGGCGCCGGTCGGTATCGACAGTACGACGAAGTTCCTGCGCAAGCTGGGCGAGCTGCTGGAGCTGGACGCGGAACCTTTCATCGAGCGCGAGAAGCATTCGACGATCAAGCCGGTGTGGGACCTGTGGCGGTCGGTGACGCAGGATTTCTTTGCCACGGCCAGTTTCGGGATCGTGGCGAACGAGACCTATGCGCGGGGCATCCGCAATTTCCTGGAAAACGACATGGGGCTGCCCTGCGGGTTCGCGGTGGCGCGCTGCGCGGGAACCAAGACCAACAACGAGGAAGTGCGGTCGCTGGTGCACAACAAGCGCCCGCTGATCCTGATGGGGTCGATCAACGAAAAGATGTACCTGGCCGAGATGAGCGCGGGGCATGGGCCGAAGCCGGCCTTTATTCCGGCGAGTTTTCCGGGCGCGGCCATCAGGCGGGCCACGGGCACGCCCTTCATGGGCTATGCCGGGGCGACGTACCTTATTCAGGAAGTGTGCAACGGGCTCTTCGATGCGCTGTTTCACATCCTGCCGCTGGGATCCGAGATGGATGCAGGGTCGGCCACGCCGACACCGTTGCGCCGGGATTTCCCGTGGGATTCCGATGCACAGGCCGAACTCAACCGGATCGTGGACAGCCATCCGGTGCTGACCCGCATTTCCGCCGCCAAGACGCTGCGCGATGCCGCCGAGGAGGCCGCCCTGAGAGAGGGCGCCGAGCGGGTCGTGCTGGAAACCGTGAAAGCCCTTTCGCCCGTGGCCCAAGACGCCGCGGCGGATGTCCAGAAGGAGGACAACACCCATGACTGACATGACGTCCAACCCGCCCAGACGCAGCACCACGGGACGCCGCAGAACCGCGGAGTTCTGGGTGTATTTCACGCTGATCTTCTTTTGCGCGGTGCCGTTCACGACGGTCCGCTGGGTCCGCGATATCGCGGAGCGCCACACGCTGAACGTGCGCGGTCCGCTGGCGCGCGCCTGGTCCGAAGCGGACAGGATCACGCCGCTGATTTTCTCGGTCTGAGGCATGGTGCCCCGACCGAAACCCGAGCTGTATCCGCCCGACTGGGCGAGCAGACCTTCAAGGGCCCGCAAGGCCCTTGGAGAACCCGGCCGCGGGGTTCGCGGCGTCAGCATAACGTTCCGGAGGAAAGTTCATGGCTGATAACACCGACCTGTCCTTTACAGGTCTTACCGACGAGCAAGCCCAGGAGTTGCACTCGGTGTACATGAGCGGCCTTACGCTCTTCACACTGGTTGCGGTCATCGCGCACATCGCGACGTACATCTGGGCTCCTTGGTTCTGAGGAAGGAAAGAAAATGTCGAAGTTCTACAAGATCTGGCTCATTTTCGATCCGCGCCGCGTGTTCGTAGCACAAGGCGTATTCCTGTTCCTGTTGGCCGTCATGATCCACCTGGTGGTTCTGTCGAACGGCGTCAACTGGTTCGAGAATGCAGCAGCGTCCCGCGCTGCGGCGTCCGAGTGATCCAAGACAATCGTCAAACCTCGTTGCGGGCGGGTCCGCCCGCCCGCAACAAACCGAACGAAGAGTGACGGCCGGGCAGGACTGGCCGGCCGAAAACGCGGAGAGAAACAATGGCGTTGCTCAGCTTTGAGAGAAAATACCGGGTCCGCGGGGGGACACTGATCGGAGGCGACCTGTTCGACTTCTGGGTCGGGCCGTTCTACGTGGGCTTTTTCGGCGTGCTGGGCGCGTTCTTTGCGCTTCTCGGCACGATCCTGATCTTCTGGGGGGCCGCCCACCAGGGCACCTGGAACCCCTGGCTGATCAACATCGCGCCGCCCGACCTGTCCTACGGCCTGGGCGCGGCCCCGTTGATGGAGGGCGGTCTGTGGCAGATCATCACGATCTGCGCGATCGGCGCCTTCTGCAGCTGGGCCCTGCGAGAGGTCGAGATCTGCCGCAAGCTGGGCATCGGGTATCACGTGCCCTTCGCCTTCAGCGTCGCGATCTTCGCCTATGTCACGCTGGTGGTGTTCCGCCCCGTCCTGATGGGCGCGTGGGGACACGGGTTTCCCTACGGGATCTTCAGTCACCTCGACTGGGTCAGCAACACCGGCTACGCCTACCTGCATTTCCATTACAACCCGGCGCACATGCTGGCGGTGACGTTCTTCTTCACCACGACGCTGGCCCTGGCGCTGCATGGCGGGCTGATCCTGTCGGCGGCCAACCCCGAGAAGGGCGAGGTCATGAAGACGCCGGATCACGAGGACACGTTCTTCCGGGATTTCATCGGCTATTCGGTCGGCACGCTGGGCATCCACCGTGTCGGGCTGCTGCTGGCGCTGAACGCGGGCTTCTGGTCGGCGGTCTGCATCATCATCAGTGGCCCGGTCTGGACCAAGGGCTGGCCCGAATGGTGGAACTGGTGGCTCGAACTGCCGATCTGGCCATCGCAGATGGGGATATAAGACATGATCGAGTATCAGAACATATTCACGCAGGTCCAGGTCCGGGGAAACCCAGAATGGGGCATGGACAACGACAACCACATGATGGACGAGCGGGCGTTCAAGCCGCGGTTCAGCAACCTGGTGGGCTGGCTTGGCAACGCGCAGATCGGGCCGATCTACCTGGGCTGGACGGGGCTGGTCAGCGCGGTCACCTTCATCCTGGCGCTGAACATCGTCGGCTTCAACATGCTGGCACAGGTCAACTGGTCGATCCCGGAATTCCTGCGCCAGGGCTTCTGGCTGGCGCTGGAGCCGCCGGGGCCGGAGCATGGCCTGTCCATTCCGCCGCTGAATGACGGGGGCTGGTTCATCATCGCCAGTTTCCTGCTGCTGGTCAGCGTGATGACATGGCTCATTCGCAGCTACCTCTTGGCGGCGCAGCACAAGATGGGCAAGCACGTCTTCTGGGCCTTCGCCAGTGCCATCTGGCTGATGCTGGTGCTGAACCTCTTTCGTCCGATCCTGATGGGGTCGTGGAGCGAGGCGGTGCCCTATGGCATCTTCCCGCACCTCGACTGGACCACGGCGTTCTCGATCCGGTACGGCAACCTCTACTACAACCCGTTCCACTGTCTGAGCATCGTGTTCCTCTATGGCTCGACGCTGTTGTTCGCCATGCACGGCGCGACCATCCTTGCCGTCACGCGCTATGGTGGCGACCGGGAGCTGGAGCAGATCGTCGACCGGGGCACGGCGACGGAACGCGCCGCGCTGTTCTGGCGCTGGACCATGGGCTTTAACGCCACGATGGAAGGCATCCACCGCTGGGCGTGGTGGTTCGCGGTGCTGACGCCGGTGACCGGCGGGATCGGCATCCTGCTGACCGGCACGGTGGTCGACAACTGGTTCATCTGGGCGCAGGAGCACAATTTCGCACCGGCTTACGATGGCTCTTACGGCTACGAGGCTTACGGGTCTTACGAAGCCTTCATCGGCAAGGAGGACTGAGCCATGCTACCGAACTGGTTCAACAAGTGGAACTCCGACAACCCCACGAACATCTATGGTCCTGCCATCGCGGTCGGGGTCGTGGGGGGCGCGGTTCTGGTGGCGGCGTGGCTGGTGTCTGCCAACCAGTCCAGCGCCGTCGACAGCCTTCAGACCGGCCCGCGCGGCACCGGCATGTCCGTGCCGGAGTTCAAGTCGGACCTCGGCACACCCGAGCCGGGCATCGCGGGCTACATGGCCACGCGTTCGGACCCGGTGGTGCCGCAGGGTGGCGAGGAGCTGGCCGGCGATGCGCGTGAGAACGTGCCGCCGGGGCTGGAAGGGCTGACGGTGGAAAACTACGACCGGCTGCTGGCCGCGATGCGGCAGTGGACGGGCATTCCCGACCTTTTCGAGGACATGGACAACTACCAGACCTCGGTGGGCTATACCATGATCGGCATGACCCAAAACCTGAACGAGAACTGGGACGGGCATGTCAACGCCAACGCGGAGGTGGGCGTGACCTGTTTCACCTGCCACCGCGGCCAGCCCGTGCCGAGCGACATCTGGTTCGACATCAGCCCGGTCAACGAGCGGGTCGAGGGATGGGGCGCCGTGCAGAACCGGGTGACGCCGCTGTCGAGCTATACCTCGCTGCCCTCGGACGCGTTGCAGACCTACCTGGTGGATGGAGAGTCGATCAAGGTGCACGACCTCGACAGCCGCGTGGCCGGCGTGCCGGGTGTCGATGGCTACCCCGGCATCCAGCACGCGGAACGCACCTATGCGTTCATGAACTACATCTCGAACTCGCTGGGGGTGAACTGTGTCTTCTGTCACAACACCCGCGCCTTCTATGACGGGGCGCAGGTGACGCCGCAATGGGCGACCGAGACGCTGGGCATCCAGATGGTGCAGGAGTTGAACAACGACTACCTGATCCCGATCGGAGGGCTGCTGCCGGAAAGCCGGCTGGGCCCAGAGAACGGCGATGCGCCCAAGGCGGCGTGCCGGACCTGCCACAAGGGCTATCAGCGGCCATTGCAGGGCACGAACGTCATCCGGGACTGGCCGGAACTGGCCACGACCTCGGGCGAGCCGGACTACGGCGAGTAACACGTGCGGGGCCGGGCGGCGCGATGTTGCCCGGCCCCGCGAACATCGCGCTGCTTGCAGCCACTGTCGCGGGCCGCGCCGGATCTCGTCTTGAGGGGGATGCGATGCAACAGACCAGACCACACACACCGATACTGGACCGCGTGGCGGGGCCGCAGGATTTGCGGCAGATGCCCGACGAGGATCTGGCGGCGCTGGCCGACGAGCTGCGTGCCGAAGTGATTTCCGCGGTTTCCGAAACGGGCGGGCACCTGGGGTCGTCGCTGGGCGTCGTGGAACTGGCCGTGGCGATCCACTCGGTCTTCAACACGCCGATGGACAAGCTGGTGTGGGATGTCGGACATCAATGCTATCCGCACAAGATCCTGACCGGGCGGCGGGACCGGATCCGCACGCTGCGGCAGAAGGACGGCCTGAGCGGGTTCACCAAGCGCAAGGAAAGCGAATACGATCCGTTCGGGGCGGCGCACAGTTCGACCTCGATCAGTGCGGCGCTGGGGTTCACGGTGGGGCGCGACATGGGGCGGCCCACGGGTGATGCGATTGCCGTGATCGGTGATGGGTCGATCAGCGCCGGCATGGCCTATGAGGCGATGAACAACGCGGGCGCCGAGGGGCGGCGGATGTTCGTGATCCTGAACGACAACGAGATGAGCATCGCGCCGCCGGTGGGGGCGATGTCGTCCTATCTGTCCGGGCTTTACGCCAACGAGCCGCTGGCGCGGGTAAAAAGCCTGGCCGAGGGGTTCGAGGCGGCGCTGCCCGCGCCGATGCGCGAGGGGGCGAAGCGGGCGCGGCAGTTGGTGACGGGCGTGAGCCAGTCCGGAACGTTGTTCGAGGAGCTGGGGTTCGAATACGTGGGTCCGATCAACGGGCATGACATGGGGCAGCTGCTGCCGGTGCTGCGGGCGGCGCGGACGCGGGCCACGGGGCCGGTGCTGATCCATGTCTGCACGGTCAAGGGCAAAGGCTACGCCCCCGCCGAGACCAGTGCGGATTGCGGGCACGGGGTGTCGAAATTCGACCCCGAGACCGGCGTGCAGGCCAAGAAGGCGGGCGGCGCGCCATCCTATACTTCGGTCTTCGGCAAGGCGCTGACGGATGAGGCCGCGCGAGACCCCAACATTGTGGCGGTGACGGCGGCGATGCCCTCGGGCACGGGCGTGAACGTCATGGCAGAGCGGTTTCCCAACCGCGTTTTTGACGTGGGCATCGCCGAACAGCACGCGGTCACGTTCGCGGCCGGAATGGCGGCCAGCGGTCTGCGGCCGTTCTGCGCGATCTATTCGACCTTCCTGCAACGGGGATATGACCAGGTGGTGCATGACGTGGCATTACAAGGCCTGCCGGTGCGGTTCGCGATTGACCGGGCTGGATTGGTGGGGGCCGACGGGCCGACCCATGCTGGTGCGTTCGATGTCGGGTATCTTGGGGCGTTGCCGGGCATGGTCTGCATGGCCGCCGCCGACGAGGCGGAACTCACCCACATGGTCGCCACGGCGGCAGCGCATGATGCCGGGCCCATCGCCTTTCGCTATCCGCGCGGGGCGGGGACGGGGGTAGCCCTGCCGGAGCGCGGCGAGGTGCTGGAGATCGGCAAGGGCCGCGTGCTGCAAGAAGGAGGCGACGTGGCGATTCTGTCTTACGGTGCGCATCTGGCGGAATGCCGGGCGGCGGCTGCGGTGTTGGAGGCCGAGGGCGTGTCCGTCACGCTGGCCGATGCGCGTTTTGCCAAGCCGCTGGACATGGACCTGATCCGGCAGCTGGCACGGCATCACCGGGCGCTGATCACTGTGGAAGAGGGTGCCATGGGCGGCTTCGGTGCCATGGTGCTTCAGGCGCTGGCGGCGGACGGCGCGTTCGACAGGGGGCTGGCGATACGGACCATGCACCTGCCGGACCGCTATATCGACCAGGCAAGCCCCGACGACATGTATGCCGACGCGGGTCTGACGGCGGCGGATATCGCCGCAACCGCGCGTGCGGCAGTGGGCCGGGCCGCCAAGGTGGTGCCGCTGAACGCGGTGGGCTGAGGCGCTTTCGGATCTCTCAAGGTCGAGGGGCCGGCGTTCGTCGCCGGAACCAACCGGCTGTCTTTCTGTTGAGTCAGTGAGTTGCGAAGCGCCTGCGCAAGGCGTGGCGTTTTGCCCTGAAACGCGCAAGCCGAAAGGCATTCAAGATGACATCCACGGACATGATCGACGGCCCAGACACGGCCCGTGCCAAAAGCGAGGGGGGTGAAAAGACCGCGTCGCTGTACAGGATGGTGATGCCGGGGCATCTGTGTCCCTTCGGGCTGAAGTCCCTGTCCATGCTGAAACGGCGCGGATACCGGATTGACGACAATCCCCTGACCACGCGCGAGGAGACGGACGCGTTCATGGACGCGCACGGGGTCGAGACCACGCCGCAGACCTTTATCGACGGTAAGCGGATCGGCGGGTACAGCGAGCTGAAAGAGCATTTCGGCTATCGCGTGCTGAAAGAGGGCGAAACGACCTATACGCCCGTCATCGCGATCTTTGCCAGCACCGCACTCATGGCGCTGGCCATCGTGCTGAACTTGTACGAAGGCTTCCCTGTGCTGACGTGGCTCAAGTGGTTCTTTGCGGGCTCGATGGTCGCGCTGGCGATCCAGAAGCTTCAGGACCTCGAAGGTTTCGTGAACGGGTTTCTGGGCTATGACCTGCTGGCGCAGCGCTACGTGCCTTACGGCTATGCCTATCCGTTTGCCGAACTCTACGCGGGTGTCGGGATGATGGCGCTGATCGGGACCGGCAGCGCCTTGGTCTGGCTGGTGGCGCCGGTGGCGATATTCATCGGGACGGTCGGCGGCTGGAGCGTCTTCAAGGCCGTCTATATCGACAAGCGCGAATTGACCTGCGCCTGTGTCGGCGGCGGCTCGAACGTGCCGTTGGGGTTCATCTCTTTGACCGAAAACCTGGTGATGCTGGGCATGGGCCTCTGGATGCTGGCAGGCCAGGTGGCCGGTTAGCGGGCGTCAGGCCTGTGCCGTCCACTGGCCCGGCTGCGATTGGACGATGCCCTCCTCGTCGACAGTAAATCGCGAGGTCGTGCCCGTTTCGGCGGTGTCCATTTCGTAGGTGTCGCCCGCAACACGTCGAAGGACAAGATTGAGCGGCGTCAGTCGCCCGGTTTCGACATCCAGCCTTGCGACGAACAGTTCGGTTTCCTTGCCGACGTCAAGGTGCAGGCGGCGGATCGGCAATGTGAGCGTCGCGGGCGTGAAGCCCAGGTCGATGTCCTTGGCGCCGGTCACGTCCGGCATGGGCGTGTCGTTCAGCGTCCATGTGTCATCCTTGGCGCGACGCGCGATCAGCCGGGATTTCCTGCCGATGCGGGCACGCCGCGTGGTGCCGTCTTTCCGGGCGCGGACGCGATAGCGCAGCACCTCCCCATCCGAGCCGGTTGACGATCCGTCGATCAGGTAGCCGCCTTCGGCATCGGCGAACCGGCAGGCGTCGTTTCCGGTGCCGTCCTCGCGCAGCCAGAGAATTGCGTGTGCCCCTGCGATCATGATGCGCTCTCCCGTTTTGAGTGTATCCTAGCATGACGCGTACAGCGCGACACGAAAAAGGCCACCTTGGGGGGCAGCGCCTTACGGCAAGTGCTGAAGCAATTTCCATTGCGGCCGCATCGTGGCCCACATCCCTTTTCGGACAGGCCACTTGACGCAGTCGTAGAGGGGGAGGTCAGGTCATGCTGTCTCGAAAATATCTGCGACAGCAGCCCGTCCGACAGGCTAGTCGTATCGCTTCCACGTCTCCATTTCGATCGCCTTTCGGGTTTCGAGTGAAGAGATCTCGGTCTGGATGGCCTTTCGTTGCGCTGGTTCAGTCGCCTCGGTCAGCCGCTTGCGGGCCTCGCGGATGCGGCTCTGAATGTCGCTGAAGGGCGTCATCCCACCACTCTCGCCATACACATGCGCGAAAGGGTCGCTGTTCAAATTGCTCGGCGCAATAGGCTTCCCGGCGCCTGGCAGGTTTTCAAGGTCGCCGTTGTTCTGCGCTCGTTTGAACGCTGCATCGACAAGCAGGCTGAACATGGTGGAACGCTCCTGAGGCTGCGACACATCGCTGTGTCACCCGTGATTTATGAAGTCGTTGAATCGACCACAAGTCGACGCGACGATTTGCCCAACCTCCGGTTGCTACGCGCGCCGACTCCTCCGTCGAAATTGTCTGCTCCAGCAACATTTGCCGTAAGAGGCCGGTTTTGAGGCCGGCCTTTTCGAACGCGGGATGGTGGATCAGCTCTCGGGGCCGACCGAGGCGAGGTAGGCCCAGATATCCGCCGCATCCTCTTCCTTGCGCAGCTTGAAGGTCATCTTGCCGCGGCCGTCTTCGCCGCTGTATTCCTTCAGCCACGGCGTCGGATCCTGAACGTAGCCGGTAAAGCTTTCCTGGTCCCATTCGAGGCCCGCTTCGCCCGCCGCGACCATAAGGTCGGAGTAGTTGAAGTCCTCGACCGTGCCGGCGGTGCGTCCGGACAGGCCATAGAGGTTGGGGCCGACCTGGCCGCCCTTGACGACCGTCTCGCCGGCGTCGTCGACGACGGAGTGACAGGCCTTGCACTGGCGAAAGGCTTTCTCGCCGGCTTCGGCGTCGCCATCCTGGGCAAGGGCGGGGGCGGCGAGGCTGGCGAGGACGATGGCTGTAACGTGGATCTTCATTGAATGCTCCATGCGTGTTGGCTGTTTGTATGACATAGGGGGCAAGAAACCGAGTCAACCGACATTTGTCCAACCTTCCGGTGACTTCGAATGCTGACTCCCCGCGGCGAAACTCAGGCGACGGCGTGGGCGATCGCGCATTGCTTCCACAGAACACCCAGCGCGTCGACCAGGTGGTCGATATCGTTGTAGCTGTGCAGCGGACCGGGGGTGAAGCGCAGGCGTTCGGTGCCCTTGGGGACCGTCGGATAGTTGATCGGCTGGACGTAGATGCCCCAGTCCTGCATCAGGATGTCGGCCAGCATCCGGCACTTGACCGGGTCCTTGATCATCACCGGGATGATGTGGCTGGGGTTGTCCATATGGGGGATGCCGCGCCTGTCGAGCTGGGCGCGCAGATAGGCGACGCGGTCGCGTTGGGCGTCGCGTTCGGCGCGGCTCTGCTTGAGATAGGCCACCGAGGCCTGTGCCGCGGCGGCCACGGCGGGGGGCAGGGCGGTGGTGAAGATGAAACCAGAGGAAAAGCTGCGCACGAAGTCGCACATCGCGGCGGAGCCGGTGATGTAGCCGCCCATGCAGCCATAGGCCTTGCCCAGCGTGCCTTCGATCAGCGTGATGCGATGCGCGAGCCCTTCGCGCTCGCTGACACCGCCGCCGCGCGGGCCGTAGAGGCCCACGGCATGGACCTCGTCGAGATAGGTCATGGCGCCGTATTTCTCGGCGACCTCGACGATTTCCTGCATCGGGCAGATGTCGCCGTCCATGGAATAGACGCTCTCGAAGGCCACGATCTTGGGCGCGTTGGCCGGAAGGGTGGCCAGCTGGCGATCGAGATCCTCGGGGTCGTTGTGCTTCCAGATCCGTTTCTGCGCGCGGGAGTGGCGGATGCCCTCGATCATCGAGGCGTGGTTGAGCTCGTCGGAGAGGATCACCGCGTCGGGCAGGCGGGCGCCCAGCGTGCCGAGCGCGGCCCAGTTCGAGACGTAGCCCGAGGTGAAGAGCAGGGCGCTGTCCTTGCCGTGCAGATCGGCCAGTTCGCGTTCCAGCGCCACGTGATATTTGTTCGTGCCGGAGATGTTCCGGGTGCCCCCCGCGCCGGTGCCGCATTGGTCGATCGTGTCCTTCATCACCTGGCGGATGTGATCGTTCTGGCCCATCCCCAGGTAATCGTTCGAGCACCAGACGGTCACTTCGTCGGGCGTGTCGGCGTCATGGCTGCGGGCCTTCGGGAACGCGCCGCAGCGGCGTTCGAGTTCGGCGAAGATGCGATAGTTGCCCTCTTCCTTGAGTGCGCCGAGCTGCGCGTTGAACATGGCATCAAAATCCATGGAATCCCTCCGGTCTTGTAGCTTTGTCGTTTCGGGTTTTGGGCGCGGGAAGCATCCAGCGCCAGAGCTTGGCATCGGGCAATGGCAGCACCATCAGCCAGTGTTCGAGAAGCGCGAGGCCTGTGATGGCCGAAAGCAGGGCGAAGCCTGCCACCTCGGCACCGCTCTGTGCGGCGTAGAGCCGCTCCAGCCAGCAGGCCACGGCGAAGGTCAGCGCCGAAATCGAAATCGGGAAGACCCAGTTGAGCCGCTGGATGCGGAAATGGCTGGCCAGGTGGCCAAGCGCCTCGGGCAGGAACTCGGTGTTGATGCGCGGCACGCCGAAGTAGAGGTTCAGCTTGGCCGAGATGCGGGCGAAATAGAGGATCGTGAAGGTCCAGAGCCCGAAGGTGTTCACTGACCCGGCGGCGTAGAGCCACATCGCGACGAAGATCAGCGTCAGCAGGGTCTCGTGATAGGCCACGGTGCCCCAGGCGCGGAGGAAACGCTCCCATTCCGGCAGGCCGTCGGGACAGGCGCGCAGGTTCGGGCCGGTGATCATGCCTGTCAGGAACGTGAGTTCCACCCAGCCCCAGACCGCCAGTGCCGCGAGGAACGCGCCGTAGACGGCAAGGGTCGAATCCATCGCCAAGGTCACATGGAACCCCCAGAGACCAATAGCCAGCAAGGGAAGTGACGACAGCAGGCAGATCATGCGAGCGTTTCCGCCGGCCCGGTCGGCCTGGCGCACCACCATCAGGATCGCCCCGGTGGAGAACCACCAGACAAAGAGGGCCGCGAGGGCCGCGATCCAGGGCGAGGTCAGCATGGAACCCCCGCTTTTCCTCTGGCCGGAAATATCCCGGGGGGAGCGTTGAAATCCCAAGGGGATTTCAACGTGGGGGGCTGGCCCCCCTCCCGTCCGGGATCATATGTGTCGGCGCCCGTCATCAGTAGGCCGGCTCCAGCCGCACGTTTTCCGGCACCTTGTGCGACTTCGACGGGATCAGCATCAGCCGTACGAAGGCAGTACCCGCGCGGGCCTGTGCCGACAGGCGCTTCATGACGCCCATCGGGCCGCCCTCTTTACGGGCGGTGTCGAGGTCCGCGTTGGCCTTTTGCAGCTTCTCCAGCAGGGGCTGCCATTTCGGGCTTTCGATATCCAGCGTGATCGGGAAAATCTGCTTGGTCAGCGCGGACGTCTTGGTGAAGACCTCATGCGCGTACCAGTCTGGATCGACACCCAGGGCCTTGTGAAAGGCCGGGCGCTGGTGGTCGCGGACATACATCGTGGCGTAAACGGCGGTCAGGAAAAACTTGATCCAGTAGACGTTCTTGCCGGAGGTCAGCTTGGGGTCGGTCTTCATCAGCAGGGCGAAGGCCTCGCCATGGCTGAACTCGTCGTTGCACCATTCGCGGAACCACTTGAAGATCGGGTGGAAGCGATGCTGGGGGTTGGCCTCGAGATGGCGGTAGATGGTGATGTACCGCGCGTAGCCGATCTTTTCAGAAAGATAGGTGGCGTAGTAGATGAACTTGGGCCGGAAGTAGGTGTATTTCTTCTTCTGGGTCAGGAAGCCGAGGTTCACCCGCAACCCCGCCTCTCGCAGGGCATCGTTGATGAAGCCGGCGTGCCGGGCCTCGTCACGGGCCATGAGTTGAAAAAGCTGCGTGATGTCGCGGTTGTTGCCGCGGCGCTTCATTTCCTTGTAGAGAACGCAGCCCGAGAACTCGGCGGTGCAACTTGAGATCAGGAAGTCGATGAATTCCTTCTTCAGGGCGGGGTCCATCCCCTCCCAGTCGACGTGGTCCCAGTCCTCGTTCTTCTTGAAGTGGCCCTTGTTGGGATCGGCCTCCATCTGGTCGATCAGCTTGTCCCAGTCCGCGCGCACAGGGCTTACGTCGATGGCGTCAAGCTCATCGAAATCGGTGGTGTAGAAGCGCGGCGTCAGAAGCGTGTTGGCCATCGCCGTCTCGGTCGCCATTTCATCGTTGTACTGGCGATCCTGCGCTTCGGCGATCGCGAGCCCCTCTTCAACGGTGGTAGCGTCAGCGGTGTGCGTCGCCCCGGAGGGGCGCATTTCATTGTGTTTGGTGTGGGCGTTCATAGCGTGACCTCCTCGGAGAAGGAAAACTCGCACAGCTCCATCACCTCGAAATCCCCCGTGAGGCGGGTCCAGAGCTGTTCCAGCTTGCTGGCGCGAAGGATGGTGGCCTCGCGGTCCTCGCACACCACTTCGCCGAAGGGCGCCATGATCTCGGGGCCGTGGACCTTCACCTCGTCGCCGGGGTGGATCACCGCCCCGTTGTTGAACCGCACATGCGCGTGCAGGGAGTCAAAGCAGTGTGATACTTCGACCGTGCAGGGCGCCCTTTCTATGTCTTTGGTCAGCCATCCCATTTTGGCGTCTCCTTTTGCTATTGTGCCAGGAGCCTTGCAAAGGCCTTGGCGTTGTCGATGCCGAACCCCATGAGGTCGGCACTCCAGCCCGTGGACGGGTCGTGGATCGCGATGCGTCCGTTGTCGTAGCGGACGAGTGTCAGCGGGCCTGTCAGGGCCACGCGGTGTTTGGTGCGCTCGCGCTGGATCACGCGCCAGACGCCCGAGATGAACCCGCCCTCTTTCGGGGTCAGGTCGGCGATGAGCGTGCCGTCGAGTTCCGTGACGGTGGCGCTGCCGGACATGTCGCCCGACAGGTGGAACGTGCGTTCGTGCGTGATCGCGCCGGTGGGCGCGGTGTAGGTGACCGGCTGGCCCGACAGGCGCGACCACGTGACCAGCGCCAGCACGATCAGCACGAAGGTGCAGACCGCGAAGACCAGGACGCGGGGGACAAGCTCCTTGTCGTGGCCGTCCTGGGCGGTGGCGTGGATGTGATCGGTCTGGGCCATGGTCTGTCAGGTCCTTGTCATTCCGCCGGCACGGCGCCGGGGGCGATGTCATCCGCGCCGGTGTCGGCGGCGGGGGTGCGGGCCAGCTTTGGTGCGTTCAGCTGCGCCTCGGCCGTCTCGGCGATAAGGCGGGCTATGCGGGCCGCGTCGTCGATGGACCGCAGGGCGGGCTGCGGCTTGCGCACGTGCCAGGGCCGGACATGCGGCCAGCAGGTCAGGTAGCTGAGCGGCGGCGGGTCCATCAGGTCGAGCGCGATCGTGCCGTTGCCCGAGCGGCGCAGCGCCAGGTCGGCACTTGCGATGCGGCTGAAGGGCAGGTTGAGCGTGACGGTCAGCGCCGCGCCGACGCGCATCGCCACGCGCCGGTTGGTGATGGTGTAGACGGTGGCGCGGGCCTGGACGTAGCCGATCAGCAGCAGGAGTGCCGCGGCCACCGCGCCGATGATCAGGAACGGGAAGGACACCCGGAACGCATGGGCCATCCCCACCTGATCGAACAGGGTGACGAAGCGCCAGGCGAAGAGGAGGACGAAATAGCCCGCCACCCAGTAGAGGTTGAGCGATTGCACCGTCAGCGCCCACCAGTTCGGCCGGCCTTGCCACAGGATCTGCTCGCCGTCGGGCGGGCGTTCGGGCAGACCGGGCACCGGCTCCACGTGAAAGTCGTCATGGGGCATCGTCATCTCCTCCGTCCCTCCTGGTCCCGGTTCAGCCCAGCTTGGGGTTGAGGCGGGCGTCGTCGGCGTAGATCGTGCCGCCGCCGTAATAGGCCGAGATCTTGTCTTCCTCGAGCTTGGTCACCTGGTTGGGCGAGGCATGTTTCGGCACGCCGGCGAAGTGTTTGCCGTAGATCTTGAGCACCTTGACGTGGTTGCTCTTGATCCGGGTGAGCGTCATCGGCACCAGCCGCTTGCCCGCGCCGTGCGCGGCGTCGAGTTCGATCTCGAGGTAGCGCACCAGCTGCTCAGGCTCGTCGACCCAGAGGTCGGTGATCATGCCCACGACCTCGCCGTCGCCGGCCACGACCGGCAGGCCGCGCGGGTCACGGCCCGCGGCGACGTGGAAGTGTTCGTTGGCCGACATGGGCACGATCTTGGGGTGGCCGTGACCGTCCAGTTCCGGCACGTCCTCGCGATTGGCCCAGGAGGCTGGGCCGACACCATCGGCGAGCGGATCGCCGGTCGGCTCGAACGGGAAACCGTTGCCGGCGGCGGTCTTTTGCAGCGCCACGTTCTGGCGGTCGGGGCGTTGGCCCGACGGCACGGTCAGCTCACCCCGGCCATGGGGCAGGATGAAGGTCTTGTCGCCGGGGATCGGGAAAGGCCCCTGGTTGGCGGACAGGTTGCCGTCATCATCCTCGAGCGGATAGCCCTCGCGCATGTTCTCGCGCTGGATGTAGACGATCAGGCCGGCGAAGAAGATCCAGAAGAGCCAGATCGAAAGACTGGCAAGATCGAAATTGGCGAAGAAAGCGTTACTCATGGCATGTCCTTTCCATGGATCGGCACATCATGTCGGGAAGTCGGCCAGGCCGATGCGGGCCGCCTCCGATCGGGTGGGATGGGACGCGGCGCGCGGGTTGCGCACCAGTGGCCCGATCACGGCGAGCGTGACGAAGAGCAGGGCGATTTCGGTGTGATAGACGAAGGTGTAGCCGGTGGCGGGCGTGTTCAGAACGTCGCCCCAGGCGCCGGAGGTCGCGGCGGCGTTGACCGCGTCGCGGATGCCGCCGCCAAAGGCGATGGCGAGCCCGGCTGCCGTGGCTTGCGCGGCCCCCCACGCACCGAGCGCCAGGCCGTGGCCGGCCTTTCCTTTGGTGGTCATGGTCATGGCCGCCGTAAGGGTCGAGACGGCGAAGACGCCGCCGCCCAGCCCGATCAGGCAGGCCCCGGCAAAAAAGAGCGTGGTCGAGTTCATCGGCGCGGCGAAGACCACGATGGCGAAGGCCGCGATGCCGATCAGCACGCCGAGCGCCGCCAGCCGGTGGGCGTTGCGCCCCTGCGCCAACGAGCGCCCGGTCCAGACGAAGCCTGCGAGTGCGCCGGCGGCCCAGAGCGCGGTCAGCAGCGTGGTCGACGACACCGAAAGGCCCAGGATCTCGCCACCGTAAGGTTCCAGCAGGACGTCCTGCATGTTGAAGGCCATGGTGCCGATGAAGACCACCGCCAGAAGCCGCCCGGCCTGACCGCCGGACATCAGGTCGGCCCAGGCCTCGGCGAAGCGGGGGCGGGGGGCGGCCCGTTCGGCGCGCGTCATGGGCGCCATCTTTTCCTGTTTCCAGAGCGCGACGAGATTGAGGACGATGCCCGCTACGGCCGCGCCTTGCACCACGCGGATCAGCGCAAGTTCCGAGAAATCGCGCAGGAGCCAGCCGATGACGACCGCCGAGACGCCCATGCCCAGCAGGAACATGACGTAAAGCAGCGCCACGACGCGCGGGCGCGTCGCCTCGTCTGCGCGGTCGGTGGCGAGTGCGAGGCCTGCCGTCTGAGTCATGTGCAGGCCAAGGCCGGTCATCAGGAACGCGAGCGCCGCCAATACTTCGCCGGCAAAAGGCACGTCGTGGACGGTATTGCCCGACAGCACCAACAGCGCGAAGGGCATGACCGCCAGCCCGCCCATCTGCCAGAGCGAGCCGAACCAGAGGTACGGCACGCGTTTCCAGCCGATGGCGCTGCGGTAAGTGTCGGAACGGAAGCCCAGAAGCGTGCGGAAGGGCGCGATCAGCACCGGCAGCGCGATCATCACGGCGACAATCGTGGCCGGGACCGACAGCTCGACGATCATCACGCGGTTGAGCGTGCCGAGCAGCAGGACCGTGGCCATGCCGACCGACACCTGGAAGAGCGACAGGCGCAAGAGTTCGCCCAAGGGCAAGCCCTCGCTGGCCGCGTCCGCGAAGGGCAGGGCGCGCAGGCTGAGATGCTTGAGGGGCGAGGGGCGGCTCACGGCGTCACCTCCATCGCGTGGGAAATGTAGAAACCCGAGGTCACGCGCTGAAGCGGGGCCAAGGTGCCGGTGCCTTCGGTCCGTGCATAGGCGCGCGCCAGCCGCGCGGGGCTGTGCGGGATCATGGTGGGCGAGCGGTCCGAGCGCGGAAAGAGCTTGCCCGCGTACCACATGGTCATCAGGAGCGGCGTGCGCGGGGCGACGGTGAAGACGATCCGGCCCGAGCTGCGCGCCATGAGCGCGGCCAGCGATCGGGCGATATCGGCGTCGCGGTAGTAGATCAGGCTGTCCATCGCCAGAACGTGGTCGAACCGGCCGAGGCTTTCATCCAGCATGTCGCCTGCGTGAAAGGTCACGCGGTGCGCCAGCGTTTCGGGCAGGCGGCGCTGCGCGATGCCGACGAGGGAGGGAGAAATATCCACCGCGACCACATCCGCGCCGCGCGCGGCGAGTTCGGTGGTCATGGCGCCGGTGCCGCAACCCGCATCGAGGATGCGCACGCCGCGCAGGTCATTGGGCAGACGCGCGAGCATCTGTGCGCGCATCGCATCCCGCCCGCGCCGCACGGTTTCCCGGATCTTCGAGACCGGCGCATCGCTGGTCAGCGCCTCCCACGTGCGGGTGGCGGTCTTGTCGAAATAGGTCTCGACCCGGGTGAGCGTGCGGTCGTAGGTCATGCCGTGCCCCCTGTGCGCGACGCGCCCCGGACGTGATCCGGGGCCTCCACGCCGGTTGGGAGGTCCCGGCGCAGGGCCGGGACGGCGGTGCAATATGTGGCAGCCTCGCGCATCAGTCGAACCCCAGAAGCTCGAAGATGTCGCGGTCTTCCATCGGGGCGGGGGCCAGCGGCTCGGTCCCGCGCCAGAGGGTTTCGGCCAGTTGAACATATTCCTTGCGCGCCATGATGATGTCCTCCTCATCAGGCATCTCGAAGAGCGTCTTCTTCTTCAGCCGCGAACGGCGGATGGCGTCATAGTCGGGCATATGCGCGATGCGGTTGAAGCCGACCTTCGCGCAATAGCGGTCGACCTCGTTGGTTTCACGCGAGCGGTTGGCGACGCAGCCTGCAAGCCGCACCTTGTAATTGGCCGACTTGGCCTGCACCGCCGCGATGATCCGGTTCATCGCGTAGATGCTGTCGAAATCGTTGGCGGTGACGATCACCGCGCGGTCGGCATGTTGCAACGGGGCCGCGAAGCCGCCGCAGACCACGTCGCCCAGCACGTCGAAGATGACCACGTCGGTGTCTTCCAGCATGTGGTGCTGTTTCAGCAGCTTGACGGTCTGGCCCACGACATAGCCGCCACAGCCGGTGCCGGCGGGCGGACCGCCTGCCTCGACGCATTTCACGCCGCCCCAGCCATCGGCCACGAAATCCTCGGGGCGCAGTTCCTCGGGGTGGAAATCGACCTCTTTCAGGATGTCGATCACCGTGGGCTGCAAGCGTCCCGTCAGGGTGAAGGTGCTGTCATGCTTGGGATCGCAGCCGATCTGCAGAACCCGTTTGCCCATCTTGGCGAAGGCGGCCGACAGGTTCGAGGACGTGGTGGACTTGCCGATCCCGCCCTTGCCGTAGACCGAGAAGACCTTGGCCCCTTCGATCTTCATCGATGGGTCCTGGTGAACCTGAACCGATCCTTCGCCGTCTTGGCCCCGGAGGGCCGGAATGTCGTCGCGAGGGCTCATATGTCGCCTGTCCTTTCGGGATTGCGTGTCATTCTGCGGCGACTCCTTCGAGGTGATCTTCGAGGGAGTCGGCGGCGTTGCGCAGGGCCGAGAGGGTGTCCTCGTCGGGCTGCCAATAGGCGCGGTCGTGGGCTTCGAGCAGGCGGTTGGCCATGCGCGACGACGCGGTCGGGTTGAGATCCGCCAGCCGCTGGCGCATGTCCGCGTCGAGGATGAAGGTCTCGCTGAGGCGCTGGTAGACCCACGGTTCGACCTGGCCCGTCGTGGCGGACCAGCCCATGGTGTTGGTGAAGGCGCTTTCGATCTGGCGGACGCCTTCGGCGCCGTGTTGCAAGAGCGCCTCGTGGAACTTGGGGTTCAGCGCGCGCGAGCGGCTTTCCAGCGAGACCTGGTCGGCCAGCGTGCGCACCTTGCCGGCACCACGCGTGGTGTCGGAGATGTAGATCGCCGCCTCTTCACCGCCGCGGGCGCGCTTCACCGCGCGGGAGATGCCGCCCAGCGTGTCGAAATAGTGGTCGACCGTGGTGACGCCCAGTTCGACGGATTCGAGATTCTGGTAGGCCAGTTCCACGTCGCCGAGCGCGGTTTGCAGCAGCTTGTCATTGGCGGCGGCCTTGCCGTCGACGCCGTAGGCGAAGGACTTGCGCGAAAGGTACGCGTCGGCCAGTTCGTCCTCGTCGTCGAAGGCCGAGCTGTCGACCATCATGTTGACGTTTGAGCCGTAAGCGCCCTCGGCGTTGGAAAAGACGCGCAGGGCGGCGGTTTCAAGGTCGCAGCCGATCTTGTCGGCATAGGCCAGCGCGTGAGCGCGGATGAAGTTCTGCTCGGGCGGCTCGTCGGCCTGCGCGGCCTTGAGGGCAGCTTCGGCCAGCAGCTTGGTTTGCAGGGGCAGAAGATCGCGGAAGATGCCGGAGAGGGTCATGATGACGTCGATGCGGGGGCGGTTCAGATCCGCGAGCGGGATCAGGCCCGCCCCGCAGAGGCGACCGAAATTGTCGAAGCGGGGCTTGGCGCCCATGAGCGCCAGCGCCTGCGCCAGTTGCGAGCCGTCGGATTTGATGTTGTCAGACCCCCAGAGGACGATCGCCACGGTGCGCGGCAGGGTCTTGTGCGTGTCCAGGAGAAGCTGCGCCTGGGCCGTCCCTTCGCGGCAGGCGAATTTTGATGGCATCCGGAACGGGTCGAACGCGTGGATGTTGCGGCCCGTGGGCAGGATATCGGGCGAGCGGATGAGGTCACCACCATGCACCGGCGCGGTATAACCGCCCGCCAGCGCGTGCAGGATGGCGGGGATCTCGGTGCTTCCCCGCAGGTGCTTGTCGGCGGTGGCACGGGTCTCGGCATCGGCGTCGGCCATGAGGTCGAGATATTCGGCGCGGGCCGTGTCGGACATGCGCCGGCCCACCACGTGCAGGCCCTCGGGGATCAGCGCGTCCTCGGTTTCCAAGAGTTTCAGCCAGAGCGTTTCGGGATCGGTGTCGCCCAGATCCACGGCCTCGGCCTGTTCGGCGATGAGGGATTCCAGTTCGGCACGCTCGGATGCGCCGGGGCGCGTGGCACGCCAGCGGGTCAGGCTGTCTTTCAACTCGGCCAGCCCCTTGTAGAGCCCTGCGGTGGCCAGGGGCGGAGTGAGGTGTGAAATGGTCACGGCACCGGAGCGGCGTTTGGCAAGCGATGCTTCGGACGGGTTGTTGGCCGCGTAGAGATAGATGTTGGGCATCTCGCCAATGAGGCGGTCGGGCCAGTCGCGGGGGCCGACACCGGCCTGCTTGCCCGGCATGAACTCGAGCGCGCCATGCATTCCGAAATGCAGGATCGCATCGGCCTGGTAGGTGTCGCGCAGCCATTGGTAGAACTGCACGAAGGCATGGGTGGGCGCGAAGCCGCGCTCGAAGAGCAGGCGCATCGGGTCGCCCTCGTAGCCGAAGGCGGGCTGGACGCCGACGAAGACGTTGCCGAAGTCCTGCCCCAGCACGAAAACGCCGCGCCCGTCGGATTGCACCTTGCCGGGGGCGGGGCCCCAGACCTCTTCGATCTCGGAAAGGTGGGGCGTGTTTGCCACGATGCTGTCGGCGCTGACATGGGCGGCGACGTTGGCCTCTTGCCCGTATTGGGCGGCGTTGCCGTGCAGGACGGCGGCGCGCAGGGCGTCGACGGTGGGTGGCACCTCGATGTCATAGCCGTGGGCCTGCATTTCCCGCATGGTGTTGTGCAGGCTCTCGAACACGGAAAGATAGGCGGCGGTGCCCACGGCGCCCGCGTTGGGCGGGAAGCCGAAAAGTACGATGGCGACCTTCTTTTCGGCCAGCTTGCGGCGGCGCAGGCGGATGAGGCGCTCGGTTTTCTCGACGAGGCTGTCGATGCGCTCGGGGCAGGGGGCCATGGATTTGGCGTCGGGGGCGGCGCGGCATTTGTGCCGGCATCCGTCGCAGCCTTCGGGGCCGTGGCGGCCGGCAAAGACCGTGGGGCAGGTCGCGCCGTCAAGCTCCGGCAGGGCGATCAGCATCGTCGTTTCGATCGGGCCGAGGCCCTGGGGCGAGGCCGCCCATTGGCCGAGCGTCTGGAATTCCAGCGGGTGGGCGGCGATGTAGGGCAGATCGAGGTCGGTGAGCACGGAAATGGCCGCGTCGTTGTCGTTATAGGCGGGACCGCCGACGAGGCTGAAGCCGGTCAGCGACACCAGCGCGTCGATCTTTGGGCCACGCTCGGTGCGGAAGAACGCGTCGATGGCCGGGCGCCCGTCGAGACCGCCGGCGAAGGCGGGCAGGACGTTCAAGCCCCGGGCATGAAGCGTGCGGATGACGCCGTCGTAATGCGCGGTATCGCCAGACAGCACGTAGGAGCGCATCATCAACAGGCCCACGGTGGGCGCACCGGGGATGTGGCCGGGCAGGTCGGCGGGATCGGTTGTGATGCGATCGGGCAGGTCGGGGTGATAAAGCCCGGTATCGGGATATTCCACCGGCAGGGCCACGCGGGCGCCGCGCCAATCATCGTGGCGGCAGTAGCGCGAAATGAGGAAGCGGATCAGCCCCTCGACGTTTTCGTCGGATGCTCCCAGCCAGTATTGCATCACCAGGAACCAGGCGCGCAGGTCCTGGGCCTTGCCGGGAATGAGCTTGAGGATGCGGGGCAGGCGGCGCAGCATCTTCATCTTCTTCGCGCCGCTGTCGACATTCTGCTTGGTCTGGCCGCGCAGCTTTTTCATCAGCTTGCTTGTGCCGGATTCGGGCGCCTGCATGTCGAGCGTGCCCATACGCGTCAGGCGCACGATCTTGGCGTCGGCGATGATGCCGGCCAGCGCGTCGCAGTCTTCGCGCCGCGCCTCGAGGTCGGGCAGGATCGCGTTGATGTGGTCTTCGAGGAAGAGAAGGTTGGCGATGAGGATGTCGCCGCTGGCGATGTCGGCGCGAGCCTCGGCCAGTGCCGCGTCGCTTTCGCCCCATTCGGCGGCGGCGTGGACCTTGAGCTCCAGCCCCGGGAAATCCATGCCAAGGTTCAGCGCCGCGCGTTCGCAGGGCCCGGCGGCGTGGCTGTCCAGCGTCAGGATCACGACCTTGTAAGGCCGGGGTATCATGGCGTCATCGCGCATAATGGGCTTTCGCCTCGTAAAGCGTATCGAGGCTGATCTGCGTCATGCCGCGTTCGGCGGCGAAGGTTTCGGTGTTGCGGCGGGCCTTGCCGCGCACGAAGAAGGGGATCTTCTTTAGTTCCTTTTCCGCGTCAGCGAGCCAGGTGATGGAGGTGTTGTCATTGGCGGGCTGCGGATCTTCGGTCGGGTGGCTGAGAGGTCCCGGGGCAAGCCCGGGACGGTCTTCCGCCTTGCGGTCGACCGCCTTGTGGCCGTGGTGGCTGGCGCCCGCGTCGTCGTGGAACTCGAAATCGTCGCGGAACATGTGCAGCAGGTGCTCTTCCAGCCCCATGACCAGCGGGTGCACCCAGGTGTCGAAGATGACGTTCGCGCCCTCGATGCCCATCTGCGGGCTGTAGCGGGCGGGGAAATCCTGCACGTGGACGGGGGCGGAGATGACGGCGCAGGGGATGCCGAGGCGCTTGCCGATATGGCGCTCCATCTGCGTGCCGAGGATCATCTCGGGCGCCAGTTCCTCGATCCGCTGTTCGACGTCGAGGTAATCGTCGGTGATCAGAGCTTCGACGCCGTAGTCCTTGGCCAGGGCGCGGATCGGGCGCGCCATCTCGCGGTTGTAGCAGCCAAGGCCCACCACCTCGAACCCCATCTCGTCGCGGGCGATGCGGGCGGCGGCGGCCACATGCGTGCCGTCGCCGAAGAGGAAGACGCGCTTGCCGGTGAGATAGGTGGAATCGACCGAGGCCGAGTACCAGGGCAGGCGCAGGCGGCTGTCGTCGAGGTTTGGCTCGTGCCCCGTGATCTCGGCCACTTCGGCGATGAAGTCGCGGGTGGCGCCGACGCCGATGGGGACGGTCTTGGTGAAGGGTTGGTCCAGCTCGCGTTCCATCCAGCGGCAGGCGGCCTCGCCGGTTTCGGGATACATCAGCACGTTGAAATGCGCCGCGCCCAGCCGGGTGAGATCCTCGGGCGTCGCGTTGAACGGCGCACAGACATTGACCGAGATCCCCATGTCTTCGAGCAGGGCGGTGACCTCGGTGATGTCGTCGCGGTGGCGAAAGCCGAGGGCGGTGGGGCCGATCAGGTTGGCGGTGACATGGCCCGTGCGCTCCATCGGGCGGGCCAGGTTGCGCACCAGTTGGAACAGGGTTTCGTCCGCGCCGAAGTTTTCCTTGCGCTGATAGCTGGGCAGGTCCAGCGCGATGACCGGGCAGGGCAGGCCCATCTGTTCGGCCATGCCGCCGGGATCGTCCTGGATCAGCTCGGCGGTGCAGGAGGCGCCGACAATCATCGCCTGGGGGTGAAACCGCTCATAAGCGGCCTGAGTTGCGGTTTTGAAAAGGTTTGCGGTGTCTGCGCCCAGATCACGGGCTTGAAATGTTGTATAAGTGACAGGCGGGCGATGGTTGCGCCGCTCGATCATGGTGAAGAGAAGGTCGGCATAGGTGTCGCCCTGCGGCGCGTGCAGGACGTAATGCAGGCCTTTCATCGCGGTGGCGACGCGCAATGCGCCGACATGCGGCGGGCCTTCATATGTCCAGACCGACAGCTTCATTCCGCCGCCTCCAGCCGCAGCTTGGCGCGGCGGTTGAGGGGACGCGAGAAGAGACCGGCAAGGTCGCCGGCCTGTTCGTAGAAATGCACCGGGGTGAACACGAGTTCGATGGCCCATTTGGTGGCCAGTCCCTCGGCCTCGAGCGGGTTGGCGAGGCCAAGGCCGCAGACCGTCAGGTCGGGCTGGGCCGCGCGGCAGCGGTCGAGCTGCATCTCGACATCCTGGCCTTCGGAAAGGGTCGGTCCCTCTTCCAGCAGGTCGAGATCGGGGCCGACGACGCCCTTGTGAATGTAGGGCGCGCCCACTTCGATGGCGGTCATACCGCATTCGCGGGTCAGGAACCGGGCCAGCGGGATCTCGAGCTGGCTGTCGGGGAAGAAGAAGATGGACTTGCCGTCCAATTTCTCCGCCGCCTGCGAGATCGCTTTTCTGGCCCGTGCGCGGGGCGCGTGTGTTACAGTGTCGAACAGGGTGATGTCGACACCGAACTCCATTGCCACGGCGCGAAGCCACGCGGTGGTGCCTTCTTCGCCGAACGGGAAAGGCGCAGGAATGTGACGCGCCCCGCGCTTTCCAAGTGCGGCGAGGGTGCCGCCGAGGAAAGGCTGGGTGAGAATGAAAGAGGTGTTGGGACCGACCGCGAGAGTGCTGTCGGCGCGGCGCGCCGGCAGCACTTTCACGTTGTCGATGCCCATTTTGGACAGAAGGTCGAGCATCTGGTCCTCGACCACGTCGGGCAGGGCGCCCACCACGAGAAGCTGACGCTCGTCGGTGTCGGGCAGAACCGGGACCATGGAGGCGAGGCAGGCATCCTCGCCCTCGGTAAAGGTCGTCTCGATGCCGGAGCCAGAGTAATTCAGCACCCGCACATGCGGGGCGTGTTGAAGCGACAGCTTTTCGGCGGCGCGGGCAAGGTCCAGCTTGATCACCTCGGACGGGCAGGAGCCCACGAGGAAAAGCTGGCGGATGTCCTTGCGGCGTTCCAGAAGGCGGGCGACCTCGCGCTCAAGTTCGACTTGCGCATCGGCGAGGCCGGCGAGGTCGGTTTCCTCGAGAATGGCCGTGCCGAAGCGGGGTTCCGCAAAGATCATCACGCCGGCGGCGGATTGCAGCAGGTGGGCGCAGGTGCGGGAGCCGACGACCAGGAAGAAGGCATCCTGCATCTTGCGGTGCAGCCAGATGATTCCCGTCAGGCCGCAGAAAACCTCGTGCTGGCCGCGCTGTTTCAGGACCGGGGCGTCGCGGCATCCGGCGGCCGGAAGAGGCGTGGCGCCATCGGTCATGCCGGCACCTCCGACAGGACTGCCGATTGCAGTCGCGCGGCGCGCAGTTTGAGCAGGAACTGGGTGGCATTGATCGCGTAGGCGGCATAGGCCGCAAGGGCGAGCAACATCAGCCCCTGGGGCGGCAGGTAGGCCGTGAAAAGTGCCCAGATATAGGCCGTGTGAAGGGCAATGACCGCGAAGCTGAACACGTCTTCCCAGAAAAAGGACTCGGCGAAAAGGTATTGACCGAAAACGACTTTCTCCCAAATCGCCCCTGTGACCATGATCAGGTAGAGAAACCCTGTCTTGATCAGGATCGACCATGTGGCCAAGGCGTATCCCTCGCCAGTCGACAGGTATCTCAGGACAAGGCCGAGAGAGACCAGGAAAACCAGGAACTGGGCGGGCGCTAGAATGCCTTGCACAAGCGTCCAGATGCTGGAGTCGCGGCGGGCGCGCTGCTCGGGTGTGTAGAGCAGGCCCTGATTCGCTTTTGGTGGCGCTGGCAGCGACATGGGCTCCCCCTCCTGGGCCATGAGGTCCTTGGGTGATGCTAGGGTCTGGCGCGCAGAAGTGTCAACTAAAATTTACACATTGAGGCGTTAGGTTTTGCCGACAAAAGTGGACGTCCCGGCGAGTCGGCGAGCCATGTTTTTCAAGTCGTTCGCGCGTCATCGGAATAAATCGGATGCGAAACAAACACACTGAAAACAGTGTGTTGGGCTATCTCCCTAAGCGTGCATGTCAGGAAAAATTGACATTGAACACGCGCAGGCGCACAGTGGGAGAGGTCAACCTGGGCTTCGGCGTCACTGCGACGTACCCATGTTGCCAGACGCGGGGGAGATGCGCGTGGAAGACTCTGCTGACAGAAGGGGCCACGGCCTTTCAAAGTCCCAGCAGCCGGCCATCCGGTTCTTGGTGGAGTCGGCTCTGCGCACTGTCATATCGAACAAGGAGCGCGCCGAACCACGGACGCGCGAGCAATGGATCGAGAGGCTGTGCGAAGCGCTGATGTCCGACTCGAGCAGCAGCTACCGTGCGGTCATGGCCTCGCTTGTCGCGAGCGGTGTTAGCACCGAAGAGGTCTTCCAGTCTTACATTCCCGCGGCCTCGGCATTTCTGGGTGAGCTCTGGGTCAGTGATCGGGCAAGTTTTGTCGACGTCACTGTCGGCGCCTCGCGGCTGCAGAGCCTGTTTCGTGAACACCAGGCCGACGTCCCGGGGCGTTGGAGCGACCGGAGCATTCCCCTTGGGCAATCGGCCCTGATGGTCGTGCCGCAGTTCGAACAGCACGCGCTTGGGGCCTTCGTGGCCGCGGATAACCTGCGCAGGCACGGCCTTTGGGTGCACATGGCGATCGGCCTGGCGAAAGAGGAATTGGCCGCACTTTCGGGCACCCGCCGCTTTGCGATGATCGGAATTTCGATCGCGACGCGGAATTCGGTTGAAAAAACCACTGAACTGATAGACTACCTGCGTTCGAATGCAAACTATGTGCCACCTATCGTGATCGGGGGGCGAGCTGTCGAGGCTGATCCAAGGGCCGTTTCGAGAACGGGTGCGGATCATGCGGTTCGCACTGCGCGCGAAGTGATCGAGAAATGTGGGCTGTCAAGTGCAGCAGAGGCAGTGCCTTTCAACGGCGCGATCTGATGCTCCTTGATCTGGGGAATGGCGGAGTGGTCTGGTGACCCGAGAAAGTCGGAAGTCTGAGAGACTGCGTGCGGGAGCCTTGCCCGACCCAACAGAAGTGCAGAACATCGTCGAGCAGGCCGGTGACATGGCTGTCTACGTGTCCGACGATGGCGAGGTTGCAGGCATTTCGGTCAACCCGGACTGTCCGTCCCTGGGGTGCCTCGATCACTGGGTTGGACGGCCGTTCAAGAATTTCCTGACGTTCGAAAGCAAGGAAAAGTTCGATTTGCGCGTGGCGGCCATGCAGGCCGATCCCGACATGACGCCGAGGGCGCTGGAGTTGAACCACGTCGATAACGCGACCTGGGAATTCCCCATCCGCTATACGCTGCACAGGGTCTACCGCAACGGCGGGTTGCTCTTGCTGGGACGAGACATGCAGCCGATTGCCGAGGTGCAGCAGCGTCTTGTCGCAGAACAGACCGCGCGCGAACGGGATCAGCAGCGGCTGCGCGGCGAGCAGACATTCTACAATGTGGTTCTGCAGGCGTCCGAGACGCCGCTGATTCTGGTGGAACCTGAAAAAGGCCGGATTCGTGACCTCAACGGCGCCGCGGCCATGCTCTTGGGGGCAAGTCCCGAAACGCTGAGCGGATCGTCGCTGGCGCAGGCGTTCGATGGACGCCGCCGCGAAGAGTTGATCGAGGCGATGCGCGCGGCGGCGGGATCTCGCGAGGCGCGGGGCATAAGCCTTGTGGCCCGTCGCAATGAACGCGACGTGACGCTTCATCCGGAGTTCTTCCGCGCGGCGGGCGATCTGTTCATTCTGTGCCACCTGCGGTCGGCAGACGGCAAGGCGGGGACGACTGCGGAATCCGGCGTTGTCATGGGGGCGCTCTACGCCGCCACCAGCGATGCGATCGTCATCACGGACGGCAAGGGCGTGATTCGCGATGCGAACGAGGCGTTCCTGACCATGGCCGACGCAGCACAGCTGCGGGACATACGCGATGCCAACCTGTCGGACTTTCTTGTGCGTGGGGCGGTCGATACGAAGCTCATGCTGGAAACGGCGGCCAAGCAGGGGCGGTTGCGCAACTATTCCACGCAGGTCGCCAGCCTTGTGGGGACCCGGGCGACCGTGGACGTGTCGGTGGCGCGGCTGCGCAACCCCTCCGGGGATTTCGGTTTCGGTTTCATCCTGCGCAATACGGCCATGAATGAGGCCGGCGAGACGGAATTCGGCAGCGTCGTCAGCGAGGAGGCCATGAAGAACGTCATGGACCTGGTCGGCACGGCGTCGCTGAAAGAGCTGGTGTCGGCCACGTCGGACGTGATCGAAAAACTGTGTATCGAGACCGCGGTGCAGCTGACCGGAAACAACCGCGTCGCCGCGGCCGAAATGCTGGGTCTGTCGCGGCAGAGCCTGTACGTCAAGCTGCGCAAGCACGGGTTGATCAACTCGAATAGTGACGAGTAGGCGCGCTAGAGCTTTGAAGAAGCTCTTGGCACGTCCGGTCTGACGGGGGTTCATCGTCGCAGCGTTCCTGACGCCAAAAAAGACCTTTCCCGAATCCGATATGTAAACCATACTTGACACTATGAGTGTCTCGATAGACATACGCGCGCCGCGACGCTGGCCCGAAGCGCGCGCCATCCTGACCCTGATCAAGCCGATCACGTGGTTCCCGCCGGTCTGGGCGTATCTTTGCGGCGTGGTTTCCAGCGGCGTTCCCGTCCTTTCCGCGCCCTGGCTTGTGCTGATCGGCATGGTGCTTGCAGGGCCGGTGGTCTGCGGCATGAGCCAGGCGGCCAATGACTGGTGCGACCGGGATGTCGATGCCATCAACGAGCCGTATCGCCCGATCCCGTCGGGCCGGATTCCCGGGCGGTGGGGGCTGTGGATCGCGCTGGTCATGAGCGCTGCGGCATTGGCCCTGGGGACGACACTGGGGCCCTGGGGGTTTGCCGCGACGGTGTTCGGGGTCCTGGCGGCCTGGGCCTACTCGGCCGAGCCGGTCCGGCTGAAGAAGTCGGGTTGGTGGGGGCCGGGTCTTGTCGGGCTGTGCTACGAGGGACTGCCCTGGTTCACGGGCGCGGCGGTCTTGTCGTCCGGGGCGCCGGCATGGCAGATCGTGCTGCTGGCGCTGCTTTACGCCGTGGGGGCACACGGCATCATGACTCTCAACGATTTCAAGGCGTTGGAGGGCGATCGTCAGACTGGCGTGAAGTCGCTGCCGGTCACGCTGGGCCCGGCGCGCGCGGCACGGGTGGCCTGCTGGATCATGGCCGTGCCGCAGGTCGCGGTGATCGCGTTGCTGGCGGGTTGGGGGCAGGTGTGGCACGCCGCTGCCATCGCCGCGTTGCTGGCGGTGCAGGTCTGGGCGATGCGGGTGCTTCTGTCTGACCCCAAGGGCCGGGCGCCCTGGTACAACGGCACGGGCGTCACGCTTTATGTCAGCGGAATGATGGTGGCGGCTTTCGCCCTGAGGGGGCTGGTATGACCCTGGGATGGGGCGGTATCGCGCGTTTGTGCCTGGCCAATGCCGCGATCGGCGGGATGGCCGCGCTTCCGGTCAACCTGTTCAACCGCCTGATGACGGTGGAACTGGCCTTGCCCGCCTTGCTGCCGGGGGTCCTGGTGGCGTTGCATTACGCCGTTCAATTGTCGCGGCCGGTCTGGGGCCATCGCTCGGATGCCAGGGGCGGGCGGACGCCGTTCATCCTGGGCGGTACGCTTGTCGTGGGCGCGGGGCTGGTGCTGACGGCCTGGGGAATCGCCTTTGCGCCGAGCACGCAGGTGGCGATTGCGGTCTGGATCGTGGCCTATGCGCTGATCGGCTTCGGTATCGGGGCGGCGGGGACGTCCTTCCTGGCGCTGCTGGCGACAGCCGCGCCGGATGAAAAGAAGGGCGCGGCCGCCACGTTCGCCTGGCTGATGCTGATCGCCGGGGCGATTGCGGCATCGGTGGGTGCGGGCATCGCGCTGAAACCCTACAGCCCGGAGCGCCTGATGATGGTTGTGCCCATCGTGGCTGCGGCCTGTTTCGTGGCGGCGTTGATCGCGACCTGGGGCGTCGAGCGGCGGTTGGGAGCCGTCCCTGCGCCGCAGGAGCCGACCTTGGGTCCCGCGTTGAGAGCGACCTGGGCCGACCCGGCAGCGAAGGCCTTTACCGGGTTCGTGTTCCTGTCGATCCTGGCCTTCTACCTCAGTGAATTGGTGCTGGAGCCTTTCGCAGGCCATATCCACGGGCTGACACCCGACGAATCGACCAAGCTGTCGGGGGGCAAGGACGGTGCTGCGCTTTTGGGGATGCTGATGGCCGGAGCGTTTTCGACGTTCCGGCTGGGAAGCTTGCGGACATGGGCCGTCACCGGCTGCGTGGTGTCTGCGGTGGGCCTGATGGGGCTTGGCGCGGGCGCGGCGCTGGTGCCGTTCACGGTCATCCTGGGGCTGGGCAACGGTCTGTTCGTCGTGGGTGCCATCGGGTCGATGATGCGCCTTGCCGCGGCGCAGGAAGGCGCCACCGGCACGCGGATGGGCGTCTTCGGTGCTGCCCAGGCGGTGGCCGCCGGTCTGGCCGGGCTGATCGCCACGGGCACCCTTGACGTGGCGCGGAGTTTCATGAGCGACGGCGCGGCCTATGCCGCCGTCTTCGGTCTCGAGGCCGTGCTTTTCTTGGCCGCCGCGCTGGTCGCGGTGCGCATCCTGCACCGGCCCTGCGCGCCGCTGCTGCAACCGGGAGAATGAGCGATGTTTGACGTGGTCGTGGTGGGGGGTGGCCCGAGCGGGGCCACGGCGGCAGAGGACCTGGCGCGGTCCGGCCACAAGGTGGCGCTCCTGGACAGGGCGGGGCGCATCAAGCCCTGTGGCGGGGCGATCCCGCCGCGTCTGATCGCGGATTTCGACATTCCCGAGGATCTGCTGGTGGCCAAGATCACCACCGCGCGGATGATCTCTCCGACCGGGCGCAAGGTCGATATCCCCATCGAGAACGGCTTTGTCGGCATGGTGGACCGCGAGGATTTCGATGAGTTTCTGCGGGTTCGGGCCGAAGCCGCGGGAGCGGTGCGGGCCACGGGAACCTACAAGCGGATCGTACGCGAGGACGGGGTAACCCGCGTGATCTATCGCGACAAGGTCAGCGGAACCGAGCGTGACCTGCCCTGCAAGCTGGTGATTGGCGCGGATGGCGCGCGGTCGAACGTGGCGCGCGACGAGGTCGAGGGCGGGGACCGTATTCCCTACGTCATCGCCTATCACGAGATCATCGCGGCCCCGGGCAAGGTGGGCGCCTACGACCCGGCCCGCTGCGACGTGATCTATGACGGGCGGATCAGCCCCGATTTCTATGGCTGGGTCTTTCCGCATGGCAAGTCGGCCAGCGTCGGCATGGGGTCGCTGGTCAAGGAGGTGGACGTGAAACAGGCCACCGCCGATCTGCGCGTGGCCAGCGGGCTGGCGGACTGCGAGACGATCCGCAAGGAAGGCGCGCCGATCCCGCTGAAACCGCTGGATCGCTGGGACAATGGCAGGGATGTCGTGCTGGCCGGGGATGCGGCGGGCGTGGTTGCGCCCAGTTCGGGCGAGGGGATATACTATGCCATGGCCGGTGGGCGCGTGGCGGCCACGGCGGCGGCGGCGACGCTGGCGTCGGGACGGGTCAGGGACCTGCGGCTGGCGCGGCAGCTGTTCATGAAAGAGCACAAGACGGTGTTCCGGGTGCTGGCGTCGATGCAGAATGCCTATTACAAGTCGGACGAGCGGCGCGAACGGTTCGTGTCGCTGTGCCATGATATCGACGTGCAGCGTCTGACCTTCGAGGCGTACATGAACAAGAAACTGGTCAAGGCCCGCCCCATGGCCCACCTCAAGATCGGGTTGAAGAACCTGGCGCACCTGACGCGCCTGGTGCCGGCGGGCTATACATGAGCGTCATGATCCCGACATGGATCGGTGGCGACCTGGTGGCCGTCGAAAAGCTGGAGGCGCATGAGCGTGGACTGCGGCACAAGGCCGTGTCCGTTTTCGTTCTTTGCGGCAACGACGTGCTGATCCAGCGGCGCGCGTTCGGCAAGTACCACACGCCGGGCCTGTGGGCGAATACCTGCTGCACCCATCCGAACTGGGGCGAAGACCCCGAGGCCTGCGCGGTGCGGCGGCTGAACGAGGAATTGGGCATCGAAGGCCTGGCGCTGGACTACCGCGACCAGATCGAATACCGCGCCGATGTCGGCGGGGGCCTTGTCGAGCATGAACTGGTCGATGTCTTCGTGGCGACGGTGCCGGAGCGTATCGCCGTGCATCCGAACCCGGATGAAGTGATCGACACGGCCTGGGTCGATCTGGACGAACTGGCCGAGTGGGCGCGAAGCATGCCGGACATCTATACGCCTTGGCTGCGCATTTACCTGGCGAAACACGCGGCGCAGATATTCGGGCAGGTGGACAGCCCGGTGTGATCCGGCAACGTGCCGGTTTGAATAGACATCCGGCGCGGGGCTTGATTTAACGCGGCACGACTGGCTGGCGAAGATGGAGCGCGCGTGCTTGACCTCAAAGACCTGCAATTTCTGACCGCGCTGGCGCGGCAGAAGCATTTTGCCCGCGCCGCCGAGGAATGCGGCGTGTCGCAACCTGCGTTTTCCATGCGGATCGCCAAGCTGGAGGAGCACCTCGAGACCAAGATCGTGCATCGGGGCAACCGCTTTCAGGGCTTGACGCCCGACGGGGAGAGCATCGTGCGCCACGCGCTTCAGATCCTCGAGGATGTGAAGCGGCTGGAGACCGAGTTCAGCGCCGAGCCGGGGGACGTGACAGGTGTCCTGTCGCTGGCTGTGATCCCGACTGCGACCGCGCTCGCGGCCAAGACGGTGATCCGTCTGCGCGAGGCCAATCCGGGGATCACCGTGAGGGTCAAGACGATGAACTCGTTGGCCATCCTGCACGGGTTGGAGGCCGGCACCTACGATGCGGGGATCACCTATACCGACAGCGCCAACTCCGAGAGTGCCATTCACAGTTTCCTGAGCGTGATGCCGATCGACGACGAGGAATACGTGCTGCTGGTCCCGGCGCAGATGGTGGATGACGACAAGACCGAGATCACCTGGAAAGAGGCGGGTGCGCTGCCGCTTTGCCTGCTGGAGCCGGGAATGCAGAACCGGCATATCATCGACACCGTGTTTCAGGATGTGGGCACGCGGCCGCGCGTCGTGGCGGAATTGTCGGGCCTGACGGCGGGCGTGGTGATGGCGATCCAGGGCGCGGCGGCAACGGTGGTGCCGAAGGTGCTGGTCGAGAATACCGGCGCGCCAAGGTCGGTGCGAATCCTGCCGCTGGTGGAGCCCGAAGTGCACAAATCCCTCAGCCTCGTGACGGCGGATCGTGGCCCGGCGTTGCGCACCGTGCAGGCGCTGAAAGAGGTTCTGCGATAAGGCCCGCTTATCGTGGGTTTGAATCATACGAATTTTGATTGAAAATGGTATGCCTTAGTGTGCTCCCAGCAACGGGAGGGTCCACATGGCACTTGATGATCGCAGCGGCGTCTGGAAATCGGGTAAAGGCAAGGGGCGGCGCACGCCCAAGGGCCGGCAGCTCGAGGATCAGGCGTGGGAAGAGGTTCGCGACCTTCTGGGCGATGCACCGAGACGGCGTGATCTGCTGATCGAATACCTGCACCTGATCCAGGACAAGTTCGGCCATCTGTCAGCTGCGCATCTTCGCGCCTTGGCCGAGGAAATGCGCATCTCTCAGGCCGAAGTCTATGAAGTTGCAACGTTTTATGCGCATTTCGACGTGGTCAAGGAAGGCGAGGTTCCGCCGCCCGCCCTGACCATCCGGGTGTGCGATTCGCTGTCATGCGAACTGGCCGGCGCACAACAGCTGAAGGCCGCGCTGGAGGATGGCATGGACCCCGGCGAGGTGCGTGTGCTGCGCGCGCCCTGCATGGGGCGCTGCGATACCGCGCCGGTGCTGGAACTGGGCCACAATCACATCGACAACGCGACGGTGGAGAAGGTCGAAGCGGCGATTGCCGCGGACGACACCCACACGCATGTGCCCGATTACGAGGATTTTGCGGCCTACCGGGCCGAGGGCGGTTACGAGAAGCTGGCGGAAATCCGCAAGGGTGGCGATTTCGAGACGATTCAGCAGACATTGCTGGATTCGGGCCTGCGCGGTCTTGGCGGGGCCGGTTTCCCGTCGGGCAAGAAATGGGGCTTCGTGCGGGCCGAGGCCGGGCCGCGTTACCTTGCCGTCAACGGTGACGAAGGAGAGCCGGGCACGTTCAAGGACCGCTATTACCTGGAGCGCACGCCGCATCTGTTCCTAGAGGGCATGCTGATCGCCGCCTGGGCGGTCGAGGCGAAGACCTGCTTTATCTACATGCGCGACGAATACCCGGCGGTGCTGAAGATCCTGGCCAAGGAGATCAAGGCGCTGGAAGACGCGGGCATCGTCGAGGAAGGTTATATCGAACTGCGCCGCGGCGCCGGGGCCTATATCTGCGGCGAAGAAAGCGCGATGATCGAGTCGATCGAGGGCAAGCGCGGGCTGCCGCGTCACCGCCCTCCTTTCGTGGCGCAGGTCGGCGTCTACAACAAGCCGACGCTGGTGAACAACGTCGAGACGCTCTACTGGGTGACCCGCGTTCTGCGCGAGGGCGGAGAGATCCTGTCGAGCGTGGAAAAGAACGACCGCAAGGGCCTGCGCTCCTACTCGGTGTCGGGCCGGGTCAAGAACCCGGGCGTGCACCTGCTGCCGGCAGGCTCCACCATTCTCGACATCATCGAGGCCGCCGGCGGGATGTTGGACGGTCACACCCTGAAAGCCTATCAGCCGGGCGGTCCGTCCTCGGGCCTCTTGCCCGCGCACATGGATGACGTGCCGCTCGATTTCGACACGTTGCAGCCGCATGGCAGCTTCATCGGGTCGGCTGCCGTCGTGGTTCTGTCGGACCAGGACAGCGCCAAGGAAGCGGCGATCAACATGCTGAAGTTCTTCGAGGACGAAAGTTGTGGCCAGTGCACGCCCTGCCGCGTCGGCTGTGAAAAGGCCGTGAAGCTGATGCAGGCGGACAAATGGGATCAGTCGCTGCTGGAGGAGCTGAGCCAGACCATGGTGGATGCCTCGATCTGCGGCCTGGGCCAGGCTGCGCCCAACCCCATTCGCCTGACGATGAAACATTTCCCGGACGAGGTGTAAGACATGACCGACAAGATCAAGTTCACACTCGATGGCAAGGAAGTCGAAGCCGAGAAGGGCATGACCATCTGGGAGGTGGCCAATGGCCGGGGTCTGAAAATCCCGCATCTGTGCCACAAGCCCGCGCCGGGGTATCGCCCCGATGGCAACTGCCGCGCCTGCATGGTCGAGGTCGAGGGCGAGCGGAACCTCGTCGCCTCCTGTATCCGCGAACCCAGCGAAGGCATGAATGTCACCACGAATTCCAACCGGGCCGAAACGGCGCGCAAGATGGTGATGGAGATGCTTGTCGCCGACCAGCCCGTGCCGGAAAAGGCGCATGACAAGTCGAGCCACCTTTGGGACATGGCCAAGCTGGCCGGCGTGTCGGAAAGCCGCTTTCCCAAGCTGGAACAGGACCGCGTGCCGCTCTTGGATGACAGCCATGTGGCCATGAGCGTCAACCTGGATGCCTGCATCCAGTGCAACCTGTGCGTCCGGGCCTGCCGCGAAGTGCAGGTCAACGACGTCATCGGCATGGCCGGACGCGGGCATGACAGCTTTCCCACGTTCGATTTCGACGACCCGATGGGCGAAAGCACTTGCGTGGCCTGCGGCGAATGCGTCCAGGCCTGCCCAACCGGCGCGCTGATGCCCTCCACCGTGGTGGACGATGCGCAGGTGGGCGACAGCGCCGATTATGACCGCGAGGTCGAAAGCGTCTGCGCCTTCTGCGGCGTCGGCTGCCAGATCAGCCTGAAGGTCAAGGACGACAAGGTGAAATACGTCGAGGGGATCAATGGCCCCGCGAACGAAGGTCGCCTGTGCGTCAAGGGCCGGTTCGGCTATGACTATATCCACCACTCACACCGTCTGACCAAGCCCCTGATCCGGCGCGACGATGCGCCGGCCAAGGGGCTGAACGTCGATCCGGGCAACTGGCGCGACTTTTTCCGCGAAGCCTCCTGGGATGAGGCGCTGGACGTGGCGGCGAACGGCCTGAAGGGCCGGGGCCGCGAGGTGGCCGGCTTCGGCAGTGCGAAATGCACCAACGAAGAGGCCTACCTGTTCCAGAAGTTCATCCGCCAGGGTTTCGGCCACAACAACGTCGACCACTGCACGCGGCTGTGCCATGCCTCGTCGGTCGCGGCGTTGATCGAGAACGTCGGGTCCGGCGCGGTGACCGCGACCTTCAACGAGATCGAGAATGCCGACGTGGCGATCATCATCGGGGCCAACCCGATCGAGAACCACCCCGTTGCCGCCACCTATTTCAAGCAGTTCACCAAGCGCGGTGGCAAGCTGATCGTGATGGACCCGCGCGGCGTGGGGATGAAGCGCTTCGCGACCCACATGCTGCAGTTCAAGCCGGGCGCGGACGTGTCCATGCTGAACGCGATCATGCACGTGATCGTCGAGGAGGAACTCTACGACCAGCAGTATATCGAGGCCTTCACCGAGAATTGGGAGGCCGAGAAGGCGCATCTGGCGCAGTTCCCGCCCGAGAAGATGGAAGAGCTGTGCGGCATCCCTGCCGAAACGCTGCGGCAGGTCGCGCGGGAGTTCGCGACGGCGCAGTCCGGCATGATTTTCTGGGGCATGGGCGTCAGCCAGCACATCCACGGCACGGACAATTCCCGCTGCCTGATTTCGCTGGCGCTGATGTGCGGCCACGTGGGCCGTCCGGGCACGGGCCTTCACCCGCTGCGCGGCCAGAACAACGTGCAGGGCGCATCCGACGCGGGCCTGATCCCGATGTTCCTGCCCGACTACCTGTCGGTTACGGATGACGGGGTGCGCAAGGCCTTCACCGAGGTTTGGGAATCCGGCGATTTCAGCAGCGAGAAGGGCCTGACCGTCACCGAGATCATGGACGCGGTGCACGAGGGTCACATCAAGGCGATGTACGTGCTGGGCGAGAACCCTGCGATGAGCGACCCGGACGTGGAACATGCCCGCGACGCGCTGGCGATGCTGGATCACCTCGTGGTGCAGGATATCTTCATCACCGAGACGGCCAACTATGCCGACGTGATCCTGCCGGCCTCGGCCCTCTATGAAAAATCCGGCACGGTGTCGAACACCAACCGGACGGTGCAGATGCTGCGCCAGGCGGTACCGCCGCCGGGCGAGGCGAAAGAGGACTGGTGGATCGAGGTAGAGCTCGCCAAGCGCTGTGGCCTGAACTGGACCTACACGCATCCCAGCGAAGTGTTCAACGAGATGGCGATCAACATGCGCAGCCTCGACAACATCACTTGGGAGCGGCTGGAACGCGAGGCGGTGACCTACCCGTCGCTCAGCCCCGAGGACCCCGGCCAGGCCGTGGTGTTCGGCGATGCCTTCCCGCGCCCCGAGGGCCGCGCCCGGTTCACCCCGGCCAGCGTGATCCCGCCCGACGACCTGCCAGATGCGGACTATCCGATGGTTCTGACCACCGGGCGGCAACTGGAGCATTGGCACACCGGGTCGATGACCCGTCGGGCCAGCGTGCTGGACGCGGTTGAGCCCGAGGCGAACTGCTCTCTGCATCCCTCGACCCTGCGCAAGCTGGGCGTTGAGCCGGGCGGCATGGTGCGGATCACCACCAAGCGCGGCTCGATCGACGTGATGGCGCGGGCCGACCGCGCGATTGCGCCGGACATGGTCTTCATGCCCTTTGCCTATGTCGAGGCGGCGGCGAACATCCTCACCAACCCGGCCACCGACCCCTATGGCAAGATCCCCGAGTTCAAGTACTCGGCCGTGCGGGTGGAAAAGGCCGAGGCGGCGGTGGCGGCGGAATAATCCGCGCCGAAATCATGATTTTCGAAGGGCCGGGGGTTTCCCGGCCCTTTTGTTTCGACCCTCGGGAAAGGCGGTCTGCACGGCGACAGGGCGGTATTCTTGCTGCATCCGCGAAAGTTTGCCGTTGATTTGCGTTGGTTCGTGGTATACCAGACTACGGATTTAACGATTCAAACCCGGTGGGCCGTCATGAAACTCAATCCGATCGACACGTCGGTCACGCTCAAGGACCACATCTATAACCGGATGCGGGAAGCGATCCTCGAGATGGACATTTATTCCGACAGCGTGGACTTGCGGCTGGACGAACGCAGCCTTGCGGACCAGCTGGGCGTCTCCCGCACGCCCCTGCGCGAGGTTCTGGTACGGCTGGAACAGGAAGGCCTTCTGGAGGTCCGCCCCCGTCGCGGCATCTTCGTGCAGCGCAAGACGCTGTCGGATATCCTGGAGATGATCATCGCCTGGGCCGCGCTGGAAAGCATGGCGGCGCGGCTGGCCTGCGAGCGTGCCACGGACCGCGAGATCACGAGCCTGCGCACGATTGCTGCGAAATACTCGGTCTCCAAGACCGGCGCGGACATCGCGGAATATTCCGACGACAACATTCGCTTTCACCAGAAGATCCTGGAAATCTCGGGCTGCGAATTGTTGTCCAGCATGGCCGAGAACCTGTTCGTGCACATGCACGCCGTGCGCCGCCGGTCCATGGCCGAGGTGGATCGCGTGCCGCAATCGGTGGCGGACCACATGGAAATCATCGAGGCGCTGGAAGCGCGCGATGCGGACCTCGCCGGGGCTCGCGTGCGCGATCATACGATGCGCCTGCACGACCACGTGCGCGAGGTCTGGACCCGCGCGGGAATCACGAAAAACATGGGGGAATGACCTGATGAAAGCATTGGACGGCATCAAGATCCTGGACTTCACGCATGTTCAGTCGGGTCCGACCTGCACGCAGCTTCTGGCGTGGTTCGGGGCGGATGTGCTGAAGGTGGAGCGGCCCGGCGT